>CAJXIL010000001.1 GCA_913054455.1 uncultured Roseobacter sp.
CCAGGTTCTTAAAGCCCTCCAGTTCGGTTTCAACGTCCCGCACATCGGCCACATCCAGATTGGCAATTTGTTGTGCCAACATCGAGTGGTTGATGATCAGCTCCCCAACAGCGTTGATAAGCCGGTCCACCCGCTCGAGATCAACGCGCAGTGTTGGATTTGGCCCACGCTGCTCAGATTTTGCGTTCTCGGCTTTGGGGGCCGCAGGCTTGCCGCCGGACACTTCCGGTTTTGCCTCCGGTGTTGGTGCGGGGGCCGGCTGTTCAAAAGGGGCTGCGGGGGTCTCTTCAACCATGGCTGCGGGCTCCGATACAGGCGTTGGGTCTGTTGGGGCACCACCAAAAGCGGCTTCTAGCGCCGCAAGGGCAGCAGCATCCGCTTCCGCGTCACCGGCACCTTCGATTGACAGTTCGCAGAGGCCTTCGACAAACTCAAAGACCGCTTCAACTGTGGATCGTGCTTCGGTGGTGACAAGGGTCAGATTCCAGCTGAGATAGCTTTCCTCTGGATCAATACTGTCAAACCCGGGCAGCTCCATAACATCGAGCTCGATGTTCAGCTCACCCATCTCTTTGAGAGCTTGGAACAGGAAAATGGGCTCATTGCCGGTGCTGTACATGTCCTTGAGGGGACGGAAATGGATCTGATAGGTCTCTTCGGTCGGGGCCGCAGGGATATCAATCGCACTTATATCCATCGGACCACCAAGCCCCATGGGCTCAAAGGTCAGATCTTCTTCCTCTTCAGGAATGTACTTGTCCAGAGCTTCGATCAGCATGTCGTGATGCGCCTGGTCGGTTTCGCCGCCATCGCGGGCAACGGCGACCAGGTTGTACAGGTGATCGCAGGAGCGCAGCAGCAGCTGGATCAGCGGCTCATCAAGCTCCATCCGGTTGGCCCGGACCTCATCAAAAACAGTCTCAAATCTGTGGGCAAAAGCCACCAACTCGTCCAAGCCAAATGCGCCCGCGCCACCCTTGATCGAGTGAACCGCGCGGAAAACGGCATTGACTACCTCTGGGTTATGATCGCCTCCTTCGATGGCGCTCAAACCCTCATCCGTTGCTTCAAGGAGTTCTTCGCACTCCTCAAAGAAGGTATCTTGGATTGACCCCGACATTTTATGCCGCAGCCCCGGTTACGCGCTTGAGTGCGAAGATCAGGGAGGCATCATCAAATGGTTTGGTGATCCAACCAGTGGCACCGGCGTTACGGGCACGTGCCTTCATCTCTGGGGCGCTTTCCGTGGTTAGGACCAGGATTGGAACCTTGGAATTGATGTCAGTGCCGCGCAGTTCTTCGATCACGCCAAAACCGTCGAGGTTGGGCATGTTGATGTCTGTGATCACCACATCTGGTGCGACATCATCATACATGTCGACGCCTTCGCGGCCATCGACCGCACTTACATACTCAAATCCGGCCTCTTCCAGGGTGGCCGCGAGCAGATTCCGGATGGTGCGGGAATCATCGATTGCCAGTACTTTGGTTTTCATGCTGTTACCTCGTCTTCAAATCGGTTGGGCTCAAGACCCAAGAGCGTCAGGGACTTGCGGCAGGAATCGTTAATATGGGTTACCGCGAACCCCAGTTCTTCGGAGCGCCATTGTTGTTCGGCGCTAAGCAACAGTTGCAGACAGCGCGAAGGCATGGCTGCAACATTGCTGCAATCAATCTCCACTGCGGCGGAGCGGGCCCCGCTCAGAAATGCTGTGAGCGGACTCAACTCTGCAAATGCATTTGGCAATTCCAAAAGGTGTTTCTGCGTTTCTGTGGTCATCTTCCGCGATTCTCACCCCCATTGTCGGTGACATGTTTGTATTCGATAGCTTCATAGTTAGGCCTTTGGGCTTAACAATTGATTGCTGCAAACAGTGAGAACAGAGGTTTTGTGCGATTGAAAACCAGGGAGATCCGCGCATTTTCCTAAAGTTTTTCCGGTTCCTGCAGTGCCGACAAATCAAAAGGAATGATTTCGTTTAACGACAGCACCAAAGGGAGCGGCGCAAGAGTACCGTATATATAGGCGCTATTTCCTGATGGCTCCAACAGCTCGACTATTGGGATAAAAATGGTGCCTGCTGGACCCAGGAATAGGCATGAAATGACTTTAGATTTCTAAAATTGAAATTACTGACGGGGTCCGTAAGCCGCAAATTAACATCTCTTCTGCAATCTAGCCGCTAGTCATTACGCGGTTTGCCGCGAAACATGCCGCAGGAGAAGAAAATGCAGGGTCTGAAGTCTCTGAAGATCGCCCACAAACTACCGCTGTTCGTCGTCGGGTTTGGGGTGCTGCTGACCGCGATTATTGTCACGATCAGTACAATCAACTTTCAGAAAAGCGCCTTTCAACAGGCCGAAAATCAGTTCGAGTCTCTCATTGCTGGGCGCAAAACGGCTTTTCAGGCGCTGTTGCGCGGGGTCAACGCCGACCTGCTGACGTTGGCAAGTACGCCTTCCACAGCAACGGCCATTCAGCGGCTTTCGGCAGCCTGGAGCAACCTCGGGGCTGAGGCCTCGGATATCGCACGCAAGACCTATATCGCAGAGAATCCCTTTCCAGCTGGTGAGCGCCACATGCTCGACCGCGGCAAACAGACGATTCCCTACAATATCCATCACTCCAAGTTTCATCCTTCCTTTCGGACTCTGCTGACAGCGAAAGGCTACTATGATGCCTTCCTGATCAGCATGCCTGGGGATGTGATCTATTCAGTCTTTAAAGAAGACGACTATGGCACCAACCTGATGAATGGCGCCTACAAAGATAGTGATCTCGCTGTCCTCTTCCGCGAAGCACTGGAGGCTGAGGCCGGCAGGGTCGTCTTTTCCGATGTGACGCCCTACGCGCCAAGTGACAATGCAGCCGCTGCTTTTGCGGCCACCAAGATTGTCGCGCCTTCGGGCCAAACGGTGGGTGTTGTGATCCTGCAAATCCCAATGAACATGATCAACAGCATTATGAACGATGATCAGGGTATTGGCGATTCGGTCGATATCTTTTTGGCGGGGCCCGACCTCACCGCGCGCTCGTCTTCCCGCTTTGAAGATGGCCATGCCGTTTTGGACCAGCTGCCTGCCAGCGACTACCTGACACAAGCCCTGGAAGGAAACGGTCGCTTTACCACAGAAGCAACTGGCCTGCGCGGCCAACCTGTCGCGGCCTATGCCGAAAGCATTCCACTGGAAAGAGGCACCTGGGTTATTGCCATTGAACAAGATCGCCAAGAGCTGCTGGCGCCAGTGGTAAGAGATCGCAATATCTTGATGATTGCCTCGTTGCTGGGCGCTGCCGTCATGTCGGTCTTTGGCTGGCTGTTTGCTGGCCGGATTACCCGTCCTTTGGCTCGCATCTGTCGCAATATGGATGCGGTTTCTTCTGGCAATCTGGATATTGACGTGCCGGATGCGGACCGCGGTGACGAGATTGGCGAGATCGGTAAGACACTGGTGTCGATGCAGGAAGATCTGCAGCAGGCCCGCATTGCCGAAGAACATCGCGCAGAGCTGCAACAGGAACAGCAAATTGTTGTTGAGAACCTGAGCGCGGGTCTGGTCAGGCTTTCTGAGGGCGATTTCTCTCTCCCTATTGAACAGGTCTTCTCTGGTGAGCACGAAAAACTGCGCCTGAACTACAATCAGACAATCGAGACCCTTAGCGAAACTGTTTCTCAAGTCATTGATTCTTCTAGTTCCATTCGCAACGGTGCGACTGAAATTAGCCGTGCCTCTGATGATCTGTCCAATCGGACAGAAAGTCAGGCCGCGACCTTGGAAGAAACAGCGGCCGCTCTGGATGAATTGACCGCAAGTGTGAAATCCGCGGCCGATGGCGCCCGTAGTGTTGAAGCCACCATGGACGAAGCAAAGAAAGAGGCAGAGAACACCGGTGAAGTTGTGCAAAGTGCGGTTTCAGCCATGACTGAAATCGAACAGAGTTCGGATCACATCGGTCAGATCATCTCGGTTATCGATGATATTGCGTTCCAGACCAATTTGCTTGCGCTTAATGCGGGCGTAGAAGCGGCCCGAGCCGGTGAGGCTGGCAAAGGCTTTGCGGTTGTGGCCTCTGAAGTCCGAGCTCTGGCGCAGCGGTCTTCTGACGCGGCGATGGAGATCAAGACCCTTATCAGTGACAGCTCGAAACAGGTCGAACGCGGTGTTGATCTGGTTGGCAAAGCTGGGGATGCGCTCAACAATATCGTTGAACGCGTCAGCCACATCTCCAAGCTTGTGTCCGGTATTGCGGAGGGGGCCGTGGAACAATCCACAGGGCTCAATGAGATCAATACTGGCGTGACGCAGTTGGATCAGGTGACACAGCAAAATGCCGCCATGGTGGAACAAGCGACAGCGGCTGGACACCTGCTGAGCTCCGATTCGACGCAGCTGGCGCAGCTGGTATCTCGTTTCAGCATCAAGGATGGCGCCAAGGTCGTGCAGATGCAGACGGCTGCTTCGCCACCTGCGACGCAGGATCAGCTTCCCTCTGCCCATGGAAATGATGACTGGGATTTGGATGAGGTGAAACCAACGCCATCCAGCGTCGCTGCCCACACCGGTGGAAATGCCGCACAGGACCTGTGGCAAGATTTTTGAATAGCCATTCTCGGGGCGCGCAAGCTGCCCCGAGGCGACCGTAAACTTCGGTTTTTTGCCGATCAACCTGACTGGGTGACACATTGCCGTCTCAGAACTTATTGATCATTACTACTGATCGGGCCTTTGCCCGTTCCATTCAACAGCACATGGAATCTACCTATCCTGGTATGAAGGTGTTTTTGGCCAACAACCTGATGATGGCCTACAATCAGGCAGAGGCAGCGCAGCCGGTTTTTGCCTTTGTTGAAGATGGTTTTACCAAGCTGCCAGAATTTGAGATGATGCTGGCGCTGTTCTCCGCGCTAGACACCCGGTGGGTCGCGGTGATGGATAGTCTTGGGGCGACGCCAGCGCGCAAATCCTCGCCTTTGCTGAACGTCGGAGCCGGGATTTTTGAACTGACAAAAACGGATTCTCCGGTACAGTTCTCGCAGTACTTTGACATGATGGTCAAAGCCCCCAGGCGTGATCAAACCAGGGCCGGAAAACGAAACGGCGCAGCTGGCTCTGCGACTGACTTTAAAAAGATCATTCTGATTGGCTCCTCCACAGGTGGGGTAGAAGCTTTGCGCAGCGTTCTCGTTGGTTTTCCGGCGCAGTGCCCACCAACCTTGATTGTGCAGCACACCGGCAAGAATTTTGGCCAGGGCCTCGTATCGCTGTTGGATCGGATCTGCGCCGCCAAAGTTCTCCCGGCAGACGACAATATGACGCTGGAGCCAGGACACGTCTATGTTGCGGCGGGTCAGCGGCGCCATATGGGCATGACTCAACGTAAGCCAATGCGGGTGCGCCTCAAAGAAGGCCCACCTATTTCAGGTCATATGCCTTCTGTTGACGCATTGTTCACCTCTGCCGTGCCATATGGAAAAGAGGTGGTTGCAACCATCTTGACCGGCATGGGCCAGGACGGGGCCAAGGGGCTCTTGGCCCTACGCAACGCAGGGGCAACCACCTTTGCGCAGGATGAAAAATCCTCGGTTGTCTATGGAATGCCACGTGTCGCCTGGGAAACCGGCGCTGCAGAAAAACAAGTTTCCCTAGCCCGTATGGCTGGGGCCCTTTTACAGGCTGCAAAAGCCTGAGTTTAGTTGATAAGGAGTGTGCTGTGACAACAGTTTTTGCCAATACTACCTCGGTCACGGTTCTGCAGGGGGAATACCGGGTCTCTACAGATCCTAAAGTGATGTTTTCTACCGTTCTCGGCTCCTGTATTGCGGCCTGTATCTATGACGCCGAAAATGGTGTCGGCGGAATGAACCATTTCCTGCTGGCAAACGCCAATGGCAACGGCGTGAGCGCCCGCTATGGCATTCACGCAATGGAGCTATTGATCAACGGCATCATGAAAAAAGGGGCGCAGCGGAACAACCTCAAGGCCAAGGTCTTTGGCGGCGCTAAGATGTCTGCGAACCTCTCCGATATTGGTGCGTCTAACTCTGCCTTCGTGCAGCAGTTCCTTCAGGACGAAGGCATTCCTGTCATTTCGTCCAGCGTTGGTGGCACCTCTGCGCGGCGTGTGCGGTTTCATGCGGTCTCTGGCAGTGCCCAGCAAACCCGGGTGGCAAATGACCGGCGGTTGGGTGAACAGGAATTGGCGGCAGCGCGGCCGGCTCCAAAACCCGCTCCAGCGCCAGCGGCAGCCGATCCAGGTGGGCTGACGCTCTTCTGATCGCCTACACTGAATTCGCAAAGGCCCGCCCCATGAAACACGGGGGTGGGCTTTTGTCTGTCTAGGCCAAGCGTTTCTTTACCCTGGGCGCAGTTTCCTGGCATTGGTGATCTGCATATTTGACTTGCCCAAGGGCAATGGCAGAGCTACCCAAAAGGGACGCATTTGTAGCTGGCCCAGGGGGGCTTTGATATCATTTTCCGGATCCGATGTTTCCTTGCGGCTTTGATCTGCTTGAGCGGACTGGGCTTAGCCAAAACCGCTTTGGCGGCGGATGTGACGGTCTTTGCGGCTGCCAGCCTGAAGACGGCATTGGATGAGATCAGTGCGAAATTTGAGGCTGACACCGGTCATAGGACCGCCCTGTCGTTGGCGGGGTCTTCGCTCTTGGCGCGTCAGATCGCTTTGGGAGCGCCAGCTGATATCTACCTGCCGGCCAGCCCAGATTGGATGGACTACCTGCAAGACCAAAACCGCATTGTCCCAAGCAGTCGCCGGGACCTTCTGGGCAATAGATTGGTTCTGGTGGCGCCAAAGCAGAGCGCCCGGATTATTACCGGATTTGAGGATCCAGTTCTTTTCGACCAGCTGGGGCAGGGCAAACTGGCTATGGCCTTGGTTGAGGCTGTTCCTGCGGGAATATACGGCAAATCCGCGTTTGAAACATTGGGGCTTTGGCCGGACCTCGCCTCTCATATTGCACAGACAGATAATGTGCGCGTTGCACTTGCACTTGTCGCGGCCGGAGCCGCCCCGCTTGGCGTGGTCTATGCCAGCGATGCCCAAGCCGAGCCTCGCGTATCAGTTTTGGCAGAATTCCCGGCGCACTCTCACGCTCCGATCCGCTACCCGCTTGCCAAGGTTCAAGGGGCGGGTGGTCCCGCCGTTGAGGCCTTTTATTCCTATCTGCAAGGCCCAGAGGCGCGCGACGCCTTTGTTTCGGCGGGCTTTGACGTGATTGCGGAGTAGCGGCGGATGAGCTGGCTTGGCCCCGAAGAATGGCAGGCGGTGGCGCTGTCTCTCAAAGTTTCGATCTGGGCCAGCCTTGTGACCTTACCTTTTGGTATCTTTACCGCCTACGCGCTGGCGCGTTGGCAATTTCCCGGCAAACAACTGATCAATGGGCTGGTCCATCTACCACTGATCTTGCCGCCGGTTGTTACTGGTTATCTGTTGCTGCTCACCTTTGGCCCGCAGGCCGGGTTAGGTGGATTTTTGCAGCAGTTTGGTATGTCTTTTGCCTTTCGCTGGACTGGCGCAGCTTTGGCAGCGGCGATCATGGGCTTCCCGCTTATGGTCCGGGCCATTCGACTGTCGATCGAGGCCGTGGACCCTAAATTGGAACAAGCCGCTGCGACCCTTGGGGCCAACCCATTTTGGGCCTTTGTCACAGTGACCCTGCCGCTCATCCTGCCTGGTATCCTTGCCGGTGTCATTCTTGCCTTTGCGAAGGCGATGGGGGAATTTGGCGCCACTATCACCTTTGTTTCAAATATCCCTGGGCAGACCCAAACTCTGCCCTCGGCGATCTATGCCTTCTTGCAGGTTCCGGGGGGCGAAAGTGCCGCGCTACGTCTGGTCGGGATCTCTGTTGCTGTCGCCATGGGGGCGCTGATCCTCTCCGAAGTGCTGGCGCGCCGCGCAGCCCGCCGCTTGGGAGGCCTGTGATGCTTGAGGTGTCTTTGCGCCAGCCCCTGGATGGTTTTACGCTTGATTTGAGCTTTGAGGCCCCTGCCGGGGTGACAGTACTGTTTGGCGGTTCTGGGGCGGGCAAAACAGCCGTGATCAATGCGGTGGCCGGGCTGAGGCGCCCTGAAAGTGGTCGGGTGGCGTTGAACGGTCGGGTGTTGTTTGATCTAGGCAAAGGCCTTTGGGTGCCGCCGCACCGCCGTCGCTTGGGCTATATCTTCCAGGAGGCGCGGCTTTTCCCTCATCTCACCGTACGCCAAAATCTGTTGTTTGGCCGCTGGTTTGCGCCGCGTGGTGCCGTGCGGGAGGATCTGGATCGGATCGTGACCATGCTTGGCATCGGTGCCTTGATGCAGCGTCATCCCGTAGCGCTGTCGGGGGGGGAAAAGCAGCGGGTGGCCATTGGGCGGGCCTTGCTTTCCAGCCCGGATCTGATCCTTGCGGATGAGCCTCTGGCCGCATTGGACGAGGCCCGCAAAGAAGAAATCCTGCCTTATTTTGAACGCCTGCGGGATGAGCTGAAGGTGCCGATGCTCTACGTCAGCCACTCCGCTGCTGAGGTGGCGCGCCTAGCCACATCCGTCGTGGTGCTGAAAGACGGACAGGTGCAACGCCAGGGTAACGCGGCAGAGGTCTTTGGTGACGATCGGGTGATGCCAACTGGGGTGCGCGCCGCAGGGGCGCTCCTCGAGGCTCGGTTGTTGCGCCATCATCCTGATGGGCTCAGCGAGCTTGATGCAGGGGGTGTGTCCCTGTTTTTGCCTCAGGTGCAACAGGCGCCCGGCAGCCTGTTGCGGGTGCGGATCCTGGCGCAGGATGTGATCCTGTCCCGACACCGCCCAGAGGGTTTGTCTGCTCTGAATATATTACCCGCCGAGGTCGAGCAGATCCGTAGTGGCAGCGGTCCTGGCGCCATGGTCTCGCTCAAGACCGACGCAGGGCGGGTGCTGGCGCGTATCACCCGGCGTTCTGCTCAGGCGCTGGAGCTATCCTGCGGAACGCCCTGCTACGCCGTTGTCAAATCCGTTGCAATTGCCCGCAGCGATGTTGGCGGTGCGGTGCCCGTTGACGACTAGATCAGAAAAAAAGGCCACGCCCAAAGCGCGGCCTCTTGTAGGTATCTTCGTAGGTCAACCCCTAAGGCGGCTACTGCAACTGTGCCCAGAACAGCTCAAGATGGCGGGCAACGATTTCCTCAAACCGTCCCTCTTTCTTCAGAGCCTTCAGGCCAGCATTGATCCGGTAGAGATGTGAGGTGCCACGCCAGTGGCGTTTGGAAATCACCACATGCAGCCCCTCTTCGGAGAGGGGGCGTTCCACTGGTAGGATACTGTTGCGCAGACCTTCCTCTATCAGGGTATTGGCGCCAAGGAACAGATTGACTGTGGCGGCGTCTACACGCCCTTCATTCACCAGATGAAAGCAGGCCGCAGGGGTGTCCGCCTGAACGAGAGTGATTTTTTCCTCCGTAAGCCAACGACGGCCTGGGCGATCCAGATCATGGGTGAAATACCCCTTGGGGCGGCACAGTGTCTTGCCCTCCAGATCGCTGTCTTGCTCAAAGGAAAACCCTGCATCCGCACGGGCAAAGAGCATGATTGGAATGGTGATCAGCGGCTCGGAGAAATGAAAGTTCACGCAGCGTTTATCCTGCGGCGTGGTCTCACAATCCGGCTTGAACCAGGGGAACCCCATATCAAACTCTTTGTCGTCGAGTTTTGGGAACAGATGTTTGGACCAGTCATTTTCCCAAGTGATCGAATAGGAAACAGGAGAGGGAGTGAGCTCCATTGCGGCGTTCACCAGCTCGGTAATCAAGCCCTGACCTGGCAAATCCTGATCCGTGAAAGGGGCAAACCCACCCCCGGTCAGCAGTTTCATCTCGGCATCATCGCGGCGCAGCGGCGTGGCATCTGGGGCGGATACGCCCTTGGCGCAGGGAATGTGCAGAACCTTGCCCGGCTCGGCAACGGGGCCGGTCAGACGGCTTTGGTTGCCGTAGTAGATAAGGGTCCAGCGACCGCGATCCCCATAATGGTGTTCTGCAATCGAGAAGAGCGTATCACCGGGTTGAACACGGTAATCCACGTCACAAATGGCCCAGGCAGTCACTGGGCTGAGAAAGCCCAGCACAATAGCCAGTGAGAGTGATAGCTTTTTCAGCATGATAGCCTCTCCTAGAACTCAGCCCAGATGCGGGAGAGGTGATCCTCGATGATGCGCTGGTAGGTGCCATCGTCGCGCACGTTCTTCAGACCCTCGCTGACCAGCGCCATCATTTCTTCGGCGCGGGGATGGGTTTTGTGCACCACCGCGTGGATGCCCAGAACCGACAGAGGCTGTGGCAGAACATTGAACTGGCCTGCCAGATCATGCTCTTTCATAACGCTGCGACCGGTGAATTCATTGATCGCAACCGCGTCGGCCTCACCTTTTGCCACCATGTCAAAGCAGTCTTTGACCGTATGAGGGGATTTCAGGGTGATCTTGTTGTCCGCAATCCAGCGGCGGCCAGAGCCATCCAGGTCGAAGGTCAAATAGCCATTGGGGCGGCACAGGGTCTTGCCCAGAATGTCGGCGTCATCCTCAAAGGTGAAGGGGCGGCTTTTGTCGACGAAGAGCAGCATCAGGGTCTCAAACATCGAGTCCGAGAACAGGAAGTTCACACAGCGATAGCTGTCGGGCATGCTGTCGCAATCGGGTCGATACCAGGGAAAGCCCACGTCGAGCAGGGCGTTGGACAGTAGGGGGTCAAAATGGGATCCCCAGTCATTCACCCAGTGGATGGCATAGCCTTCTTTTGGGGCCGCCGAGGTCATAACTGCATCCATTACATCCGTGATTAACCCGCCATTATGCGAAGCCTTGGAGGTAAAGGGGGCGTAGTCATCACCTGTCAGCAGATTGATTTTCTGCCGAACCGATGCATTGCCTGGTGTCACTTTTACGGGCGCTGCGGCAACCGGGGCTGCGCTGGCGGCCTTGGTGCCGCCCTCCAAGCCGGTCGGCAATCCGTTGATACAGGGCATCCGCAGTTTCATACCGACGCGAATTGCATTTGGCTTGGGGCCAATGGCGTCGATGTTTTGCGAATGGATGGTGCTCCAAGTGCCAACATCCTTGTACAACCGGTCCGCGATCACAGACAGGCTGTCTCCGGATCTGACCTTGTAGTAACCACCACAGGTTTCAGCAGCGAGGGTCTGTGCGGAAAATAGGCCGACAACTGCAAGAGTTGCTGCCAGGAGCGTGTTCTTCATGTGGTTCCCCCCAGGGATGCAAATAATTCGGTCGCCACGATCTAAGCCGTGTTTGAGTTGAGACCGGTTGGAAATTGAGAAGGTATTTGATCGGGTCCGGTGCAGTCAGGAGCCCAAAGTTGACAGAGCCCTCAGGATGGCAGGATCCCAAGGACGACATGTTTCGTTTTATTGGCCGCCAAACAGTGTCAACAGCGCGTCGGTGTTGACCTCACCTGAGCTTGTCAACAACAGGGCGGGCACGGCCACTTTTTGCGTGCGATGCGCGTCGTTGACCATTTGATCGATGTACTGGCGCGATTGCCCCTGCTCCAGTGCCGTCAACACCATGGCATAAAGTCCACTGACCTCTCCCATATTCACAGAGGTAGGTGCGGCTGTTTCAGGCAGCGCGGCTGCGTATGACTTTGGCGTCCCATTGCGCAGGGCGGCCAGTGTGCCTGCGGTGATCTGGGCCACTATGTCAGCATTGTTTGCGTCAGAGGCTGCGGCCAACTGCGCAACAGGGGTCGTCGACAAAGTTCCAGCATCAGCCGCAGCAATGACTGGGCTATAGCCCGAAGCCCCTGCCAAGCCCCCGCCTTGTATCTCACTGTCAGATCCTGAAAATTGCAAGAAGGTCAGGGCGATAGCAGCAATGCCCAAAACAGCGGCCGCGGCGATGAGTTTTATCATTTTCATAGAAAGTCCCGGCGGAGGCAAAATTACAGAATCGATCGGCGTCGTGTCATGGGCACGCTCAGCAAACCCATCGTTCCAAGGCGCAGAAGCCGAAGGCGTGGTGGGTTCTACGGATGAAATAACACTGTGCGCTGCGCCATTCGTTTCGATATTTGCTGGTTCATTAAGATCGTTGATCGCCAAATCAGGAGGGCGCGCTTCGCCGTCGTGCGGGGAAACCACCTGCAACCCCGACTTTGCAACGACGCGGATATTGCCTTTGGTGACAACCGCGTTGAGCTTGACCGGTTTGGACGTTGGCGCAGTTGAAGGGGTGTCATCTGTGGGGAAATCTAAGGACTGTAGCACTGAATCTGTCACCCTTTAACGCGGCATACTGGACGGTCTTTGGGCGGATATGCCAAGACTTTCCTCTAAGTTAACAATTTATTAACCAATTGCCGAATCAGCGTCAACATGGCGTTGCGCTTGGAATTTCGGCACCTCTTCTTGCTTTGCAAAATGAGATTAAAAACTATGTGTAGCTTTGGTTTTAAACGATAAAATGCCTGACTTTGGACAATGCGGCTGCGGGTTCTCATGCGCAAAAGCCACATGTCAACACTATACTGGGAAATTTCAATATCTTCCCTGGGCTGCTTTTGCGTTGCATTGATGCAATTTAGGGTAGAAATTTGTACGCCTAGGCCAAGCACTCCTTCAGGCCTTACCCATTGCTTCCGCAAAGGGGGCATCTTGAGCGCTCGGGCCCACGAGTCTTGGGGAGGAGCCTAGCCGATCTCTGATAGCAGATCGGACATTGCCTTACGGTAACGGGCAACGACTGGATCACGGGCAATATGGCGCCCCGCCTGAACAGTATGACGTCCTGCTGACCACAGATCGGTGATAACACTGTCTTTGGCGGCGAAGACAAGCCCATCCAAAATCTGGTCATTTGTCAGAGCGCAGAGCGATGGATGGTTGGTCTCGATGGCCAGTAGATCCGCCCATTGGCCTTCCGCTATTTCTCCCTTTCCACGCCCTAGGGTCAGGGCGCTGCCCTTGGCGGCACCGGTGTAGAGCGCATGGCCGACCGAGCCTTCACCTCGGACCAGAACATTGCGCGCCAGGTCCCGCAGGCGCTGTGAATACTCAAGTGTACGCAGCTCTTCTGTGAGGGAGATCAATACATTGGAATCCGACCCCACCCCAAAGGCTCCGTTCGCTTCCAGATAGGTGGCGCCATTAAAAGGGCCGTCGCCAAGATTGGCTTCCGTTATCGGGCAAAGACCGGCAACTGCGCCGGATCGGGCCATGGCGATTGTCTCGTCCTGGGTCATATGAGTGGCGTGGATCAGGCACCAGTTTTGACTCACCGGGGCATTGGCCATGAGCCATTCAACCGGGCGCGCGCCGAGACCGGCCAGGACCTCTTGAACCTCCTTTGGCTGTTCAGCGATATGAATATGGACAAGGCAGTCCTCAGCTTGGGTTTGCAAGACCCGTGCAAGATCGTCTGGTGCGGTGGCCCGCAAGGAATGTGGGGCAATGCCAACCTGACAATCGGCGGGCAGGGTGGAGGCCGCGCTGCGCGCGAGCTCCACAAGCCTGCAAAACTGGTCTACATCATTGCCAAACCGCAGCTGCCCCGGTTCTAGCGGTCGTTTGCCGACCCCTGCATAGCTATAGAGGACTGGGAGATGGGTGAGGCCGATACCCGTTTCAACCGCGGCCGCCATGATCCGGTCCGAATGCTCTGCCAGGTTATCATAGGTTTGGCCGTCTTTTTGGTGGTGCAGGTAGTGGAATTCTCCGACCGAAGCATAGCCTGCCTCCTGCATTTCCATAAAGACCAAAGCGGCGATGGCTTCGATTTGGTCTGGGGAAAGGTGAGCGGTAAAGCGATACATGAGTTCGCGCCAGGTCCAAAAACTATCGCGCCCGGCCAGGCGGTATTCGGTCATCCCGGCCATGGCCCGCTGAAAGCTATGGCTGTGCAAATTCCCCAGCGCGGGCAAAAGGCTGTCGACCCGGCAATCGCTGGATGCAGGCTGGGTGTTGACGCAGATCTCTGAAATCTTGCCGCCATGCAGTGTCAGGCGCACTTGCTCAGCCCAGCCTGTGGTCAATAGTGCACGTTTTGCAAAGATCGTGGTCATTTCTTACCTCGTTTTATGTCTAGACATATGACATATTGATTTGTACGAGAAAAGAGGAAAACAGATTTTTGTGGAGGTCACCCATGACGACAGAGGGTCACGTTTTTACCGAGCTACGTGCGGCTACTCTTGTCGCCGGAGCAGGACCCTATGGGCTCGTTGATGCCGCAGCGATTGCCGTGGTTGAGGGGAAAATCGCCTGGGTCGGCCCCGAAAGCGAGCTACCAGTCGCCTTTGAGGGCTGCCCCAAAACCTCCTTGGGCAACCGTTTGGTCACCCCAGGTTTGATCGACTGCCACACCCATGTGGTGCATGGTGGCAATCGCGCTGCGGAATTCGAGATGCGCCTCAACGGAGCCAGTTATGAAGAGCTTGCACGGGCAGGCGGTGGTATTGTCTCCACAGTCACCGCCACCCGTGCTGCCACCGTGGAGGCGTTGGTCGCTCAAGCGCTACCCCGCATTGACGCCATGCTGGCTGAAGGGGTCACCACGGTAGAAGTGAAATCCGGATATGGCTTGGACCAAGAGACCGAGTTGAACATGCTGCGGGCGGCCCGCGCCTTGCCAGAGCATCGCGCAATTCGGGTTGTGACCAGTTTTCTTGGGGCGCATGCGGTACCTGCGGAGTACAGCGGCAATGCTGATGGCTATATCGCAGAGGTCTGTATCCCAACGCTGCGCGCAGCCCATCGCGAAGGTCTGGTTGATGCGGTTGATGGCTTTTGCGAAGGAATAGCGTTTTCCCCAGCCCAGATCGCACAGGTCTTTGATGAGGCACGCCGTTTGGGCCTGCCGGTGAAACTTCACGCAGAGCAGCTGTCCAATCTGGGCGGGGCCAAACTGGCGGCCAGTTACGGTGCGCTTTCTGCCGACCATATCGAATACCTTGATGGTGACGGGGTTGCCGCCATGGCGGAGGCTGGAACCGTGGCGGTGATTCTGCCTGGTGCCTTTTATACCCTGCGCGAAACACAAATGCCGCCGCTGGATCTGTTGCGCGCTGTGGGCGTGCCCATGGCGCTGGCCACCGATTGCAATCCTGGTTCTGCACCGATGACGTCGCTTTTGCTGGCGATGAATATGGGCTGCACCCTGTTTCGCATGACGCCCGAAGAAGCCCTGTGCGGTGTCACTAGCCATGGGGCCCAGGCTCTTGGGCTTTCGGACCGCGGCTGCCTTGCCGTGGGGCAGCTTGCGGATCTTGCGGTTTGGGACGTCGCTCATCCGGCAGAGCTGGCCTATCGCATTGGCTTTAACCCTCTTTACGCGCGCATTATTGGAGGTTCCCTGTGACCAACCAAACCTTGACCCTGACCCTCACGCCTGGTGCGGTTTCTCTTGCCGAGCTTGAACGGGTTTTCCGCGAAGAATGCGCTGTGCGTCTCGATGCGAGTTGCCGTCCGGACATTGAGCGCGCGCATAGCCATATCGCCGCCGCCGCTGCTGGAGAGGCCGCAGTTTATGGGGTCAATACAGGCTTTGGCAAATTGGCCAGCGTCAAAATCGCGGCTGAGGATACCGCCACTTTGCAACGCAACCTGATCCTAAGCCACTGTTGTGGTGTCGGCCCGGCGATACCGCGGGCCCATGCGCGTTTGATGATGGTGCTGAAATTGCTCAGCCTTGGCCGTGGTGCCTCTGGGGTGCGGTTGGAGGTCATCGATCTGCTTGAGGCTATGTTGGAAAAAGGCGTTACCCCGGTCATTCCGGCGCAGGGTTCGGTTGGGGCCTCTGGCGATCTGGCGCCGCTCTCGCATATGGCAGCGGTGATGATGGGGGCGGCTGAGGCGGAGTATGACGGTCGGATCCTGTCGGGAGAGGCGGCGCTTGCGGCGGCTGGTCTGGCTCCGATCGAGTTTGGCCCCAAAGAGGGGCTGGCGCTGATCAATGGCACGCAGTTTTCCACCGCCTTTGGCCTCGTCGGCCTGTTTGGGGCCTGGCAAGCGGCCCAAAGCGCGCTTGTGACCTCGGCGTTGACCACGGATGCGATTATGGGATCCACGGCGCCACTGCAGCCTGAAATTCATAGCCTGCGCGGTCATCGCGGTCAGGTAGAGGCCGCTGCCACCATGCGGTTGCTGCTTGCGGGATCGGTCATTCGCGAAAGTCACCGTGACGATGATGCCCGCGTGCAGGATCCCTATTGTATCCGTTGTCAGCCACAGGTGGTTGGTGCCGCGATGGATGTGCTGCGCCAAGCCGCGCTGACGCTGGAGATCGAGGCCAACGCCGCCACTGATAACCCGCTGGTGCTGGTTGGCGCTGATCTGATTGTCTCGGGCGGGAATTTTCACGCAGAGCCTGTTGGCTTTGCCGCCGATATGATCGCGCTGGCAATTGCCGAGATCGGCGCCATCGCTCAACGCCGCATTGCGCTGATTGTCGATCCGGTGCTGAGCCACGATCTGCCGCCTTTCCTGACGCCCAATCCTGGCCTCAACTCCGGCTATATGATTGCTGAGGTGACAACAGCCGCGTTGATGAGCGAGAACAAGCACCTGGCCAACCCCTGCGTCACCGATAGCACGCCGACCTCTGCCAATCAGGAAGACCATGTTTCCATGGCTGCTCATGGTGCAAGGCGTCTCGGGCAGATGCTGGTGAATCTCGAACGCATCCTCGGGGTTGAGCTGCTCTGCGCGAGCCAGGGCGTGGAATTCCGCGCTCCTTTATCCACCAGCGACGCATTGCAGCACGTGATCGCAAAGCTGCGGGACGCGGTGCCGCCCTTGGACGAGGATCGCTACACTGCACCGGATATTGAGGCCGCTTCGGCGCTGATCATGTGCGGAGAAATTGCAAGGTGTAGTCAGATCGCCATGCCGGAGCTGGGAGCATGATCTCCGCTGTTGATGTCACCAGAGGCGACAGCCCCTTGGTTCTGGGTCTGCCCCATACAGGGACATATGTCCCTGCAGAGGTTGCAGCAAAGCTGAACGCGCGGGGAAGGGGGTTGGATGACACCGATTGGCACATTGACAGGCTCTATGAGGGGCTTTTGCCCGATGTGACCTCTGTCCGTGCGGTCTTTCATCGCTATGTGATCGATGCCAACCGGGATCCCTCGGGGGTCTCGCTCTACCCTGGCCAAAACACCACGACTTTGGTTCCGCTGACGGATTTTGATGGTCACCCTATCTGGGATCAGGAGCCAGATGCAGCAGAGATTGACTCCCGCTGCCGGGAATTTCACGCGCCTTATCATAGGGCACTTGAGGCAGAGCTGGCACGGGTGAAAGCCATACACGGCTTTGCCATTCTTTATGATTGCCACTCGATCCGCAGCACTATTCCCTTTCTGTTTGAAGGAGTCCTGCCGGACTTCAATACCGGGACAAATATGGGCCGTACCTGTGACCCCGAACTCGAGGAGATTGTGGTCTCAGCCTGCACAAAGGCCAAGAACTATGGGTCTGTGTTGAACGGCCGTTTCAAAGGTGGCTGGACCACCCGCCACTATGGCCGCCCTGATGAAGGCCTGCATGCCATTCAAATGGAACTGGCGCAAAGCACCTATCTAACCCGCGAGGCCGCCCCTTGGATCTATGACCAGACCAAGGCCAACCGCCTGCGTGAACATTTACATACCATTCTCACTCGCCTGGCTGACTGGGCGCCCCAGACCGGAGGAAACACATGACCGATCCCCGAAAAAACACCCGCGATGTCTTTCCACCCACCGGATCTGAAATCACTGCCAAAAGCTGGCTGACCGAAGCACCAATGCGCATGTTGATGAACAACCTGCACCCTGATGTGGCCGAGAACCCGCATGAACTGGTGGTCTATGGCGGCATTGGTCGCGCCGCGCGCACCTGGGAAGATTTTGACCTCATCGTTGACAGTCTCAAGGATCTGGAGGCCGATGAAACTCTGTTGGTGCAATCAGGTAAACCCGTGGCCATCGTCAAAACCCACGAGGACGCCCCCCGTGTCTTGATCGCCAATTCCAACCTGGTGCCGCATTGGGCCAATTGGGATCACTTCAACGAACTCGATAAAAAGGGTTTGATGATGTACGGCCAAATGACCGCCGGCTCCTGGATCTACATCGGAACACAAGGCATCGTTCAAGGCACCTACGAGACCTTTGCAGAGGCTGGTCGTAAGCACTATGGCGGTGATCTCAGTGGGAAATGGATCCTCACGGGTGGTCTAGGGGGGATGGGTGGCGCCCAGCCTCTGGCCGCAGTTATGGCTGGCGCCTGCTGTTTGGCGGTGGAGTGCAATCCCGATAGCATCGATTTCCGGCTGCGCACAAAATACTTGGATGAAAAGGCCGAGACTCTGGATGAGGCCTTGGCGATGATCGCAAAATGGACCGCTGCGGGGGAAGCCAAGTCGGTCGGCCTGTTGGGCAACGCCGCCGATGTTTTCCCTGAACTGTTGGCCCGTGCCGAGTCTGGCGGTATGCGCCCTGACATCGTCACCGACCAGACATCCGCACATGATCCGGTCAATGGCTATCTGCCACTGGGCTGGACAATGGGGGAATGGAAAGCACGGCGCGAAAGCGATCCCAAAGCAGTGGAAACAGCGGCGCGGGCCTCGATGCGGGTGCAGGTAGAGGCCATGTGCAAGTTCCACGCCATGGGCGTGCCCACCTTGGACTACGGCAACAACATCCGTCAGATGGCGCTGGAGGAAGGGCTGGAGAACGCCTTTGATTTCCCCGGATTTGTACCCGCCTATATCCGCCCGCTGTTCTGTCGTGGCATTGGCCCTTTCCGCTGGGTGGCCCTGTCTGGTGATCCCGAAGACATTCGTAAGACCGATGCCAAGATGAAGGAACTGTTCCCGGAGAATACTCATCTGCACAACTGGCTCGATATGGCCCAGGAGCGTATTGCCTTTCAGGGGCTTCCGGCGCGAATTTGCTGGATCGGTCTGGGCGATCGTCACAAGGCGGGGCTGGCCTTCAACGAAATGGTGAAAAACGGCGAGTTGAGCGCACCGGTGGTGATTGGTCGAGATCATCTGGATTCGGGCTCGGTTGCCTCGCCCAATCGCGAGACTGAGGCTATGATGGATGGCTCTGACGCGGTGTCGGACTGGCCGCTGCTGAACGCACTCACCAATACCGCCTCAGGTGCGACTTGGGTGTCGCTACACCACGGGGGCGGCGTCGGCATGGGCTTTTCCCAGCACTCCGGTGTGGTGATCTGTGCCGATGGCACCGATGCCGCCGCCAAGCGGCTGGAGCGCGTGTTATGGAACGACCCGGCTTCGGGCGTGATGCGTCACGCGGATGCGGGTTACGAAGAGGCCAAGGAATGCGCCCGTGTGCACAACCTGCGCCTGCCTGCCATCTTGAAATAAAAAAGGGCGGCGCGGTTTAATACCGCGTCGTCATTCGATGGCCAGGACGGAAGGTCTGGCGCACAAATGTGATCGCCTCTTCCTTGAGCCAGGTGGAGCGCTCCACCGTGAACAGGGCTTCATCCTGTGCACAGCCCAGATACTCTGCCAGTTCCGGGGTCGCGGCTGTGGCCGAAAAGGCAATTTCAGCATCCGAAAAGGGCACCGTAGAGACCAGCCATTCATTTGGCCCCAGCGTGCTGAAATCGGCCTCTTCTGCCTGAGGCAGGATGGAGAGGGAAATCCAGCGGTCCTCAAACTGATAGGGCAGGCCATCTGCGTAATGCATGCAGGTCAGGTGCAGCACCTGGGTGCCCTGATCCAGGCTCAAACGGGCACAGAGCCAATGGGGCGCCGCCTGCACTGCACGGTTGATCAAGGTATAACGATAGGCTGCGTTTTGCTCTTCAATTTCCGCTCGGACAATAGGGATAGAAAACCGTGCCTGGCGAAGGGGCGCCTGGCGGACGCGGGTGCCGGCCTTACGACGGCGCTCAACCACCCCTTCATCAGCCAGTTCTCGCATGGCGCGATTGACGGTGGCGCGGGCGCAGCCATAGCTTTCGGCCAAGTCCATCTCATTGGGCAGCAACCCACCTGGTGCCCATTCCCCCGAGGTGATTTTTCCCATGATGTCGGCTTTGACGTGCCGGAATGTAGCCTTCATGATCTCTGCGCCTTTGTCGTTAAGTGCAATCATAAAGGCCTTTTGTCTAAGTGTATAGGTCGAGGCCTCGGTTGCAGAGCGCTGAGGGTTTCCAGCAATGTTGCAGCAGTCTTAGCCTGTCCGGCAGTGATACTCCATGCAACGCCCAGAAGTTAGGTGTTTCTCTCAGTTTTGCTTTTCCACAGGGCTTTAGCTCGGCGGGCCATAAATCGTGAACGCAGAAGTGTCAAAACTGCTTGGGTTGCCTATAGGAGAAGTGTACAACTTCGTCAGTTTATAGTTACGGTACTTTAGCCAGTATGGATAGTTTCCACACCGACTCTCGTTTTGAAACTCGGGATAGCCTGGGCCATTTTGAACAATTGGCCACGCCAATTTGGGTTTTTGACGTCGACAATCATAAAATTTGGTGGGCAAACGCGGCAGGCATTTTGTTTTGGGAAGCGCCAAGCCTGGAGGACCTGCTAAAGCGAGACTTTTCCACCGACAGTGACATGGTGCGCACTCGCCTGCGTCAGATTGTAGGCAACGGCCCTGGCCAAAACCGAATCCAGGACACTTGGACGCTTTATCCCAATGATGCGCCAAAGAATGTCATATTGTCGTTTCTACCCATCACCATCGAACAGGGCACAAATGCCGTTCTAATCGAGGTGAAGCAATTTGTCGGCAGCATGGTCGATGCCGAGTCTCTGCGGATCCTCGAAGCGACGCGCGCCTCGGCTCTGATGGTCAGCACTTTTTCGGCTGAAGGCGAGTTGCTCGCGCAAAACCCCGCGGCGCTGAGCTGTTACGGGCCTCCCAGGCCGGGATTGACCGGCAATGAAATGGCTAGCCGCCTAAAGGACCCAAACGTTGCCGTGCAGTTATTGGAAACCGCAAAAAACGGCAAAAGCCTGGATCTGGAACAACTTGTCTGGACCCAGAATGGATCTCGCGTGCATCGAATTCTGGCCCGGCGCGGGCGCGACCCCATTACCGGTGCTTTTGCAGTCATTGTCAGCGAAGAGGATGTGACCAAACAGAACGCCCTGCAGTTACAGATGCAGAGGCTGAACGCTCAGTTGGAACGCAAAGTCGAAGAACGAACCCGGCGGCTTGACGCCAGCGAGGAACGCTATGCCTTGGCCACCCAAAGTGTTGCAGTCTGGGATTGGGACATTGCGCAAAATCACCTTTATTTCTCTCCCAGTTTTCTCGAAGCGCTTGAGTGGGGACCTGATACCAAAATCGATACTCTTGTTGGCGAAAATGGGGACGGCCTGCTGCAGAAAATATTGCATCCCGATGATACCCAGTCCTTTCTCGCGGAGCTCACCCGCCATTTAAAAGAACCAAATGAGCCATTCAGCCACGAGCATCGGCTGAAAACCGGGTTGGGAAAGTACCGCTGGTTTCATGCGCGTGGCAAAGCAATTGCTGGCCCAGATGGACGCGCTGCGCGTTCTGTCGGAATCTTGACAGATATTACGGAAAGGAAGGAGCTCGAAGCCACTCTTCTCGCTGCTCACCGCGCGGATGCTATTGGACAGCTATCGGGCGGCATCGCACATGATTTCAATAACCTGCTTACGGTGATCCTGGGCAATGCAGAATTGCTGGAAATGGCTGATGGTTCCAAACACGAGCTGACCGCCGCCATCAAGAAGGCCGCGCTGCGCGGTGCCGATTTGACACGCCATCTGCTGGCCTATTCCTGCAAGCAAACCCTCCATCCGAGCCCTATGGATTTGTCTCAGCTGATCATGAGCATGCGCAAACCGCTCCTGGCCAAACTTGGCGCGGGGATAGAGGTCGAGACAAAAATTTCTGGCGGGTTATGGCCTGTTTATGCCGATGCAGCCCAGGTCGAAAGCGCAATTCTGCACCTCGCCATTAACGCCGGGGATGCCATGCCAGAGGGTGGGAAGCTAGAGATTTCCTGCCAGAACCATCTGGTTACCGAGGCACAGCCTCTGCCAGGGGGGGAGCATAGTTTAAAGCCCGGGGAATACGTTGAAATCTTGATCCGCGATACTGGTGAGGGGATGACCCCAGACACGCTTAACCGCGCCTGTGAGCCCTTTTTTACCACGCGCAAACTTAGCCAGGGCAGTGGTTTAGGCCTTTCCATGATTTTTGGTTTTGCACAGCAATCAGGCGGCGGTTTTGCTTTGCTCAGTGAGCTGGGGCAGGGCACCAGTGCTTCACTTTTTCTGCCCCGATCCCTGCAGAATCCGGAAGCAAGTAAGGCGCCAAACTTGGCCACTCCAATCCCCGGCAATGGGGAGAATATTCACCTGCTGGAGGACGACAGGGCGGTGCAAAGCACGCTGCGCAGTATTCTGGAGTCACTAAACTACCGAGTTACACAGTCAAGCGATGCCGCCTCTGCCATGCAGGTGATTTCGCAGGGCCCGAGGCCAGCACTGATCCTCGCGGATATTGTACTGCCAGGCGGCGAAAGCGGTTTGGAGTTTGTTGACCGGCTTGGGGATCACTTCCCCCAGATCAAAGCAGTGTTGATGTCAGGCTATACCCAAGATGAAGCCACGCTGGATGCGCTGTCCCAGCGTGGCCATATTTTCCTGCAAAAGCCGATGAACAAGGCACGGTTGTCGCATATTCTACAGACAGCGCTGCAGAATAAGACCTGATACAGTTCAGGCACTTGCCCCGACAGCATTGCTGGCCTTTGGTTCTGAGGCGTGCGTCAAAGAATATCCAACGAGACCTTGACCCGATCCATCACCACTGAGGTATTGAACCGGCTGACATTGGACTCGTCGAAGAAATACTCTTGGGTAAAGGCCTCATATTCTTTTAGATCTTTGGTGACGACAATGAGAATGAAATCGGCTGCACCAGTGGCATAGTAGCATTGCTGCACCTCGGGTGCCGCCCTCATGCGCTGTTTGAACGCGTCGAGGTGCATACGGCTTTCGCGTTCTAGTACCACCTCTACAATCGCTGTCATTTCGCGGCCCAGCTTGGCTGGGGAGAGTACGGCAATTTCGCTGTGAATGACGCCAGAGTCGCGCAGGCGTTTCACCCGTTTTTGCACCGCAGGTGGGGACAGGCCTACTTCGAGGCTCAGCGCATCTGCGGTCAAACGGGCATTGCCCTGCATCAGCTTCAGTATTTCCAGATCTTTGTCGTCCATGTGCCGATAAAGCGCAGAAGCAAGTCAAAGGACAACCGGTTTCTGCGCTTTTCCTCAGGGGTGTTTGCTAAATCACCGGAAGTTCCGGTGGTGCGCGCCGGGTCAGCAGCTTAGCCCCGTCGGCACGGATGACGATGTTTTCTTCATGGACCATGATCAGGCCGTCGCCATAGCCCAAGGAGGGTTCCAGCGTTAGCACCATGCCTTCCTGAAGGCGGGTGCCGTCAAACTCTGCATGAGAAGGCTGTTCGGTCAGCTGCATCCCAAGCCCATGCCCCAACCGGCCAATGTCGCCGCTTTGATCGTCAAGCTCTGCAATCACGCCTTGCATGGCCTGAAACAGATCCCGGCAGCTGTTGCCCGGCTGGGCTGCTGCCAACCCAGCCTCGGTGGCGCGCCACAATACATCATAGGCACGGCGGGCGGTATCATCCGCAGTTCCGACGGCAAAGTTGCGATCAAAATCGCAAAAATACCCGTCCCATGTGGCGCCAGTGTCCAGCATCAGAATATCCCCGGCTTGCAAAGGGCGGCGCGAGGGGGGGGAGATCACATCTGCATAGCCTCCCGGCCCAGCACCGCCGACCAGATAGGGGACATCATCCGCGCCCTGGGCCAGTGCCTCGCGTCGAAAGGCACGAAAGACCTCCTCTAGCGGCATTCCCTGTGAAATTTGTTTCGGCACTTGATCGAATGTGGCAGACCCAATTGTGCAGATATGGGCCAGTTTTTCGATCTCGGCTGCTGATTTGACCATCCGTAACCCCTGGATCAATCCGGTCGCATCAGTGAGCTGCAGACCCGGAAGTGCCTGCACCAGCCGTTCCCAGTCCCCCAAGGGCATCCTCAGGGAGGTCTCATGCCCTTTCAGAATGCCAAGCCGCGCCCCGCGTCGTGCCAAGGGCGCCAAGAGGTCGTGCAGCAAGCTGATGCCATCATCCTGCGGGGCAGGGGCGCTCCAGCTGCGAATATCTTCGATCCAGGTCTGCCGCATCAAGGCGGCGCCAATTTCAGGGGTTACCGCGATTGGCTTGCCCGATGCCGGAATGAATAAGAACCAGGGTCGTGTCGGGCTTTGCCAAAACAGGGTGTGGAACCCGCTGAAATAGCGCACATCCGCTTCTGTCATGAGCAGTAAGCCTTCCAGGCTTTTCTGCGCCATTAGTGCCTGTGCTTTTTGCGTGCGCGCTTGAAATTCCGTCTGCGGAAACCCGCGTGCTGGGGCCTTACGCTGCATCGAGGTCTCCCATGATCTGGGCAAAAATGGCGGGATCCGTGACCCCTTCTGAGCCAATCAGCAAGACACGTGATCCCGCATCCAATTCCAGTTTTTGGGAAAGGTCGATATCTTGGCGTGCCGCGATCACTGCAGCCAAGCCAGCAATGGCGCTTTCGCCCGCTTCAATTGCCAGATCCGCGTCCAGGGGCCGCGCCAAAAGGCGTACCGTAGGGGCTACAAGAGAATCCGGTATGGTCAGAAAATCGGAAACCTCCTCTGCCAGAATTTCCCAGGCCATTCCTGAGGGTTCCCCACAGGACAGGCCGGCCATCATTGTTTCTTCTTGAATGGCAACACTGGTAGCGGTGCCCGCGCGGCCACTTTCAAACAGGCAGGCGGCCAGTTCTGGTTCGACAATCACCACCCGTGGGCCTTTTGCCCCCCAATGTTGTCGCAGCCCAGCAACGACTCCTGCGGCCAGTCCGCCGACCCCGCCTTGCAAGAACACATGGGTTGGGGCCTGCTCCAGGCTGTCGCAGATTTCTTGCGTCATCACACCGTAGCCGGCCATGACGTCACGGGGCGGTTCAGAGTAGCCCTCCCATGAGGTGTCGGAGACTACAAACCAGCCGTTTTCTTCGGCTTCTTGTTTGGCCAGAAGAACGGAGTCGTCGTAGTCGCCTGCGATACGGATCACGTCGGCGCCCAAATCACGCATGGCGGCAGCCCGTCCTTCGCTGACCTCGGCATGGATATAGATCCGGCAAGGGGCGCCAAATCGCTGGCAGCCCCAGGCCAGTGACCGACCGTGGTTGCCATCGGTGGCAGAGACCAGAGTGATTTTGGCGGCCTTTGCTTTGTATTTGCCTTCTCGGATATCCTGCAATGAGACCGCATGCCCCAGATTTGCCGAGAGCTGCCGTTGCAGCACCCGTTGCGCCGCATAGGAACCGCCAAGCGCCTTGAAACTGCCCAGGCCAAACCGCGGGCCTTCATCCTTATACAGCAGCTCACCAACACCGATCTTGTCCGCCAGTGCCTTGAGCGAGACCAGTGGTGTTGGGGCATAGCCCTGCCACTGGGTGATTTCAGCACGGGAGGTGGCAAAGTCCTGTCGGGACAAAACTCTCTCGACGGCGTCACCCTGGCGTTTTTTGGCAGCGACATGGCCCAGCTTTGGGAGAGTGAGAAAATCAAACATCGGTGGTCTTTCTGTTTGGCAGACGATCACGGACCAGTTCTGCCCATAGGGCAGCTCCAATCGGCAAAAGCGCATCATTGAAATCATAATCGGCAGAGTGCAGCGGCTGGCCATGGGCGCCATCCTCGCCATTGCCCAAGAGCAGGAAGCAGCCGGGAACAGCGGCGCAGAAATGGGCAAAATCCTCCGAAAAGCTCATTGGGGGGCGATCTGCGAGTGTTGCGAGCTGCATGCTTTGTGCCACACGCACCACCGCCTCTGTTGGATCTTTGGCATTCAGTGTTTCGATAAATTCCGTGTCAAAGCTCATCGTGGCAGTGACGCCATGGGCGGCTGCGACGCCACTGGTGATTTGGCGCATGAACCGTTCCAGTGCCAGACGGTCCTCCGGTGCGCGCGCCCGCACGTCGCCTTTGAGCCGTGCAAGGCCCGGCAGCACATTGCGTTGGCCATCAGTGATGAACTCGGTGACAGAGACCACAGCTCCGGAGGAGGGGGACAGCTTGCGGGAGACAATCGTCTGTAAAGCGAGAACCAGTTCAGCGCCCACAGTAATGGCATCTACCCCCACGTGGGGCATCGAAGCATGCCCGCCCTGTCCCTGCAGGGTGATCTCAAACAGGCTTTCACTGGCGCAGATTTGTCCCTGGCAGGTCGAAACCTGGCCAAGCGGATCGCCAGGCAGATTGTGGATTGCGTAAATTTCTTCGAGCTCAAAACGCTCCAGCAGGCCCTCAGCGATCATCGTCTGCGCCCCCAGTCCATGTTCCTCATTTGGTTGGAAGATAAAAACCACGGTGCCATCAAAATCGCGGCTCTGGGCCAGCGTTTCAACGGCGCCCAATAGCATGGTCATATGACCATCATGGCCACAGGCGTGCATCACGCCGGTGTTTTGTGATCTGTAATCTTGATCTGTGGTTTCATGAATTGGCAGCGCGTCCATATCTGCGCGTAGGCCGATTGCACGATTGCCGTGGCCAGACTTCAGCACACCAACAACGCCGACGCCCTCGTGTACTTCAAGGCCGAGCTGCCGCAACCGTTCCGCCACACGCGCCTTGGTGCGATGCTCATCAAAGCCAAGCTCCGGGTCCTGGTGAAACTGCTGGCGCAGCGCTGTCAGGCGCTTGTGAAATTCGTCCATTTTAAGATCCCCATGCTGGGTCCGAATTTACCCAGAACCGCGTCGGGGTGGCATCATTGTTGCCTGCGAAGGAAATAAATTACCTCTCGGATTGCCGGTTTTGTGATTGTTTTCAGATCTGCTATTGATTCAAAGCTTCGAAAACTCAGAATTGGCGTCCAATGCTTCACTGAACGGTCACGAAACATAAACACCTTTGCGCCCAAAATAGTGTGCTTTTCCAGCCGTTCCCTTTCAACGCGGCTCTCTGTAAAAGGCGATACGACCTAACTCAAACCTGTCTGGAACGTGGTACATGCTTAGATCTTGGCTGGCAAAACTCCTCGCTCGCTCCGAGCCTGTTGCCCCTTTGTCTCCAGGCGGACCCTTCTGCGCCATTGGGGATATCCACGGGCGTTTTGATCTGTTGACGCGCTTGCTGACCAAGCTCGAACCAGAGTTGCAAGTTATCTGCGTTGGCGACTACGTGGACCGCGGCGAACACAGCGCTGAGGTTTTGGGGTTTCTCCAGACGCACCCGGAGATCACCTGCCTCATGGGCAACCATGAGCAAATGCTTTTGTCGTTTCTAGATGATCCAAAGGCGGCTGGGCCCCGTTGGTTGCGATATGGTGGTCTGCAAACACTGGCCAGTTTTGGTGTGGCGGGGGTTAGCGATACCTCACAGGGGAAAGATCTTGAAAGGGCTTGCGAGGCTCTGACGGTGGCAATGGGGGCGGACCTCATCGACTGGCTGCGACGTCTTCCCCTGTCTTGGCAGTCGGGAAACATCTTTGTGACCCATGCTGGCTGTGATCCCACGGTGTCGGTCGAGGAGCAGAGCGCCAGTCATCTGTTGTGGGGGCATCCGGAGTTCCTAAAAACGCAACGCCAGGATGGAAAATGGGTTCTGCATGGTCATACGATAGTGGATGCACCGAGTGCCGAGGCAGGCCGCATTTCCATCGATACGGGAGCCTTTGCCACTGGGCGGCTCACGGCTGCTGTGGTCAAAGGTCAAGCCGTCGAGTTTCTTCAGGCTTAAGCAGAGTATGCTCTTAAAAGAATAGGGGCTTTGCCAGCGCTCCGGCTTTGCGGTCCATATCCATGTGTCACAGCGAGAAGAGAATTTCCTTCCAGTGCTATGCTATCGATATGTAGGGTTGGCGACTTTGCCGCCCCACTTCGCTTTTAGAGGCGCAGATCGGAGGCGTCCTGTGGCAGGATGTACTTCAGGTCGTAGAGCACCGCATCCTCGCCGCCGAAAGCGCGGAAATCACTTTCCTGCATCTGGATGAAGGCGCTATGGGCAACTGCGAGGATGATACCATCATAGGCCTGCTGCTCGGGCTGGGCGACGAGTTCCACACCCAAGCTTGCCTTTGCGGCGGCAGGATCGGCGTGGGGGTCGTGCACATCGACGCTTAACCCGTAGTCTTCCAGCCCTCGCAGCACATCAATGACACGGGTGTTCCGCAGGTCTGGGCAGTTTTCCTTGAAGGTTAATCCCATGATCAGCACGCGGTGCATGGGCTTGCCGCGTTTGACCAGGGCCTTGATCATCTGCTGGGCAACGTATGTCCCCATACCGTCGTTCAAACGGCGGCCTGCCAACAGTATATCCGGATGATAGCCCAGGCTTTCGGCCTTGTGAGTCAGGTAATAGGGGTCCACTCCGATACAGTGCCCGCCAACAAGGCCTGGACGGAAGGGGAGAAAATTCCACTTGCTGCCAGCGGCCTTTAGCACAGCCTCTGTGTCTATGCCCATACGGTTGAAAATCATCGCAAGCTCGTTCACCAAGGCGATATTGATATCGCGCTGGCTGTTTTCGATCACTTTTGCAGCCTCGGCCACGCGGATGCTGGGTGCCAGATGGGTGCCAGCGGTTACGACCTCTTTGTAGAGCGCATCCACCTGCGCCGCCACTGCGGGGGTGGAGCCAGAGGTCACCTTGGTGATATCGGGTAAGCGGCGATTTTTGTCACCAGGATTGATCCGCTCGGGCGAATAGCCGACGTGGAAATCCTGATTGAACCGCAGGCCGGATTCCGCTTCTAGGACCGGCACGCAGTCTTCTTCTGTGGCGCCGGGGTAGACGGTGCTTTCGTAGATCACCAGATCGCCAGGTTTCAGAACGGCGCCAACGGTTTTGGAGGCCGCCAACAAAGGGCGCAGGTCGGGGCGATGGCTGGCATCTACCGGGGTGGGCACGGTGACGATATAGATCCTGGCATCAGAGATTTCATCAGGATTTGAAGTCAGCGCCAGATGGCTTGCCTCGCTCAGCTCTTGTGGCGAGATTTCGCGGGTTTGGTCCGCGCCTGCGCGCAGTTCTGCGATGCGCGCGCCATCTATGTCAAACCCTAGGGTGGCACGATGCCGTCCAAAGGCCACCGCGAGGGGCAGACCCACATAGCCAAGGCCAATGATGCAAATCTGATCTGGCATGCTCTGCTCCTGCAGGTTTGGGATGCCCGGATGGCGCCCTTTTGCAGATGCCCATATAGACCCTTGCCGGGTGGGCCACCAGCCCCACCAGATTGGCATTCGGCCCGCCGGCTAGCAGATTGCCCACCTAATTGACGCGATAAAGGGAAGAACAAACATTGAAGCCCGAAAAGAATGTGTAGCTTGGCTATCGTCAAACCTATGCTGTTTAAGTATTTTATCCCTGCGCGAGGAGGCTAGGAAATGTTCAGAATCGGCACACTCGTCCCGCGGTTTTCTCTACCATGTCTGTTGCTGGGCGTGCTTTTGTTTGCCGCCTCCTTGACACCGTCTCTGATCCCCCGTGGCCCGGCTGTGCAGGGTATTCTTGGCGGGGTCCTAATTTCACTTGGATACCTTTTTGGTCGAGCGGCTGATTTGATATGGCGCGCCGCCGATATGCCACGCCTGCAAGGAAAACTGGCCGCTTCTTTGAACCTCGCCCTCCTTGGCATCACTGTATCGGTGACCGTCTTGACTATTTGGTTCCACTTGGACTGGCAGAATGAACTGCGGCAGAAAATGGGACTGGAACCTGCAGAAGCGCAATACCTCACGACCATTCTTGTCTCAGCGCTCATCACATTTGCCATTGCATTCGTCATGGGCATTTTGATTTCGGGGGTATTTAGATGGGTCAGAGCAGCCTTTTATCGGATTATGCCTGTTCGGCGCGCAAATATTCTTGGGGTTATCACTGTCATTCTCCTCCTATTTGTTGTTACGCGTGACGGTCTTTTCGATCGCGCTGTTACGGGGCTGGATGAAAGCTATGAAGCCGCGCAAAAGTTATTCGAAAATGCTCCGCCTAGGCCAACAGCAGAGCACAAGGCAGGATCTGCCGCGTCCTTGATCGACTGGGCGGCGATGGGACAGCCCGGTCGTGATTTTGTGATGACTGGCCCTGATGCGAAAGCGATCTCTGCGTTTTCCGGTAAGCCAGCGCTTGAACCAATCCGTGTCTACGTCGGACGTGCGAATGGTGACACGGCTAAAGAACGGGCGCAGCTGGCTCTTGCCGAACTCAAACGGCTCAAAGCCTTTAATCGAAAGGTACTGATTGTTGCCAGCCCCACGGGAACCGGCTGGATGGATCCTGGCTCCCACGACCCGGTTGAGTACATGCACAACGGAGATATCGCGACGGTGAGTGCGCAGTATTCCTATCTTCAATCGCCTCTGGCGCTGGTTTTGGAAACCAAGACCGGCTTGGATCAGGCCACCGCCCTTCTCGAAACCGTGCATGAGTACTGGAAAACACTGCCGCAGGACAGCAGACCCCGCCTTTACGCGCATGGATTGAGCCTTGGCGCCTGGTCCTCCATGTATGCTACCAACCTTTTCAGGCTCGTCGGAGACCCGATTGATGGTGCTTTTTGGGTCGGTCCGCCGTTTCCCTCCCGTTTCTGGCAATATGTTCAGCACTCACGTCGGCCAGGCAGCTCTTGGTGGTTGCCGACAATCGGCGATGGCTCATTGGTCCGATACGCTTCTCATATCTCGGATGCATCACAAGCCAAATCGGAGTGGGGCAGTATGCGCATTGTTTTTCTGCAATACTCGAGCGATCCCATTGTTTTCTATGATCCCTATTCTCTGTGGCGGGCGCCGCCCTGGATGAATGACCCACCCGCTCATGATGTTTCTACGCGCCTTAAGTTCATCCCGATTGTGACCCAGTTTCAGCTCGCGTTCGATTTGGCTTTGGCTTTTGATGCCCCTGCGGGCCACGGTCACGCCTACTACGCCCAAGACTATATCGCCCCATGGGCAGAGGTGACCGCCCCTGAGGACTGGACGCAAGAGGACACCAGGCGGTTGAAAGAGAGATGCAACTTGGGTGTGCAGCAGGGGTGTAGAAACTGACACTCCACTTGCTGAGCCGCTCAGTACCCCTTGCAAGGTGGCTCGTGAAAACGGCGCAAAACTGACAAATAAGGCTCTCTTGGCGTGGCAGAATGAGTCTCAGCTGGACCTGCCTCATACATCGACGGCAGGTCTGCGGACAAATCACCATTTCGCTGCGGCTGCGCCAATGTCGGCTTTTGGTCTGGCTAAGTTAGTGACACAACGCAGTTTGCAACCTACGGTACCCAGATGAACGCAACAGACAATCAAATGCATAAGGTCATATTTGATCTCGGCTCTGACATTTGGCATGGTCATTCAACTGAAAGTGTGTGGGCAACCAACCTTGGTTCGGGTGTCTATCGGCTTGAGAATTCGCCGTTCTTTGCAAAGGGCATCAGCTTCCGGGACGCTGTCATGACAAGCCAGGTCGAAGGCCAGATAAAAGTTGTCGGCCTCGGTCCAAAATCTGGGCATTCTACATACCGAATTCTTGTTTTGCAGGACAAGCATGATCCTGGGTTGTTTGCCGAATCGTGGAAACCGCTCGAGCATCTTGGATGCTCATACGAACATGGAAACTTTGGGTATCAACTGTATGCGATAGACGTTCCCGCGAGTGTAGATATCGAAACTGCGTATGCTTTTTTGGAACGCGGAGAACAAAAGGGGGCGTGGGATTTCGAGGAAGGCCACTGCGGTCATTTTTGAAAACACCTTGCATTGATTATTTTTATGACTTCGCATTGAAGCAGCCATTCGTGCGTCCCGCTGCATCAGTCACTCTGGGCTCACCGCCGCCGTTCGCCGCGCCAAATCGACACAGAGATCGGAGATCAAGGCGGCTGAGCGGGACCTTACTGCCACAAATAAATATGGTCTCATTGCCTGCTTAGTCGATATTGTAGCTTGGCAATTGGGCTAGCGCGTTGCGCAAGGCATCCCCCCAGCTTGAAGAAACCGCTTGGTAATAGGCATCGTCCACTTCGATCCGTGGTCTCGCGGTGGCTACAAAGCTGTCTTGAAAATAGACATGAAGATCAAGGGGGAGCCCAACTGACAAATTCGCCTTAATCGTTGAATCAAATGAGACGATCAGCAGTTTGACGGCGTCCTCAAATGACATGTCAGGGTCGTAGGCCCGTACAAGGATCGGCTTGCCATATTTGGCTTCGCCAATCTGGAAGAACGGGTTGTCCTCCGTGATTTCAATGAAATTGCCTTCGGGGTAGATCAAAAACATCGTCGGTGCCCCGCCTTTGATCTGGCCTCCTACAATCACCGAGGCTTTGAATTTCGACGATGCTTGCTGTCCTTCAGTATGGCTATCGGAAATCACTTCTCTCAATGTCGAGCCTACAAGCCGGGCGATCTGAAACATTGTTGGCAGTTCCAATATGGAGGGGCTGCGTTCCGTTGTGATCTTTGACCGTTCCTCTAGGAGACTAACCAGGGATTGGGTTGTTGCAAGATTGCCCGATGTCATCAGCGTGATGACCCGTTCGCCCGGAACATCCCAAGTGAACATTTTTCGCGTGACCGAGAAATTATCTACGCCTGCGTTGGTGCGGGTATCGGACATGAAAACCAAGCCCTTGTTCAATCGTAGTCCGACGCAATAGGTCATTGTTATGGTCCAGTACGGGGTAGAAAGTTCGAAACAGTCTCCCGTATCTATTGCTGAATTTGCAGCGATACAATCATCGTCTCGTCCAAAGCGCCCCTGCGAATGCCCGTGATGGGTGCCGCATCTCGTGAATCGAGGCCAGTTGCGATCCTGACGTAACGCTCGTCCGGTGAAATGCCATTCGAGACGTCAAAGCCGACCCACCCCAGCCCCTCAAGATGGGCCTCGGCCCAGGCGTGGCTGGCATCTTGATCGATCCGGTCGTCCATCATGAGATATCCACTAACGTAGCGTGCTGGAATGCCTGCCACCCGCGTCGCAGCAACGAAGATTTGCGCATGGTCCTGGCAAACGCCACCACCAGCCTTCAGCGCCTCTTCGGCGCTGGTCCCTGCGAAGGTATTCGCTTCGCCATAGGGTGCCGCTGCGAGTATTTCTTTTGACAATGCGTGGAGATTGCTCAGCGTATCGCCTTTGGCACGGATTTGTTTAGCGAGCTTGCGAATTCCACGGCCAGGTGTTGTGCGGGGCGTGGATTGGCAAAAATGCCAAAGCGGTGCCTTGCCGTAGATTTTGCCAAAGATACCATCAGATGAATGGGTTTCGACCACGCCTGAGACCTGAACTGAGACTTCGGTCGTGCCGGCATCGGCCTGAACCAATAGCGTTTGGTTTTGATATTGATCTTGAAACTCAAGCTCCTGCACCCCGCCGGAAATCGAGATATTCCAGTCCAGAACCGTTTGGTGCTTTGTGGAGGTCGGGGTCAGGCGCACCTGTTGCAAGCCGTAAGAGACCGGTGCATCATAGGTGTATTGGGTCGTATGAGAGATTTCCAGTTTCATAGTTTCAAATGCCTATCCGATGAACCGATAGTCTTTTTCGATTTGCTGTCCGATCGCGTTGATGTCGTCGATAAAGGCTGTGATGAATTGATGCAGTCCCTCGTCAAAAACTGTTGCAATCGTGTGCCCGCGTAGCCTGTCACGCTGCGCGCTAATCATGTCGTGACAGGTCAAACGGGTGCCATAATCCTTGGCGAGAAAACCGAGACTCTCTTCTAGAATTCGGCTGCAAAAGGACAGAGAGCGTGGAAAGCGTGGGTCAAGAATGAGGAAGTCAGCGACGCTGGCGGGCGTCATGTTTTCATCGTTGAGCCAGCGAAACGACCGGTGCGCAGAAACCGAGCGCAAAATGGTTTCCCATTGCACGTTATCCAAAGCAGACCCGACAAAACTGGCGGAAGGTAATAGCGTGTAATACTTCACATCAATGATCCGCGCTGTATTGTCTGCTCTTTCCAATGCGATGCCCATTTGGGTGAAATCAAAAATATCATTGCGCAGCATTGTGCCGTGCAGAGCCCCGCGGACCAATGCGCTATGGCGGCGAATCTCTCCGAGCACGGCTGGTAGGTCCGTTTCCTTGACAGGTGACTTGAGTGTCTGTTTCAAGCCCATCCAGCCCTCATTGACAGCCTCCCACACCTCTGTGGTCAAGGCGGTTCGAACCATACGGGCGTTGGTCCGTGCTTTTTCGACAGCTGAGAGAACACTTGACAGATTGGCGGGGTCACGCAGCAGGAAATCCACCACATAGGCGGCTTCGTAGGTGTCGTATTTTGCGTCATAATTGCTGCGGGCACCCGCTGTGGTCACAACAGATTTCCATTCGGAAGCAGGATCATTGGACCGTGTCAGAGCAATCCTGAAACCGGCTTCGACAAGGCGCGCAGTATTTTCGCAGCGTTCCAATAAGCGAAACATCCAATAGAGGCCACCCGCGGTTTTTCCAAGCATTCTGCTAGTCCTCCAGAACCCAAGTGTCTTTGGTGCCGCCGCCCTGACTAGAGTTGACCACCAGAGAACCGGCCTTCAAAGCTACGCGGGTCAGCCCGCCAGGGGCTATGTCAATACCCTCAGGAGATACCAGGGCAAAGGGCCGTAGATCGACGTGACGCGGCGCAAGGCCTTTTTTGGCAAAGATGGGCACTGTCGACAAAGACAGGGTTGGCTGCGCGATATAGTTGCCTGGATTTCTGCGCAGTTTGGCGGCAAAGGAGGACAGCTCTTTCTTGCTGGCCGCTGGCCCCACAAGCATCCCGTAGCCGCCTGAACCGTGAACCTCTTTCACCACAAGCTCTGCCAGATGTTCCAGCACATAGGCCAGCGAGTCTGGTTCTGAACAGCGCCATGTCTCGACGTTCTTCAAGATTGCTTTCTCGCCAGTATAGAACTCGATGATATCAGGCATGTAGGAGTAGATCGCTTTGTCGTCAGCAATGCCTGTACCAGGTGCGTTGGCAATCGTGATGTTGCCGGCGCGGTAGACATCCATGATCCCCGGAACACCCAGCATGGAGTCTGGGTTGAAATTCAGCGGGTCAAGATATTCATCATCGACCCTGCGATACAGAACATCGATATTCTTGTAGCCCCTGGTTGTTCGCATTGCGATGTGGCCGTCCACGACCATCAGATCATGACCTTCTACCAGCTCGACGCCCATCTGATCGGCGAGAAACGAATGCTCAAAATAGGCAGAGTTGTGAATTCCAGGCGTCAGAATGGCCACAGTGGGTTTGCCAGCGCATCCTTGGGGCGCACATGCGGCAAGGGAGCGCCGCAGGTTCTTGGGATAGTCGCTGACCCGTTGAACTTTGATCTGGCTAAACAGTTCGGGGAACATGTGCAGCATCGTTTCGCGATTTTCCAGCATATAGGACACACCCGACGGGGTACGGGCGTTGTCTTCTAGCACGTAAAAATCATCCTCACCCGTGCGCACCAGATCAGTGCCAACGATGTGGGTGTAGACTTTACCCGGTGGTGTGATGCCGATCATCTGCGGCAGGAACGCTTCATTGCGCGAAATCAATTCAGTTGGCACGATCCCCGCCCGCAGGATTTCTTGTCGGTGATAAATGTCGTGCAGGAAAGCATTGATGGCAACCACACGCTGCTTGATCCCTTTGGACAATTTTGTCCACTCGCGGTTTGCGATGATCCTGGGGATCAGGTCAAACGGGATCAAACGTTCTTGGGCCTCGGCTTGCCCATAGACATTAAAGGTGATGCCGGTTCGTCTAAAAAACGCCTCGGCTTCCTTTGATTTCTTTGAAAGACGCGTGGGGTCTTCGTTTGCAAACCACTTTTGGTATTCGGCATACGGAGCGCGTACGCCATCTGAACCCAAAAGCATTTCATCAAAGTGGCGGCGTTCTAAATCCATAAGAACACTTTAGGAGGTACTGATGCTTTAGCAATGCGTATTGTTCGGTCAGATAATTCGCGACACATTAACTGCCTGTTTTTTGAGCGACATACTGCCGTAGGAGGTCATGAAAGAGACGTCTGCTGCGTCCCTGCCCACACCAATTCGGGCAATCTCGCTCGCTTTTGCCATGCCGGTCGGGTCGACCAAATGCCACTGGCCCTCTAGATAAACCTCTGCCACGGCGTGAAAATCCTGGGGGGTGACATCTGGCGCATAGGCGCTCACAAATCGGGCGGGAATGCCCACTGCACGTGCCATTGCGATCAAGACATGCGCATAGTCACGACAAACGCCTGCACGCGCCCCAAAACTGTCCGTTGCGGTTGTCATACCGTTGCTCACAAGGTTGTCGTAGGTGAATTCGTTCCTGATCCATTTGGACATCACTGCAATCAACTGCCCACCAGAACGCGGCCCAAACAAAGCTGGGACAGAATTCAGGAAGTCTTCAGGGTGACAGTATCTTGAGGGCATCAGAAATTTAGTGACCTCACTGGGGATCTGGTTGAGCGGTGTGGTTTGCAGATCAGACAGTTCAACACTTTGCCGATCTACCACGACCTTGGTTTGATACAGGCACTCAAACGCGTCGGCCACGCGCAGCCAGCGCCTGATCCCAACCTGCTCTTCACCTCGCACAATATTGGTTTCAATATCGGATGAAATGCGAAACTGCATCTCCTCGAGCCGTTGCTCGGGATCTTGTGCCACCTCAATCTGCAGCAAAAGATCGCAAGGCTGTGCGCATGTGTAGATGAGGTGGGCCTGAATCGATAGAAGCAAGAGGTATCCTCACGGGGCGAGCAGGGCGAAAACGTATGACGTTTATGCTCTCATCTTACGGCCAAAGTGTCGATGCATTTTCCGGCTAAGGCCCAATGGGCCGTTCGGATAACCCAGCTGTCTGAGACGGGCAAATCTAGCTCAGTGTGGGCTGTGCTTTCCCTACTTTTCGGAAAGCTTAGGGAGCCAACCGCAACGGAGATTGGAATGCGAGGGTGCCTTTTGCATCAGCTGGGGCCATATAGTTACCAGAGGGCAGCTAAATCAGTGCAGTTGACTTGGTTGTACAAACCGAAGCCGAAACCGATCCCACAAGGCCCTGAACGGGTTCCTTTGGGGCGGGGTTGCCTCACGAGATTTTTCCGAAATAAATTCTGCCAGTTTCTGGACATTTGGTTCAAGGAAATAGGTGCCATGCTTTCCCTCCAAGAAGTCCCAAGAATACTGGGAGTTCCGCTCACTCCAGAATTCAATGGGGTTTCGCGTTGAGAGGAATGGATTGAACCCGCTCTCACGGCCAAACAGCATGAACCTTTGGCCGCGGTAGGTTCTCTTACCGATGTAGTCTATCGACAAAAGATAGGGGGACACGCCTGCGTCATCCATCATTTGTATCGCCATGGATTCGGCAATTGGCGCACCTTGGCAATTGCCGCCAATGAGAAAGCTCGAGGCGCCTTTCACCTGCCTGACGCTTTCAATGTAGCGTTTCGCAAGGGGTTCGTTGAACCTAGTTTTCAGCCCCCATTTGTTCGTAATACCGCTAAACGAACCCATGGCATAGAGAGGCTGGTTTTCGTCCAAATGGTTGGCCAGAAGGAAAGGTTCGGCCCAGCTGTTGAAGCACCAAAACAAGGGTGGTTTCTTTCCTTTGGTATTCCAGGCAAGAAAGTCCCCAACAGCGCTAGGTGCATGTTTTGAGGCCCGGTTCTTTTCGGCCAAGATAGCGGCAAAAATGTCTTCGAACTCAGCTGCGGGCCCCGGCGACAGGGTCTCAGGAAGCATTTTGTTCGGCACATAGCTCCAACGTTTATAGGCATCGGTATTGGTCATGTCGGTTCTATTTCTTGATCACCGAAGCGGGCGGAACCCTTGGAGGGGAGGGGATGAAAAGTAGTTTAGACCAGCCGCGCAACGACATCATAAACAGATTCAGTCCGCCTCATGAATGTTTCAGGATGCACTCGGAGTTTGAAAGTGTTCTGTAGTTCGATGGCCATGGTAACTGCGTCAATAGAATCCAAATCATACTCCGACAAGAGGTCGGACGCATCCAGGCTATCAGTTGGCTCCCCAATGATGGTTGCCAGATAGACCAAAATCCAACGGTTCAAGGTTTCGCTATCAAGGGTTTGTACCGCGTGCACGGAGGGCTCCATTCAAAGTCAGAGGGAAGAATGAGGATGCAGGCAAGTGCATTATGTTGTCTTATAGTGGCGCTCAAGGAGGTTCAGTATTTTAGCGGCGACATCGACCTTTTTTCCTTGCCATGGGTAGTAAAAGGACAGGAGCGCCGGGCTCGCATTGAATTCCAGCAGCCAGTAATTGTCGTCCGTGGCCGGCACCGTGTAATTCTCAATCACCAGGTCGACACCAGAGTAAAGCAGGCCGGGAATTTCCTTGCAGGCTTTGGCGACGATCTCTCGATAGCTGGGGTGTACCTCGTCCCAGAACAAATAACTGTCCGCCCCTGCCGTCGCATTGGAGACGCCGCTTAGGAAAACGCGCTCGCCGGCTGACGGAATATCCTCCAGTGTCCGGCCGTGACGCTCCAGATACTCGCAAATGGCCTCGCCGATGGGAAACTGAGGGTGTGTTGGCAGTTTGCGCTCGGCGCGTTCCGCGTTTTTAGCTTGCGCCAGTTGCAACAAAGACGAGCATCCATCACCGACCACACTGCAGGGGCGCCCGTAGCGGATCCCGACGACCTCCGGTTCAACGTAAAAAAACCGAAAATGTTCGCCGGTGACACTCTCTTCGATCAGGATGTTGGGAAAGCGCGCAGCAACGCGATCAATTGCGGTTTTGAGCCAGGCCTCCTCAGTGATGTTTGGGAAAACGCAACGTCCCTCAGACCCGTGATTGGGTTTAACGCAGATCGGACCAGAGAAATCCTTAAAGGATGCATAGGCAGCTTCGAGATTGCGCCGGCGAAAGAACTGGCCTTTGGGGACGCTAAAGCCCTTGCTGGAAAGATGCTGTTTGCATTTAAATTTGTGGGCTATCAGCAATGAGGCATCGTGGTTCACATTCAGGCCAATGCGGTCCCATTCGTCACTGCCCTGTGCCAGCAACATGCCGCGCGCATAAAAGAATTCTTGGCCGGCGATGTAGAATGTGAGCCAGGTATTCCGCTTACCCCCAGATTGTACAATTTTTGTGACAGTGGGGATTCCCCTGGCCTCTGCTGCTGCCTTTACATGGGTGGAATGCAGGTCCAGTTTGGCCTCTGGAGCTTCAAGAATCGGCACTTCTGCCCCCTTGCTTCTTGTGAATGCATGCGGTCTTGACCTACTGGTCGAAAGGGGTAACAAGCTTAAATAGTTAAATTGTTTCAAACCTATCAAAAAAATTTGAGAGGGTGTCAATGACAAAAATTGGCTTGCTGTACTTTCGCAAAGTCCCTGTCGCGACCATGCCAAGGCTACGTATGCGTGCGCTCCTGGCTGAGGCTGCGCTGCAGGACCTTGATCTGGTCTTGCTCAACCCACAGGATTGCAAGCCTGAGGAAAAGACGATCGTCACCAAACGTTTCATCGGGGGGGAGTGGGATCAGCAAGAGGAGGCCTTGCCTGATGTTGTTTACATCGTGGGCGCGCCTCTTTTGCCTGCCCACGCAGTGGTCAACACGCTGGTGCGAGAAAACTGTCGGATCATCGCTGACAAAGGCGTCAATAAGCTAAAGCTGGCGACGATCTTGGCTGGAAGCCCTGCAGAAGCCTATCTGCCGCCAACGGAGAAAATTCCCGATGAGGCGCCTGCCGAGATGCTCTGTGACTTTCTGCGCGCCAATGGCGGCGCGGTTGTGAAACGGGCCAACGGCAACCAAGGCGTTGGCCTGTTCTTTGTTACTCAGGAACCAGGCACGGAAACCTGGCAGGTTAAATCTGATAGCAAGGTCTTCTTGGGGACGCTAGAAGAGGCGGCAAACTATGTAGCAAAGCGTATTGCCGGGCGTATGAGGTATCGAGCCTATTTGGCACAACGCCATATCTGTTCAGTGGCGGGCGACGGTCGGCCTGCGGATGTGCGCGTACATGTGCAGCGCCATGCAGATGGCGCCTGGGGTATTACCCGCGCCTATGTGCGCTTGGCCGAGGTGGGCATGCCCTTGGCGAATATCAGCAAAGGCGGCTATCAAGGCCCCCTGGAAGGGTTTCTCAATCAGCGAAAGGTGCGCGCTCCTGCCGAGATTGAAGCGGAACTCCTGGAGGCTGCGGTATCTATCGCGGAGGTGGAGGATAGTTATCGCCCGCGGCCGTTGAGTGAGCTGGGAATCGATTTTTTGATTGATGAAAAAGACCAGATTTGGCTGATCGAAACCAATACTTTCCCACAGAGCTTTTTGCATGAGCATGACAGGGCTATGCATTTTCTTTCCTACTGCAAATGGTTGGCAGAACAGGAGCGACAGCTAGACCGGGTAATCCAGCCGATGGCTGCCAACGCGCAAGAAAACCAAGATTTAGCCTGAAGAGCGTACAATGAATGAACGCAAAAGCTTCGCGGTTGTCCCAATATCAGTATCTGGCTCCTTGTTGCGAAGGAGCTAGTGTTTATTTGTCCGTTTTTTTGCCTGCGAGGTGAGCCAAGATACAACCGTGTCAATGGCAGCATTCGACGTGGTTTTGCGCAACGTCAACAAGTAGAAATCCTGAGCTCCGACGCTGTTCACCGGTCCAATCTCAAGCAGATTTCCAGCGTCTATGTCATTGGCCACGAGAAAACGGCTGACCAAGGCGACACCTTGACCAGAGATCGCTGCATCCACTGCAAGGGCAGTTTGGCTGAGCCGAAGACCCCGTTTGCTTTGGTCTCCTATCCCCCATTCCGACAGCACCCTTGGCCAGAGATCATGTGTGTCATGAATTTTCGGCAAGTGGGCTAGCGTTTCATCGCTGTAGGGAGGTCGCGCGGTTTTCACCAGTTTGGGGGCAACTACGGCGATTAGATTTTGTCTAAATAAAAGCGTGGCATCTAGTGCTGCGCCGAACGGTGGCGATCCCTGTCTAATGGCGAGGTCAATGCCGTCACTATGGAAACTAGAGACTTTTTCAGTTGCCAGAATACGCAAATCTATCTCGGGATGCCTGTTTGAGAAATCTGGTAGGTTTGGAATCAGCCACTTTGAAGCAAAGGTTGGCGTGACACTGATCAGAACTTTTCCGTTCTCAGGCTTTAGCTGGGCCGTCGCCGAGCGCAGCTCGGCAAAGGCGTGTGCAATTCTCTCGTGATAGCTGCGGCCAGCAGGTGTCAGGGCAAGTCCTTTGGGGAGACGTTCAAAAAGCGTGATGCCGAGATGCGCTTCAAGTTGACGTACCTGCTGTGCCACGGCCCCTTGGGTAACGCCTATCTCATCTGCAGCGGCACGAAAATTCAGCCTACGGCCAGAAACATCAAAGGCTCGTAGCCCGTTGAGGGGAGGAAGATCTATCATTTGACGATAGTATTTCTACTGGCGCGAAACATCAATTCTCAATCCTGGAACTTCTCAAGACCCAATATAATAGACGGGAAAAGCATTGGAGTTGGATATGTCAGTAGAAAAAGTAGCCCTGGTAACAGCAGGTGGTAGCGGGATGGGCGCAGACGCAGCGCGGCGGCTTGCAGCTGACGGATTCAAGGTCGGTATCCTCTCATCATCGGGTAAAGGCGAAGCACTAGGCACTGAACTCGGCGGTTTTGGTGTCACCGGGTCCAATCTCAATGGCGATGATTTGTCCAGGCTTGTGCAGGGGGCACAGGAGCGGTGGGGCCGGGTGGATGTTTTGATCAATTCGGCAGGACACGGTCCTAAGGGGCCGGTGTTGGAAATCAGCGATGACGATTGGCACCAGGGTATGGAGGTGTATTTGATGAATGTGATCCGCCCGACGCGGTTGATCACGCCCCTGATGCAAAGACAGGGAGGTGGGGCGATCATTAATATCTCTACCTTTGCCGCGTTTGAACCTGATCCGCTCTTCCCGACATCTGGTGTGTTTCGCGCCGGGTTGGCTGCTTTCTGCAAGCTGTACTCCGACAAATACGCCTCAGACAACATTCGCATGAACAACGTCTTGCCCGGCTTTATCGATAGCCTGCCTGAAACCGCAGACCGCAAGGCCCGCATTCCGATGGGGCGCTATGGCCGTACCGAAGAAGTGTCTTCGATCATCTCGTTACTCGCTTCTGAGGATGGCGGCTACATGACCGGCCAAAATTTGCGCATTGACGGGGGATTAACCCGTGCCGTCTGACCTGGCCTTTAACTCAGAGCTCCGTGAACGCCTTGTATTCACGGTTAAATGGGCGGCATCCGCCATTCAAATCATGGGGTACACTGCGACGGGATTTGGCTGGACACCCTGGAACCTCTATCTGTTTCTAGTTGGTGTTCTGGGGTGGTTTGCCGTTGGCGCATTATGGAACGACAAAGCCTTGATGCTTGTCCACCTTGTTGCACTCGGAGCCATGATTGCAGGCATGACGAGCAGTTAAACTCCTTATGCTGCCCTTGAAGAAAATCACAGCGTTTATCAATACGGACACAGAGCGGCCTTTGCCCCCCCATTAGGCAGGTCTGTTTTCCATTGGAGAGTTAGCTTTGCAAAGGGTCTGTCAAATCAGGCAGTGCAACAATTTCTGCGCAGTTTTCGATTTGCCCTCCGCAACAATCTGCGATCAGAAACTGGACGAGCGCATTCACACTTGCAAGGTTCGCCGAGTAGTGGATTTCGCGTTGATGACGGGTTGCTGTTAGGACGCCTGCGCGTTTCAGAATGGACAGGTGGCCAGAAAGGGTTGATGGCTTTGTCCCCAGTCGGCGCGAGACTTCCAGAGCAGGCAAGCCTTTTGGGCCAATTCTGACCAACAACCGGAAAGCCTCCAGTCTTGTGGGGTGTGCAAGGGCCGTAAAGGCGTCAATGGCATCGGCTTGATCCATAATTCGTTATTGCCCGAAATGACGAAGCTTGACAAGTGAACCGGTCTGGCCTCATTTAGCGAAATAACACTTCGGCATTTGCCGAAATATTGTTTTGGGGGAACCACTGTTGGCTGCAACATCCATTACGTCTGAAGTTGACTTCAACGCGACCGGGAAGCAGACGGCTTTTTTGCGCGTGCCACATTCTGTCCACCGTTCGGCCTATGGTTGGATCCCTGTCCCGATCACCTGCATCCAGAACGGTGAAGGCCCGACCCTTGTCATAATGGCTGGAAACCACGGCGACGAATATGAGGGGCAGATCGCGGTTTCGAACCTGGCGCGTTCGTTAGATGCGGCAGACATTCGTGGACGGTTGATATTGTTGCCGATGGTGAATGCCCCCGCAGCCGAGGCCGGTTTGCGCACATCGCCAATTGACTCTGGTAATCTCAACCGCTCGTTTCCGGGCAGCGCCACCGGCACGCCAACTGAAATGATTGCGCATTACGTCGAAGAGGTTCTGATGCCTCTAGCGGACTATTCCGTTGATCTGCACTCTGGTGGCAGTTCTTTGTACTACCCGCCAACACTGTTGCGTGGACAAGGGCATAGCCCTGAAGAAACCAAGGCTCTGGTCGGACTGCAAGACGCGTTTGATCTCCCCTATGCATGGGTGTTTACCAGCGGTGGTGGGCGCAGCAGCACGGCGCGTACAGCAATGGGGGCTGCCAATCGTAAGGGCGTTGTCAATGTGATGGCGGAACTTGGCGGGAGCGGCGTAGTCACGCCTGAGATCCTTCAGCGCACTGAACGGGGCTTGCGACGCATTCTGAACTCTTTGGGCATGTTGCCAGACTACCAGCTAGACGCGCGCCGTGGTACCCGAGAGCTGAACGCGCAGGGTTCGGTCTATGCCTATTCGGCGGGGCTATTTGAGCCACTGAAAGCGATTGGAGATGAGATCAAAGTGGGGGAAACGGTCGGCCTTATTCACCACCCAGAAACGCCGGGATCTGAGCCCGATAAGATTACCTCTCCCTATGCGGGGATCGCCCTGTGCCAACGCGCTATGGCGCAGGTTGTGCGGGGTGATGCAGTATTTCAAATCGCCTCCGACGCCGAGCCGGAAGCGCACAAGGCATGAAGGTGCAGCCCCTCACGCTTACCGTGATCTGCGACAGCTATCACATGCGGCAACATCGACGGGGCACGGTTTGTATTCCCCACAGGAGACGATCATGACGCTTGAACGACGCCTTATGGCAGAATGGCTTGGGACGTTTTCGCTTTTGGCAACCGTCATTGGCTCCGGCATCATGGCCGAGCGCTTGGCAGATGGGAATGTCGCAATTGCGCTTTTGGGAAATACGATCCCGACCGGGGCAATCCTTGTGGTGCTGATTACGATATTCGGCCCCATTTCGGGCGCGCATTTCAACCCGGCGGTCACCTTGTGCTTTGCCCTGCGCCAAGAGATCGAAAAGCGTGACGCGCTTTTTTACGTTGGCGCGCAGGTGTTTGGTGGGATCATTGGCGTGCTGGCAGCCCATGTTATGTTCGACCACCCGCTGGTCGATCCGTCCACCACCACCCGCAGCGGCATCGGCCAATGGGTGGGTGAGTTTGTCGCGACCTTTGGCCTGGTAGGTACGATCCTTGCCTGTTTGAAGGCGCGCCCAACTGCGGTGCCAATGGCTGTTGGCCTATATATCACCGCGGCCTATTGGTTCACCTCTTCCACATCCTTTGCAAACCCCGCTGTCACGATTGCGCGTGGGTTTTCGGACACTTTCGCAGGAATTGCGCCAGTGGATGTGGCCGCTTTCATTGTGGTTCAGGTGATCGCGGCTGTGATGGCGACAGGGTTCTTTGGCTGGCTACTGCGTGAGGAAAACGATGGCTGAGGCATTCGATTTTGACGAGGTGATCAATCGCCGCGAGGTGCCTGCGCTCAAAACCCACCGCATGGTGCTGGGCGAGGACGGGATGGACCTGTTTCCGGGAGGGGTCGCGGACATGGATTTTCGTGCCCCTCAACCCGTGCTGGACGCAATGACGCAGCGGTTAGCCCATGGTGTCTTTGGCTATGAGACCGTGCCGGATGGCCTGTTGCCTGCCCTCACGGGATGGATGAAGGACAGACATGGCTGGAATATTGTTCCCGACCACATCCTGCGTGCGCCCAATGTGCTCAACAGCCTGTCGATGGCGGCAAATCTGTTCACCAACCCCGGTGACGGCATCATCGTTCAGCCGCCCGTGTTCTTTGATTTCGCCGATATTATTGCCGAGAATGGACGGTGCCTAGTTGAAAACCCGCTTGTTTTGTCCGCAGGCAAGTATGACATGGACTTTGAAGGCCTGGAGGCCTGCGCCGCCGACCCGCGCACCAAAATGCTCTTCTTGTGCAATCCACATAATCCCGTGGGGCGGGTCTGGAGCAAGGAAGACCTGGCGCGGCTTGGCGCAATTTGTCGCCAGCACGGGGTGTTCGTCGTGGCGGATGAAATTCACGGGGATATCACCTTTTCGGGGCACGCCTACACACCCTTTGCTACGGTCTCAGAAGCAGATGCAATCAACTCCATCACCTGCCTGTCCCCCGCCAAGAGCTTCAACATTGCGGCCTGTTGCGGGGCGTTCACCATCGTACCTGATGAGGGACGTCGTAATGCCTTCAAGGCTGAGAACAGTCGCCTGACGGTGAATAAGAACAACGCCTTTGCAAGTGTGGCAATGGAAGCGGCCTACAGGCAGGGCGGCCCATGGTTGGACGCGGCTGTTTCATACATCGAGGGCAATCTAGCTCTGGTGCTCGCGCGTTTAAACGATATCCCGGAAGTCACCTTGATCACGCCCGAAGGCACGTTCCTGCTATGGCTCGATTTTCGTGCCTTGGGCTTGGCCCAGGATGACTTGACCCGATTTTTGCGCACAGAGGCCGGCTGGGCCATTACCCGCGGCATTGCATTTGGAGAAGCAGGCAAAGGGTTCGGACGCCTGAATATAGCCTGCCAACGGGCGCGCCTGGACCAGGCCCTTGATGGGCTAGATGCGGCAATTTCAAAACGATGAGACAAACATGACTGACACACCCAACATCGAAGATGACCACTTTCGCGCCATTGACAGTGATCGGCTGTTCGCAAGCGACGACATCGGTCACGCACCCCGTATTTTGCTGCTCTATGGCTCCCTCCGGGCGCGATCCTTTAGCCGCTTGATGACCGAGGAAGCCGCCCACGTTCTACATCGTTTCGGGGCCGAGACTAAGACCTTCAACCCCAGCGGATTGCCACTGCCCGATGATACCGAAGCGGACCATCCAAAGGTTCAGGAACTACGCGACTTGGTGGCCTGGAGCGAAGGCATGGTCTGGTGTTCGCCGGAACGACACGGCGCCATGACAGGCATAATGAAATCGCAGATCGACTGGATTCCGCTCTCGCTCGGGGCTGTCCGGCCAACCCAAGGCAAGACCCTGGCGGTTATGCAGGTCAATGGCGGCTCGCAAAGCTTCAATGCTGTTAATCAGTTGCGTATTCTTGGTCGCTGGATGCGCCTTCTGACGATCCCCAACCAATCCTCTACGCCCAAGGCCTTTCTGGAATTCGACGATAATGACCGGATGAAGCCATCGCCAAACTACGACCGGATGGTTGATGTCATGGAGGAATTGGTCAAATTCACGCTCCTCACTCGGGGGCGTTCTGATTACCTTGTTGAACGTTATAGTGAGCGGAAAGAAACCGGTGAAGCGTTGATCAGGCGCGTGAACCAGACGGCGATCTGACGCGCTTTCGGGGAGCCCGCAGGTTTTGTTTGCATGCGCGTCATACCCGTCGCGGCGCGCGTGTCAGCTGCGATGTCTAGGCGTCCTGTGGGCCACATTTGCACGACCCAATTGATCGATCAGAAAATCCATAAAAACACGGACTTTGGCTGAAACGACATTGCTTTTAGGATAGATCAGCCAAAGCGCCGGTTCGGTCGACAGGGCATAGTCGGGCAATACACGGGTCAGGGTTCCGTCTGCGATTTCCTCTTGCACCGCCCAGAGCGAATTGACGGAAATGCCGGCCCCGTTGAGCGTCGTTAGTTTTTGGGTCAACCCATCGTTCAGGATCAGACAATGCGCGGCGGACTTGGGGTCAAACAGCGCCTGCATCCCGTTGTTAGAGATCAAGGCCTTTGGTTCGGTATCTTTAAAGGCAATCAATCGGTGTTTCGCCAGGTCTTTTGGATTAGCCGGAGTGCCATACCGTTCCAGATAAGCGGGCGAAGCACAAAGGATACGGGTATCATCTGCCAGTTTGCGCGCGGTGAGACTGCTATCGGCAAGAACCGCGTTGCGCAGGGCGAGGTCAAAGCTGCCCTCGATCAGATCAAACTGCGAATCTGATAGATGCAGGTCGAGCCGAAGGTCAGGGTACTTGTCCATAAATGCCGGCAACAGCGGTGCTAAGTAGAGTTGTGCAAAGGTGCTGGGCGCCGCAAAGCGCAGGGTGCCGCTGACCTTGGTACGGCCTTTGCCTAGCGCGGCCAGCGCGGCTTCCTCCTGAGCGATCATTTCACGCGCGTAGGGCAAAAAATCCTGCCCCTCGAGGGACAGTGAAACCTTGCGGGTTGAGCGATGCAGCAAATCCGCGCCGACAAGACGCTCTAGCTTGGCGATACGTGTGCTTGCGACTGCAGGCGCCATGCCCAGTGTGCGACCCGCCGCGCTGATATTCAGCGTCTCACAGGCGAGAACAAAAAGGCGCAGGGTTTGAGTGTCCATATTATTTACTTATTCGGAATTCTGAATTCGAATATACCCTGTTTATATAGGAAACAGAAGTGATAATTCTGTTAGCGAGACGAGCACAGGAGCTGCCAATGACTAAGACAATTCTCATCACGGGCGCTACCGATGGTATCGGTCTTTTGACAGCGCAAACTCTTGCGGCTGAAGGGCATAGAATCCTCTTGCATGGTCGCAATGTGGCCAAGCTGGAGGCAGCGGCAAAAACTGTCGGCGGCACCACAGAGCAATATATCGCGGATCTGTCGAATATGGCGCAGGTACATGCACTGGCCGCGGCCATTGTTGCAAAGCACAATCAGATTGATGTGGTTATCAACAACGCTGGCATCCTCAAGACCCCGGTCACCAAGATCAAAGAGGGGTACGATATTAGGTTTGTGGTGAATACCTTTGCCCCCTATGCGCTGACGCGCGACCTGCTGCCGATCATGGCGAAAGACGGTCGTGTCGTGAACCTATCCTCGGCTGCGCAGGCACCGGTTGATCTGGAGGCGCTGCTGGGGCGCAAAAAGCTGGACGATATGGGCGCCTATGCCCAGAGCAAACTGGCCATTACAATCTGGTCCCGCGAGATGGCAAAGGCCCTGCCTGAGGGCCCCGTGATTGTCGCCGTGAACCCAGGCTCCTTGCTGGCCTCGAAAATGGTCAAAGAGGGCTTTGGCATTGCCGGCAACGATCTGAGTATTGGCGTGAGCATTCTGCGCGAAGCCGCATTGGGGACCTCATTTGCAGATGCCAGTGGCAAATATTTTGACAATGACAGCGGGCAGTTTACGCAGCCACATGCGGCTGCGCTGGATGCGGCGCATAGTGCCGATGTGATGCAGGCTATCCAGGATGTGCTGACCCCACAGCCCTAAACCGCTTCGGCCCGACTGAAACCGGGCCTTGCCCCCCATCAAAACCAAAGTAATCGGCCAGAGAATTCTGCGCGGCGCCGAGATAGGCAAGCCAGTGAAGTATGAGAACTTCAGGGCATTTGACATCAAAGTCGAAAGCGCTATTGCCACTGTCATCTCTTATTTGGGGGCAGTGAATGCGTAAGGTCAGGAAATACTGTCCGATTTTAATAGGCTGGCCAGCGGTTGGAACGCGACATAAAGGTGGTTATCGTTCTATCTGACAGCCCGGAAATCTGATCTGCCGCTATGACTCTGAACTCCTGAAGGAGATGCCCACCGAGCCCGCGTCACGTGAGGAGCCGCAGTTGCTTGATCTGTAATCGGTTTGAGAGCGCATCATCAGGTTCAGCTGCCCGGCTTTGATGAAGGTCCAACAGAGCTTGATGCGAGGAAGCGTTGGAGCGCGCCGACAACATCAACCGACGGTTTTGCCCCGTTCTATAGTCAGTCGTGCGCCATTTGGGCGTGCTTACGAGGGGCGCCATCCGCGCAGCCCTCGTAATGCTGTTTTCGAAGCGCAGCCAAAGATGCAGTTTTAATTGTATTCAAAACCGGAAAACTGAACTTAGTTTTGGGCCAATTTACTCAAATATGTAGTGCTATACATAGCTCGCATCTCTTACTTACTAGGATGCGCACAATGAAAGCCATGACCCTCACTGCTTACGGTGAAACCGCAAAATTCGAGGCTGCCGATCTCCCCAAGCCAGAGCCGATCTCGGGCCATGTTGTGGTCCGCATTGCGGCCAGCAGCGTGAACACAGTTGACACAATGATCCGGGCAATGGGCCGTGACCTGCCGCTTTCTCCGGCTCTGCCTGCGGTATTGGGCATGGATTTTGCCGGGGTCATTGAGGCCGTTGGCGAAGGCGTGAGCGCGTTTGCCGTTGGCGATGAGGTCTACGGCTGCGCCGGCGGATTGGCTGATTTACAGGGCGCATTGGCTGAGTTCATGCTCGCCGATGCGCGCTTGATTGCCCACAAACCTAAATCCATCTCAATGCGCGAGGCCGCGGCCATGCCTCTGGTTGGCATCACCGCCTATGAGGGGCTAGAACGGACAGGCGTCAGGGCGGGCCAAAAGGTTCTGGTGCAGGGAGGCGCAGGCGGCGTTGGTCACCTGGCAGTGCAGCTGGCCAAACACTTTGGCGCAGAGGTCTATGCCACCGGCACGGGCCACACCCAGATGGGCGTGATCCAGGGGTATGGCGCGACGCCAATTGATTTTGCTGCTGAAAAGATCGTCGATTATGTAGCAAAATATACCGACGGTGCAGGGTTTGATGTGATCTTCGACACCGTTGGCGGCGCCAATATGACCAATTCCTTCGAGGCCGCAGCGCTGAACGCCAATATCGCCTCAACCGTAGGTCTGCTGGAAATAGATCTGTCGCCTGCACATTTCAAAGGATTGTCGCTGCACATCGTCTTCATGCTGTTGCCAATGCTTAGTAATCTAGGTCGTGAAAACCACGGGACGATCCTGGCTGAGCTGGCAAAAATAGTAGATCAAGGCGCATTGAAGCCTCTTCTGGATGAGGCTGTATATGGTCTCGGTAACGTCGCTGGGGCCTATGACCACCTGACCAGCGGAAAGGCCATCGGCAAGGTTGTGATAGACGTCTAACCAAACGAGATGGTGTCTGAAAGCGACTGTCACACTCCTGTAGAGAATCACCTGTAACAAATATGGAAACGTTTCCATTCAGGTGCTGTCATGCCCCCAAAGGCCAAGGTCACAATCAAAGATGTCGCGCTCAAAGCGGGATGTGGCATTGCGACTGCAAGCCGGGTTTTGAACAATTCAGGCCCCACCAGTGCTGAGGTACGCGAACGGGTTAACAGGGCAGCACTCGATCTTGGGTTTTCCTTCAGCGCCATCGGCCGCGCTTTGCAGAGCAGCAAATCCATGACTGTGGGCTGCCTTGTGCCCTCGCTCGCGAATCCGGTTTTTGCCGAAGCAGTGCAAGGCGTTCAAAATGAGCTGGTCGGTACCAATTATCAGCTTTTGATTTCCAGCTCGAACTATGATGACAAAGCCGACGACGCTGCGATTTCGACACTTGTCTCCAAAGAGGTGGACGGGTTGATCGTGACAATGGTGGCACCAGAACGGAGCCCGGCCCTGAAACTGGCACATCAGCGCGGCATTCCTGCTTCGCTGATGTTCCATGACCCAATTAAGGGGTTTGCGACCTCATATGTGGACAATTTCGAAGCCGCGCGCGATGTGGCGCAGCGGTTTTCAGAGTGCGGCCACCGCCGGACCGGATTTCTGGCTTTGCGTCTTGCGACATCAGACCGCTCACGCAATCGCTACGCCGGTTTCCATGCTGAGTGCCGGGCGCGCGGGATGCCCGATCCGGCCCTTATCGAGCTTAGTGAAACAGACGCAAATCGACCTGAAAAACTGGCAGCTATCCTTGCCGCTCATCCCGACCTAACGGCGATTTTTGCCTCAAATGATTTTCTTGCTATTGCAGTGCAGAAAGCAGCACGCCTTTTGGGCTGGATCGTCCCGCGCGATTTATCCGTTGTCGGCTTTGACGGGATCGAAATTGGCAAGCTTCTGGATGTTCCGCTTGCGACGATTGAAACCATGCCTGAGAAGATGGGCCGTCAGGCCGCGAAGTCACTTCTCACCGCGATGCAGGGAGGAGTGCTAGAGCAATTGCCCCCCCTTCCTTTCAGATTTCGCGCAGGCGCCACGCTTGCAGCGCCGCGCGCGAAAAGCCGAGACGACGGTCGGGTTGCAGCCCAACCGCCGTCAGTTCCCCTGATCAAGACCATACTCAAACAAGGATGAACCCATGAAACATACTGCTCTTGCGATGCTCTTCGCAACCACCATTGCCGCCCCCGCCATGGCGGAAGATGCAATCTGCTATAACTGCCCACCGCAATGGGCCGACTGGGCCTCGATGCTCGAGGCGATTGATAAGACCCTCGATATCCAGATGCCGCATGACAACAAAAACTCAGGCCAGACGCTGAGCCAGCTTCTCGCTGAGCGCGCAAGCCCGGTGGCAGACGTGGCCTATTACGGTGTCACAACCGGCATCAAGGCCGGCAATGAAAAAGTGGCACAGCCCTATAAGCCTGCCGGCTTTGAAGAGATCCCAGAAGGGCTGAAAGATCCCGAAGGCAACTGGTTTGCCATTCACTACGGCACGCTTGGTTTCTTTGTGAATGTTGATGCTCTGGGCGGCGCTGATGTGCCGCAGTGCTTTGCCGATTTGACCAAGCCCGAATACCGCGGGATGGTGGGCTATCTCGACCCCTCTTCGGCCTTTGTAGGTTATGCTGGTGCTGTGGCGGCAAATATCGCTTTTGGCGGCGATCTGGGCAACTTTGATCCCGCGATCAAATACTTCAACGACCTAGCTGCAAACGATCCGATCGTTCCCAAGCAGACCTCCTTTGCACGGGTCGTCTCCGGCGAGATCCCAATCCTGTTTGACTATGACTTCAATGCCTATCGCGGCAAATACGAAGAGGACGGAAATTTTGAGTTTGTCCTGCCCTGCGAAGGATCTGTGCGCGTGCCCTACGTCATGAGCCTCGTTGCCGATGCGCCGAACCCTGAACTTGGCAAGCGGGTGCTAGACTTCATCTTGTCGGACGAAGGTCAGGCGATATGGACAAACGCCTATCTGCAGCCGGCCCGGCCCGTGGAACTGCCCGCAGAAGTCGCCGAAAAATTCCTGCCCGCCAGCGAATATGAGCGCGCGATGGCCGTGAACTATGCCGAGATGGAAAAGGCGCAGGCGGGTTTTGGCCAGCGCTATCTCTCCGAAGTTAAGTAACGCGAAACCAAACGGTCGGGCGGAGCGCCGTTGCTTCGCCCGATTGTTGTCTGCCTTGGAATTATCTGCATGACACAACGCCAATTCCTGCTGCTTTGCTTCTTGCCGCTGGCGATATTCACGCTGGCCTTTCTGGCCTTGCCGCTCGCGCGTCTTATTCTCGCCTCAAGCGAGAGCGAAGCAGGCTGGGCGATCTATCTAAAAATCCTGCAAACCCCGCGCTATCTTTCGACGCTGTTTCAAACCGTTTTGGTTTCCATCGCTGTGACCTTTACGGCCCTGGCGATCTCGACCACTGCAGGCCTGTTTCTGGTGCGCAACAAATTCCCAGGGCGAGGGGTGCTTTTGTCAATCCTCACTTTGCCACTGGCTTTTCCAGGGGTGGTTGTCGGTTTTATGATCATCCTTTTGGGTGGACGTCAGGGTTTGGTAAACCAGCTACTGCCGGGCCATTGGGTCTTTGCCTATTCTGTCTTTGGCCTGTTTCTGGGCTATCTCTATTTCTCGATTCCGCGGGTGTTGCTGACTGTAATGGCCGCTGCGGAGAAGATTGATCCAGCTTTGGAGGAGGCGGCGCTGACACTGGGCGCGCCTTCTTATCGGATTATCCTTGATGTCCTGCTCCCCGCCCTCGCGCCGGCATTGATCGCAGCGGGTGCGATTGCTTTTGCCACCGCAATGGGCGCCTTTGGTACCGCCTTTACCCTCGCCACCAATATCGATGTTCTGCCGATGGTCATCTATACAGAGTTCACGCTGTCAGCGAATATCGCCATGGCCTCGGCTCTCTCTGTAGTTCTGGGCCTTGTGACCTGGGCATTGCTGCTGATCGCCCGTAGTTTCTCTGGCACGACCGTGGCGGCAGGAGGCTGACATGCTGAAATCACCCACAAAGCTCCTCCAGCTCATCGTGACACTCGCGGCCTGTGCTTTCCTCTTCGTACCAACCCTGCAATCGGTCTTGGCTGGGGTTACCGCCAATTACTTCAGGGGCGTGTCTTCGGGCCTGACCCTGAAATGGGTTGGGCAGGTCTGGGAGCTCTATGCGGGAAGCATTTTTTTGTCGATACAGATTGCCCTGGCCTGCCTTGCGGCTACGCTGATTATCGGCGTTCCGGCGGCCTATGCGTTGGCAAGAAACCCAGGACGCATCTCACGTGTGCTCGAAGAATTTATCTCGCTGCCACTCGCCGTGCCCGGCCTCGCGCTGGCGTTGGCGCTACTGCAGCTTTATGGAACCAACCACGGCTTTCGCACCCATTGGAGCTTTGTCCTCGTCGGTCACGTGCTTTACACGCTGCCGTTCATGGTCCGCTCGGTGATGTCGGTCTTGGCCGCAATTGACCTCAAAACGCTGGAAGAGGGAGCGGCGTCACTTGGAGCCAGCCCGCAACGACGGTTTTTCGATATCGTTGTCCCCAATGCTCTACCTGGTATTCTTGCGGGTGCACTCACGGTTGTTACCCTCTCGATAGGAGAGTTCAATCTAACCTGGATGCTGCATACGCCCCATCTGAAAACCCTGCCAGTTGGGTTGGCCGATAGCTATGCCTCAATGCGGCTCGAAGTCGCGTCAGCCTACACGCTGGTCTTTTTTGTAATGATCGTGCCGCTTCTCCTCGCCATGCAATGGGCCTCTGCCCGCGCTCAAAGGATCACTCAATGACGTTGACACTGCGCAATATCGCCAAGACCTTTGCTGGCGGAACCCGTGCCCTTTTGCCCACCGACTTAGAGATCAACAAGGGCGAGATTGTCTCGCTCTTAGGCCCGTCGGGCTGCGGAAAATCGACGCTTCTGCGCATCATTGCCGGGCTTGAAACGGCCGACCCAGGGGCTGCGATCCATTTTGACGGCGAGGATGTAACCGCGCAACCAGTGGAAAGCCGCAAGGTTGGCATGGTGTTCCAGTCCTATGCGCTGTTTCCCAACATGTCGGTGCGTGGCAATATCGCCTATGGGCTGAAGATGCAAAAGCTGCCCAAATCCGAAATCAAAGCGCGTTTGGATGAGGTTATCACCCTGTGTCAGCTTGAAAAATACGTGTCCCAGCCCATCGCATCCTTGTCAGGTGGGCAACGCCAGCGGGTTGCTTTGGCCCGCGCCTTTGCACCGCGCCCACGGCTCTTGCTGCTGGATGAACCGCTCTCGGCGCTTGATGCCGCGCTGCGAACCCAATTGCGCGATGAATTGGCACAGCTGCTGCGTAACTTTGGCATTACCGCAATTTTCGTGACCCATGACCAGAATGAAGCAATGGCCATCGCTGATCGCGTCGCTGTGATGTCCCATGGCAAAGTCGCGCAGATCGGCACACCGGAAGCGCTCTATCGCAATCCGGATACCGCCTTCGTCGCCAGGTTCGTTGGGGATGCCCAGCCACTTGTTGGCCAGATCGAAGGCAATATGCTCTATCTCGAGGGCGGAACACTGCCACTGCCGAGAGCGGCAGAGGGGCATCAGGCCTTCGTGCGCGCCGAGGATATCCGCCTTGAACCGCAAGGGCCGCTTTGTGCCAGGGTCGAAGCGGTTACCTTCCTGGGCGCCCACTACCGTATTGCGCTTACTGGCGCGGCAAAGGAGACGCTGTTTGCCCTATATGGCGGGCTAAATGCCCCCAATCCTGGCGACACCGTGCGCCTTGCCATCGCGCCTCAATCGATCCTCACCCTGCCAGCTGATAAAGAAGCCGCATAGATGCCCCGCTTTGTTCAAATCACCGACACCCACATCGTCGCCAAAGATGCCCTTGTCTGTGGCCAGTCTGATTCCTCCAAGGCACTGGAAGCTGCCATCACGACACTCAATACTAAATTGCCTGTGCTGGGAGAGGTTGATTGCGTGATTGTGACGGGGGACCTGACGGACCATGGCACGCCGCAAGAATACGCGCAGTTTACCGCGATCATGGCGGGTCTCAAATTGCCTTGGCTTGCAGTTCCGGGCAATCACGATCAGCGTGAGGCAATGCGTACAAGTCTTTCGGCTGCATCCTGGATGCCGCGATCCGGCCCCATCCAATGGCACCACGATTTAGGTGCATTTTCATTGATCGGTCTCGATACGCTGTTGGAAGGCGCCCATCACGGCGAGCTTTGCAAGGAAGGGTTTGCCTTCTTGGACGCAACTCTGACTGCGATTGGAACGCAGCCCGTGATCATCGCGACCCATCACCCCTGGATGCACTCTGGTATTGCAGCCATGGATGCTGACAATCTGCGAAACGGCGCGGCGCTGATGGACCGTTTGGAAGCGCACCCTGGTCCCGTGCGCATGATTTCGGGACATGTCCACCGCGCGCTGACCACACAAATCGGACGCGTGACCTGCCAGGTGGCCCCCGCAACCTGCCATGCGGTAGATATCGACCATCGCCCAGGAGTTTCAAACGGGTTGATCTTGGAACCCGGCGCAGTGACCATTCACAGCTGGCTCACCACGCCAGAACCCTGCCTGGTCTCTGATATTATCCCAACTGGCGTGTTCGCTGGCCCCTGGCCGTTTAGTGATGGCTGAAGCCGTGCTAACCTAGACCTAGGTTGGGCTAACCACCGCATTTTTTAGCGTACCTTGTCACAAAGGCTCTCATCCAACCGTCATATCTCTGAAACTCGAATTTGGAGGGATGATGCGAAACTTGTTAATGATCGGGATTGGGGGGCTCTCAGTAATGACTGCCGCCTATATGTGGACCGCCACCCAGCACTGGTATGACACTATTCCGGGGGTCAGTCTTACCGGCCCGTTGAACTCCCACTTTGCGAAGGATGTCGCGCTAGCCTATCTGACAAGCGGGGTCGCGTTGATCTGGGCTGGGGTAAAACAGGATAGATATATTGGCCTGTTTGGCGCTGCTTGGTTGGCGTTACATGCTCTGTTTCACATCTGGATCTGGGTCCATCGGGGCGCGCCTGTAGACTTAGTTGCGCTTATCAACCTTACAGGTATTCAATTGCCTGCCTTTATTGGCCTTGCCTCGGCGATCAGCCTGACTTCGGAAAAGGTGAAAACATGATCCTTAGACTTCTCAAAGCAGGCATTCGGCGGTTCGGATCGCGTTACAATTACGATACAACCTATATGACCCATGTTGCAGACATCTCAACATCGGCAGGACTTCGACTATCTATGCTATCGACCTATAGCCAGTTCCGTGGCCCGCAAAAGGCCCAGAACGTCTGGGCCGGCGCCATGCTTGCATCGACACGGGAAGGAGACTGTGGGCCATGTGTGCAACTGATTGTTGATATGGCGTTGGAGGCCGGAGTTCCGACCGACCAAATCGCTCGTTGCCTCACGGGCCATGCGAAATCGGCCGGGGAAGTTGGCTTAGGATTCAGATTTTCCCATGCTGCCATTTCTGACTCTCCAGAATTGGAAAGCCTGCGCAGGGAGATTGAAACACGCTTTGGCGAAACAGCCGTCGTTGCGGCGTCATTTGCGGCTTCTAGCGGACGCATATACCCAGTGTTGAAACGAGGCCTGGGCTTCGGTCATGCTTGCAGTCTTGTGACGATCGAAGACGAACCAGTAAAGGTCCTGCACCAAACATGAACATCTCGGTTGAAATATTTGAAGCGGAGCGAACCAAGCTGATTTCGCTTTGCTATCGCATGCTGGGCGAACGTGCGCGTGCGGAGGATGTGGTACAGGATACCTGGCTGAAATGGGCGGTGGCGGACAGAGGTCAGATTGACAACCCAGCGGCTTGGCTGCGCCGGGTTGCCACGAACATCGCGATAGACACCCTGCGCAGCGCGCATCACCAACGCGAGGTATATGTAGGTCCCTGGCTTCCCGAGCCTCTCATTCAATCAGAGACGCTAGAGCCAAGGCACCCGTTTGAGCTTGCCCAGGAATGCGAATTGGCCCTGTTGTGGGCCATGGAACGTCTCACCGAAAGAGAACGCGCAGCGTTTATTCTTCGGGAGGCGTTTGATGCCAGCTACGCGGAAATCGCTGACACGCTGGGCACAACGGAAGCCAGCTGCCGTCAACTTGTCAGTCGCTCTCAGAAGAAGTTACAAGACTCCGGACCTCGCTTCGATGCGACACCAGAGGAAGTATCTGATTTGAGTCAGCGCTTCTTCATGGCGATCATGGCGGAAGATTTTGACACAGCCCTCTCTCTCTTGAGCCCCAGCTCAATTGCGTTGTCAGATGGTGGCGCCAAAAGACGCGCAGCCCGGCGCCCGCTCGTGGGTGGGAGCGAGATCCTTCAAGTGTTCCGTGCTTTGTATGAGAAAGCACGGAACGAGCCGGGTTGGACGACACAAATATCAACGGTGAATTCCAAGCCCGCGTTTCTGCGCTACCAATTCGGACAGTTGGATTCCATCACGACACTCGCCCCAGATTACCACGGGAAAATTGCCTGGCTATATATCATGCGAAATCCAGACAAAATCCAAGAAACCCTACATTAGTGATGACCTATTGGCAGTCATATGCTGAAAAAGAAAAACCAGTCAGTATGCGCTCATAGATTTCCTGCGGCACCGCAGCGCCTTGGCCCTTCATCAGGGTGCAGACAGATAGGTTATGAGGGAGAGTTCGCAGCAAAAATGCGAGGCCTATTCAGACCGAAGGTCCTCTGCGCATACCCCCATTGCTCTTAAAAGTACTATGGTAGGCAAGGCAGGAGGCGACCTTGTTTGCCAAAGTGTCGCAATTGAGCCTGCATATTATGTGCGCGCACTGCACGGTTTTGGGCATGCTTCAAATGCGCTCGGGGAGGGGCTAGCATAAATGAAACAGCCATTTACTGATCTTGAAATAAAAAAAGCCGGTTCAGGTTTCTACGAAGGGCACAGCGTCGAAATCGCTCTGCTGAGCAAAGGTATTATCGTCGCTCTGGTGATTTGGGCTTTGATCTGGCCCGCAAATGCCAATGGTGTTCTAGGGAGCCTGAATTGGCGAATTCTTGAAGATTTTAATGCATTCTACATCATCATAGTTGGCTTCTTTGCGTTCTTTTTGCTGGTCGTTGCAGCCCTGCCGCAGACAGGAAAGCGGGTCATGGGCAGAAATGGGGAAGCCCCTGAATTTTCAAACTTTTCATGGTTTTCAATGATGTTCGGGGCAGGTCTGGGCGTTGGCCTGATGGTATTTGCGACTGCAGAGCCCTTGGGTCTTTGGGGGTCAAACCCCTTGGTCGTTTCCGGTGCCGTCGAAGGCAATACAACCGAGGCGCTCCAATCAGGCTACCGCTATACCTTCTTGCACTACGGTTTTCATGCCTGGGCCATTTATGTGGTGACGGGGCTGTCACTGGCCTACTATGCCTATACACGCGATATGCCACTCACCATTCGTTCTGCTTTGACTCCATTGTTTGGCAAATGGGTCAACGGCATACTGGGACATGTCGTTGATGTCTTGGGCGTTGTTGCAACCATTCTTGGTGTTTCGGTGACGATTGGGTTTGGTGTCAGCCAGTTCATTGACGGGGTTTATGCAATTACTGGCATGGAATGGATGATGGACATGACCGGAGATGCGCCAGCGCCGGGAACAGTTGGGCTGATTGCAGGCCTCGTTGTCATCATGGGCCTGTCTATCATATCCGCGGTTTCAGGTGTCGGTCGCGGCGTAAAATACCTTTCAAACCTGAACTTGGTTCTGTCGGTCATACTGCTGTTGACCTTCGTGGTGTTCGGCTCGTTCCTGTTCGCCATGACGACCTATGCGAGCGCCTTTGTAGACTATGTCTTGAACTTTGCCTCGCTCAGCTTTGGGGCCTATGGCCCGCAATCGGCAGACGCATTTGCGGCGGCCTTGCCTGAGGCAGCAAAGCCTTTGGCCGGTGAACTTAAGGCCGGTGCCACCAATGCTTGGGGATCTTACGATGGGTTTGTTGGCGGACTGACAGGCGCCGCGGCTGAGCTTCCAGCGGAAACCCTGGCTGTGGTGTATGAGGCTGGCAATGAGGGGCGTCAGTTTGGTTGGCAGGCTGGCTGGACAACCTTTTACTGGGCTTGGTGGATCGCCTTTTCACCCTTTGTCGGTCTGTTTCTTGCACGGATCTCCAGAGGGCGCACCGTGCGTGAATTCATTATAGGCTGCGTCTTTGCACCTGCGATGGTTTGCTTCGCATGGATGACCATTCTGGGCGGCACCGCCATTGATCTTGAACTGACTGGAGCCGCCGAAGGCGTCATAATCGGCGCCTCAAACACATCCAAGCTTTTTGTTACCCTCGGCGAAATGATCTCAGGCGGCTTTCTGTCTGGCATCACCATCATGTGCGTGGTCTTAATCATGACGTTCCTGGTGACATCAGCGGATTCAGGCATCCTGGTGATGAATACGATCATGTCAGGTGGCGAGCAGGATACAGGCATCAAACATCGCATCGTTTGGGGGGTTTTGCTGACGTTTGTAATCGGCGCGCTTCTCATCGCTGGCAAGACCAACGGTGGAGCCGACCCCATGGAGGCCTTGAAAAGTGCAATGATTATTGGGGCGCTGCCATTCACCGTCGTAATGGGTTTAATGTGTCTCGCGTTGGTCAAAGCGCTGTTCCGGGACGGAAAACGAGAGGCTCTTTCAACGCCTTCGAACTAAAATAGACATCACTACAGGTAGAGGAGAGGCGTCATTTGTGGCGCCTCTTTTCTGCGTTTCGGTTCATCTACGGTTCCTGCCAATTGCGCACAGGGGCTGCAAAATGCGAAATGTCGCCGCCGTCGGCCTCCCAGGGATCGAGGGAAAGGATTAAGCGGCAAACAAGACATCAAACATCAGGAAATACAGGCGTGTTTTTGACGATGTTGTAACAAAGGCTGCTGTCGATAGAGGCGATACCGCCAATTGCATGTAGCCGATTGCGAATAAAGTCATCGTAACCATCGAGGTCTTTGACCAGGACATGCAGCAAATAGTCCTGCCCTCCCGTCAACAAATAGCAGACCAGAATTTCGTCGATCAGTTTGATGCGGCTTTCGAAATGTGAAACGCACTCTTTGGTGTGCCGCTCCAGACGGATAGAGATAAAGGCCATCATCGAAAGGCCATACTGTTTGGGGTCTATGTCGGCATTGTAACCCCGGATAACGCCACTCTCCTCGAGTATCCGTAACCGTCGCAAACAGGGGGAAGGAGACAAGTTAACCTCCTCAGCAAGTGCGTGATTGGTGATGCGCCCATTGCGTTGCAACGCCTGGAGAATTTGGCGGTCCTTCGCATCCAACTTTGTATTCATATCTCTGTCTCCCGGCGGCATGCGCTCACCGAGTAGTAAGGCACGAATCATCCCAAATCTGACGTTTTCTGGCGTTCTCATTAGATATATAAAAGGGTTTGTGAAATCTTCTGCTAAGAAATCTTAATTTTCGAGTGATCTTTGGCAGTTTCATCCAAACATCGTGCGGGACATTGGACTTCAGTTAACTGGAGACCTCCGCATGACCCGTCTTACCGATGATTTTGCCACCCGTGCCATTCACCATGGCTATGATCCTCAGCAAAACCAAGGCGCGCTGACGCCACCGCTGCATATGACATCAACCTTTGTTTTTGAAACCGCCGAGGCGGGTGGCGAAATGTTTGCAGGCGAACGTCAGGGGCATTTCTATTCGCGTATTTCCAACCCCACCAACGACCTGCTGGAGCAGCGCATTGCATGTCTGGAAGGCGCAGAAGCCGGTCTGGCGCTGGCGTCAGGCATGGGTGGCATCACTTCAACGCTTTGGACACTGCTGTCCCCAGGCGATGAGCTGATCATCGACAAGACGCTCTATGGCTGCACCTTTGCCTTTATGCAGCATGGGCTGAGCAAGTTTGGCATCACGGTGACGCCTATCGACATGACTGATCCGGTGAATTTGGAGCGCGCTATCAGCGAAAACACCCGTGTTGTCTACTTTGAAACTCCAGCCAATCCGAACATGCGCCTGGTTGATATTGCCGCTGTATCCGCAATCGCAAAAACCGCCGGTGCAATCGTAGTCGTCGACAATACCTATGCCACGCCCTTTTTGACCCGGCCATTGGAGCACGGGGCAGATATTGTTGTGCATTCCGCGACCAAATATCTGGGTGGCCACGGAGATCTGGTTGCCGGTTTGGTCGCCGGTAGTGCCGAGATGATCCAGCAGATCCGCCTGTTTGGTATGAAAGATATGACCGGCGCGGTGATCTCTCCCTTCAACGCCATGTTGGTGCTGCGCGGCATCAAAACGCTTGCTTTGCGGATGGAGCGCCATTGTCAAAGCGCAATGACTGTTGCCCAGATGCTGGAGGCGCATCCCGCTGTCCGCGAAGTCCACTACCCCGGCCTGACCAGCTTTGCGCAACATGATTTGGCGAAACGGCAAATGGATGGCTTTGGGGGCATGATCGCCTTTGAACTGGAAGGCGGCATTGCAGCGGGCCGCGCCATGATGAACGCCCTGACCATGATTGGGCGGGCAGTCTCATTGGGGGATGCCGAAACGCTGATCCAGCACCCCGCCAGCATGACTCATTCCACCTACTCTCCCGAAGAACGGGCAGAACACGGCATTAGCGACGGATTGATCCGGCTATCGATCGGATTGGAGGGCGTTGAAGACATACTTGCCGATCTGAGCTCTGCCTTGCCCGCGCCCCAGACCGCTGCTGCCTAAACAATAAACGACCAAGGAAACAGGAGATGAACATGCAACAGGGTTTCAATCCATCGGCAGCAGTTGCCGACACCGATCCGGAAGAAACGCGCGATTGGGTAGAGGCTTTCCTTGGTCTCAAAAACGCAGTGGGCGCAGACCGTGCCCGCTTCATCCTAAAACAGCTTGAAGACACAGCCCGGCTCGAAGGACTGAACTCCGGTGAGCAACCCTATTCGTCTTACCGCAATACCATATCTGTCGAGCAACAGGGCACCTACCCCGGCGATCTAGAGATCGAATCCCGGCTGACCTCAATTATGCGCTGGAACGCTCTGGCCATGGTGGTGCGCGCCAATGAGGCCTATGGCGGCCTGGGTGGACATATCGCCAGCTATGCCTCTGCAGCCGAGATCTTTGAGGTTGGATTTAACCATTTTTTTCGTGCCCGCGACGACAGTTTTGGCGGCGATCTGGTCTACTACCAGCCTCATTCTGCCCCTGGCATCTATGCACGCGCCTTTTTGGAAGGGCGTCTGGACCGGACCCAACTGGCCAACTATCGCCAGGAGGTTGCCGGCAATGGGCTGTGTTCCTACCCTCATCCCTGGCTGATGCCCGATTTCTGGCAATTCCCCACCGGATCCATGGGAATTGGGCCGCTCAATGCGGTCTATCAGGCGCGCTATATGCGCTATCTTGAAGCGCGCGGCTTCGCCCAAACCCAGGACCGCCATGTCTGGGGCGTGTTTGGCGACGGCGAGATGGACGAGCCGGAATCCATTGCCGGCCTCACACTGGCTGCACGCGAGGGATTGGATAACCTGACCTTTATCGTCAATTGCAATCTACAGCGTCTGGATGGTCCGGTGCGCGGCAATGGCCAGGTGATCCAAGAGCTGGAATCCCTGTTCATCGGCGCGGGTTGGAATGTGATCAAGGTGCTTTGGGGATCTGAATGGGATGAACTGTTTGCCCGTGACAAAGACAATGTGCTGTTGAGCCGTTTTGCCCAAACCGTTGATGGACAATACCAAAATCTTGGCGCCAAGGATGGCGACTATAACCGGGAAAAGTTCTTTAATGCGGATCCACGCAGTGCCGCTTTGGTCAGCCATATGTCCGAGGAGGAAATCAACAACCTCAAACGCGGCGGCCATGATCTGCGCAAACTCTATGCAGCCTTTGCCGCCGCCAAGGCCGAAAAGGGACGACCAACCGTCATCCTCGCCAAAACCAAAAAGGGATATGGCATGGGCGGCGCTGGCGAAAGCCGGATGATCGCGCATCAGGCCAAGAAAATAGACACGGAGGCACTGTTTCAGTTTCGCGACAGGTTCAATCTTCCCATCTCGGATCAGGACGTAGAAGAGATGAACCTATTTGAGCCGAAAGCAGAGAGCAAAGAAATGATCTATCTGCACGCAAAGCGTCAGGCGCTGGGGGGCTATATGCCCAAGCGGGAGCGCGCCGCTCCAAAGGCCAGCATGGCCGCTGCTCCGGCACTGGAAAAATACGGAAAATTTGCGCTGGAGGCGGATGGCAAGGAAATGTCCTCCACTATGGCGGCCGTTCGGATGATGGGTGGACTGCTCAAGGACAAACAGTTTGGCCCTCGCGTTGTTCCCATTGTCGCAGATGAGGCCCGTACCTTTGGTATGGATAACCTGTTCCGTCAGATTGGCATCTATGCGCCCTATGGTCAGCTCTATACCCCCGAAGATGCCGGATCGATGATGTACTACAAAGAAGCTGAAAATGGTCAGCTTCTGGAAGAAGGCATCACCGAAGCCGGCGCGCTTTCGTCTTGGGTGGCTGCGGCGAGTTCCTACTCCATCCACGGCATGCCGATGCTGCCCATCTACATCTACTATTCCATGTTTGGGTTCCAACGGGTTGGCGATTTGATCTGGGCCGCAGCGGATCAGCGTGCGCGCGGTTTCCTTCTGGGCGCCACAGCCGGGCGTACCACCCTATCGGGCGAAGGGCTGCAGCACCAAGATGGCACCAGCCAGTTGATTGCCGCCACCATCCCCAATTGCCGCAGCTATGATCCTGCCTACGCTTATGAGCTGGCAGTGATCATGGATCACGGCACCCGCCGGATGATGGATGAACAGATTGACGAGTTTTACTACATCACGGTGATGAACGAAAACTACGCCCAGCCCTCACTGCCTGACGGCGCGCAAGAGGGTATTCTCAAAGGCCTGTACAAAGTTGCTTCACAGGGCAACGGGCCAAAGGTCAATCTGTTGGGATCGGGCACCATTTTGCCCGAGGTCCTGGCCGCAGCCGAAATACTGGAGCAAGAGTTTTGCATCGCCTCTGATGTGTTCAGCGCAACCAGCTATGCTGAGCTCACCCGTGAAGCAGAGGATTGCGCGCGCCAAAACCGCTTGTCACCCAGGGCGACGCCGCGCCAGCCCTATGTTCAGGACTGTCTTGGTTCTGAGGCGCCCGTGATTGCGGCCAGCGACTATGTGCGGGCGGTGCCGCAAATGATCGCCGCCTATCTGCCGCAACGGGTAGTGACTTTGGGCACCGACGGTTTTGGGCGTAGTGATCAGCGCGCGCCTTTGCGGGCCTTCTTTGAAATCGACCGCAACAGCATTGCCCTGGCAGCAATCGAGGCCCTGCAGCAAGAGGGCTCTCTTCCCCAGGGCACCCATGCCACGGCATTGGAGCTGCTCCAGATGCCCCTCGAGAAACCCGCCCCCTGGACAGTGTAAGGAGCGCAGACCATGAGCGATATTATTGAATTGCGCGTTCCGAACATCGGAGATGTTAGCGATGTCCCAGTGATCGAGATGCCGCTCATCGTGGGCGATCATATCGACCTGGATGACACAGTCCTGGTCTTGGAGAGCGATAAGGCCACATTGGATGTGCCCGCTACCAGCTCAGGAAAACTGCTGGAAGTCTTGATCCGCGAAGGCGACACAGTCTCGGAAGGTGATATCATCGGACGAGTGGAAGTGATCGGCAAGGCTGAGGGGCCCGCGCCAGAGGCCTCTTCTGTTCAGATCCCCAGTCCTGCAGCCAATCCAACAGAAGCTGTAGCGAGGGCCGCCGCTGGAACGGTTGATGCGGGGCAGGCCAGTACTTCGGGAATTTTGCCAAGTCGTTTACCAGAGGGTCCCCAATCCACGCATATGGTTCATGCGTCACCTTCTCTTCGCAAACTGGCACGTGAACTTGGGCTGGATATTAGTCAGGTCACAGGTACAGGGCCAAAATCGCGGATCACCCGCGAGGACGTGACAGCCCATATCAAAAAGGCGCTGCAAACACCTACCCTAGCCACAGGGTTTAGGTTGGACCTGCCAGCCTGGCCGGATGTGGATCCTGCGAAATTTGGGCACGTGAGCCGCACAAAGTTATCGCGGATCGCACGCATTTCAGGCCCTAGCCTGGCGCGCAATGCCATTACGATCCCGCATGTGACCAACTTTGAAAATGCAGATGTCACCGACCTTGAGAGCTTTCGAAAGTCCGTCAACAGCGAGGGGCAGGGGGCCAAGCTGACCCTATTGGCCTTTGTCGTGAAAGCCGTCGTCGCCGCATTGAAGGCCCATCCCAAATTCAACGCCTCTTTGGATGGAGAGGATCTGGTCCTGAAAGAATACTTCAATATTGGCGTTGCGGCGGACACCCCGGACGGATTGGTTGTTCCGGTTATCAAAGCGGCGGACCAGAAATCTTTGCGCGACATTGCCGTTGAGATGGCGGATCTGGCAGCCGATGCACGGGACGGACGGATCAAACCTGCTGACATGCAGGGCGGCAGTTTTACCATCTCATCTCTGGGCGGCATTGGTGGTACAAATTTCACCCCAATCATCAATGCCCCAGAGGTGGCAATTCTGGGCATGGTCCGGTCCAGCATGCAACCGGTGTGGGATGGCAGTGCTTTCCAACCCCGCTTGATCCAACCCATGAGCCTGAGCTGGGATCACCGGGTTGTTGACGGGGTTGCCGCGGCCCGTTTTCTGCAAACCGTGCAATCTATCCTGCAAGATTTTCGCCGCATCAGCCTGTGAGGGACGCCAAGATGACAACTCTCGTGGAAATTCCCGACATCGGAGATTTTTCGGATGTGCCGGTGATTGAGGTCAATGTTGCAGTTGGGGACCGGGTCGAAGTGGATGACCCGATCCTCATGCTCGAAAGCGACAAGGCGACGCTGGATATTCCGGCGCCTGTGGCAGGTATTGTGGCAGAAATCCGGGTCGCACCTGGGGATCTGGTCAATATCGGATCCGTGGTCATGGTCATATCTGTGGGGGCAGGTGACACATCGCCCTCCCCGGTCGGCTCTGGTTCACAAAAGCTAGATCAGCAGGCCGCGCTCGGATCTGGTGAACAGAATTCTGTACAGGCAGATGTGGTCGTCATAGGGGCAGGACCCGGCGGCTATAGTGCTGCGTTCCGTGCCGCCGACCTCGGCCTGTCGGTCATTCTGATTGACAGTTCTGATACGCTCGGCGGCGTCTGTCTGAATAGAGGCTGTATTCCGTCCAAGGCCCTGCTGCACATCGCCAAAACTATGGACGAGGCCGAAGCTGCCGCCGATCATGGCTTGACCTTTGCCGCACCGGATTTGGATCTGGACAAGCTGCGCAGCTGGAAGGATGGCGTTGTTGCCCGGTTGACAGGAGGGCTCAAAAGTCTGGCGCGCAGGCGTAAAGTGACGCTTTTACAAGGTCATGCCCGGTTCCAGAGCCCGCATACCCTATCTGTGCATAGTCTTGATAGTGAAACTCAAATCGGCTTTCAATCTGCCATTGTTGCAGTTGGTTCGTCGCCAGTGTCCCTGCCATTCCTGCCTCAGGATCCGCGGATCATCGACAGCACCGGAGCATTGGATCTTGACGACATTCCCAAACGCCTGTTGGTGCTGGGAGGCGGCATCATCGGAATGGAGCTAGGGCAGGTTTACCAACGTTTCGGGGCTGAGGTTTCGGTGGTCGAGATGATGGCGCAACTAATCCCCGGAGCCGATGCGGATATTGTGGCGCCCCTGTTCAAACGTGTCTCAACCCGCTTCAGCGAGGTGATGCTCTCTACACGGGTGACCGGTGTAGACGCCCACGAGACGGGATTAACTGTCAGCTTTGAGAAAGACGGCAAAACCCACCAGGCCGAATATGACAAAATCCTTGTCGCGGTTGGACGCAGCCCAAATGGCCATTGCATCGCGCCAGAGGCTGCCGGGCTCGGGGTCGACAAGGCCGGGTTCATACAGGTGAACAAACAGATGCGCAGCAACATCCCGCATATCTTTGCGATTGGAGATGTGGTGGGCCAACCCATGTTGGCGCATAAGGCGGTTCATGAGGCCCATGTCGCCGCCGAGGTAATCGCAGGACACAAAGCCTCTTTTGACGCCGCTGTCATCCCATCCGTGGCCTATTGCGATCCTGAAATTGCCTGGGTTGGCCTGACCGAAACGCAGGCTAAGGCAAAAGGGATCAAAGTCCAGAGGGGCCTCTTCCCCTGGATGGCCTCAGGCCGGTCTTTGTCCATGGGGCGCGACGATGGCATAACTAAGCTGTTGTTTGATCCAGATAGTAAACGCCTTCTTGGGGCTGGGATTGCAGGGCAGGGTGCTGGAGATCTGATCGCAGAACTTGCCCTGGCGATCGAAATGGGAGCTGATGCAGAGGATATTGCATTGACTGTGCATCCGCATCCGACCCTATCAGAAACAGTGGGTCTGGCCTCAGAGGCTTTTCTGGGCACCATTACCGACCTGTGAGCTCCGTTAGCTTGGACTTGCACGCCCACCTTTATGACCAAAGGTGGGCGTGTTGCGTTTAGAGCTGTACCGAAGGATACGTGAAAGAATTGGCAGTTTCTTCCAATTTCGCCTCTCCCGTGCACCAACTTTGGATCTGTTTCACCCAAAATACCGTTCTAGCCTGCCAATGAGCAACGCAAGGATCGGCTATGACAACATCGAACACAACACGCGGGGACGCATCCAGCCAATCCCCGCTCTCCCCCGGCATCAACTGGCTGTCTGATTTGAAACGCAGCCGTAAGCCCGGCCCCTTCTTTGGAGAGGCGCAACACACCTGGTCTGGCGCATCGACCTGTGCAGTCCATGCGGGCAGTTCAGATGATCCCCGCACCGGAGCTGTGGGAACCCCAATCTATCAGTCATCGACCTTCTTGCTCGAGGACGACCAGTATAACTCGATCCATGATGGTTATGCGCGCGATCGATTTATCTATGCGCGCTATGGAAATCCGTCTCAGTGGGCAGTGCAACAAAAACTGGCTGCCTTGGAGGGCGCGGAATCCGCTATAGTCTTTAGTTCAGGCATGGCCGCGATCACCACGGCTGTCCTGAGCTTCATGGATAAGGGCGCGCATGTGGTGGCCTCAAAAGAACTCTATGGCGGCACCTACAACCTGTTCAATCAGGAGCTGCCAAGTCTGGACATGTCCGCCACATTGGTCGACCCACGCGACTTTGACGCTATTGAAGCGGCGATCCAGCCCAATACGCAGATTCTGTATTTTGAGGCGATTACCAATCCGCTGCTGACGGTTGTGGACATCCCAAAGATTGTTGAAATTGCCAAAAAGCACAGCCTGCGTGTGATCATAGACGCCACATTTGCCACCCCTATTGGCCTGCGGTGCCTGGAACTTGGCGTTGATATTGTGGTGCACTCAGCATCCAAATACCTAAACGGCCATAGCGATTTGATTGCCGGGGTTGTATTGGGCTCTCGCAAGCTGATTGATCAGGTTTGGCCGCGGATGCTGACATATGGGGGCTCGCTTGATCCCCATGCCAGCTTCCTGCTCGAACGTGGTCTAAAGACTTTGGCGATCCGAATGAAGGCCCATCAGGACAGCGCTTTTGCCTTGGCAACCTATCTGGAACAGCACCCCGCGATTGAGAGGGTGTTTTATCCGCTTTTGCCCAGCCACCCGGATCATGCCATTGCGCAGCGCCTGCTCGACAATGCGACAGGCAACGTGACCTTTGTGGTCCGAGGTGGGGACGGGGCTGCTCTCGCGCTCTTAAAGGCACTTCGCCTACCCAAACAGGCAACCAGCCTTGGGGGTGTCGAGAGCCTGATAAGCCTGCCTTTCAACTCATCCCAAGCGGGATTCACCCAACAACAACGGGTCGAGATGGGCATCCTGCCAGGCACAGTGCGCCTATCGGTCGGTATCGAAGACGCCACCGATCTGATTGCAGATTTTAAACAAGCCCTAGGCCAGATGACAGATCAGACGGAGACAACACATGCGTAATGGTATTCCAGCAGCCGCGCTAAGCGAGTTTGTGAATGAGGTCCGCGATACTCCGCATGAGGCGGTGATGGACTATGGCATCAACATCACCTGGGAAAGCGGCACCCGCAGCCATGTCGAGGCCAAGCCCATGCATGTCGGCGGCCATAGGGTCAGTCGCAAATTCAGCTGGAAGGCCGATGAACCGCGCCAATTAATGGGCACCAACCACGCAGCGAACCCGCAAGAGCTGCTTCTGTCCGGGTTAGGGGCCTGCATGATGGTGAGCTTTCTGGCCGGCGCCTCCGCCAAGGGAATTCAGATCGAAACGCTTGAAATCGATTTTGAAGCCAGCTTGGACCTACGCGGCTTCATGGGGATTGAGGCAAATAGCGCTGTAGGTTTTCCAGAGATCCAATACACGATCCATGTGACAGGAGACGCCAGCGCAGAGGCCTTTGAAACCCTGCATAGGGCCTCCGTTGTTCATAGCCCAAATGCCCAAACGATATTGAACCAGGTTGCCCTGAAAGGCGCTATCGTTAGCACTTCGATCTGACGATGTTTTCAAAGGTTATGGTTTGCTCCCTTTAGTCTGGGAAATCTCGAGCCCCCAGCGCTTAAGGGCAGGCGCTTGGGGCACGTCATTAGACTTACCCTTAGAGCATGGATCGTCTCTATCTAAACTCTGAAACTGAGCATAAGGCACTTCCGAGACTCCGATAGTCTGCTCCCGCGCTGTGGCGTGCACCCTTTGGCTCAACACCGAAGTGTCGCGACCGATACATCTGAGTGTGGGGAAACAGGAGCTGCTTTACCTACAGCAAGACGCTGCCTAAATGGCAAACGCCTCATCAATCACAGACCTGTGGAATTTGGCGATTTTCTCAAACCTGGTAACGCATCGCAATGCGAACGTTACCCAAGCTCCATCGAAGCAATTGCCATGCTGAGCGAGGAGGATTTCGGGACCACTCCGCTATACATTCGTGCTGTTTTAAAGGTTTCAACAAACCCCAGTTCTTCTAAGGCTTTGCGGAATGCGATGGCTGAGCTGGGCAAGTCTAGAGTTACATCGGCAACATCAAGAGAGGCCGCTGCGGCGCGCAACAATTTGAGCGCCGTTGCTGTATCCGGCGCCGTAATGGGCCCGACCTTGGCGCCGTTTTGGCACAGGCGTATAGTTGCAAAACCCGACACTTCTCCGTTTTGGGTCGACACAACCGTTTTGCGCGTTCCTGCCCCCTCTCCCACCCAATGCGACAGGAACCGAGAACGATCATACCCGTTTGCAAGCTGATCGAGGGCTGCAACCGCTGTAAAATCACGGGCCATATCGAAGCTACGGGTCCCCACTGTGGTTCCCGTTGGAGCCTTTCCCTGCAGACGCGTGGTGGCACCGGTTCGGACGAAACCGGATTTGGCATAGTTGGGTTCTTGTTCCGCAACCCCATCCAAACCGACACAACGCGCCCCAGCATGGTGTAACGCGTGGCGCCATAGCGCAAACCCGATGCCTTGGCCGCGAAATTCTGCTTTGCACAGGTACAGACCAAGGAAGGCCATGGTATCACTGTGGTTCACCACACTGATTGCGGCAATGGCTTCACCAGCAACACGCGCGACAAAAAAGCCATCCGGGTCAGCGGCCAAAAACGCCTGCGCATCCTGAAGGCCAGGGTTCCAGCCCTCTTGCGCAGCCCAGATCAGCGCTGTTTCAAGGTCCTTCAGGTTGGCGGTGTCAAAGATCAGATCCTTCATTGTCCAAGCGCATCCTTGAGCGACAGGGGCGCCGACGTCTTGTTGCGCAGGTCCAAAGAGGTGACCAAATCGAGAAGATGGTTGCGCATCAATTCATCTGCCCTTGGGCCGTCCTGATCTGCAAGAGCGGACACCAGTGCGTCATGAGCGTGGCTTTCGCACATGGCCGTTCGGCGCTGCCAGTAAAGGGCCACGATGAGAGAAGACCGCGAGATCAACTGCTTAATGAAGGTCTCAATCGTGGTCTGGTCAGCAATCCGCGCAATTTCGATATGAAACTGGCCAGATAGGTAGAGTGCCCGGCCATGGTTGCCAACGGCCATGGCCTCGTGCTCGGCGTCGATATGAACTTGTAGCTTTGCGATGTCTTCTTCTGTGGTCCGTTCCGCCGCAGAAAAGGCCGTGCGGGGTTCCAACAAGGCACGGGCTTCAAACACTTCCCGAGCCTCCCGAAGGCTGGGCTGCGCGACATAGGCACCACGGTTGCGCTTGTGCTCCACTAGTCGTTGCAGCGAAAGCGCCTGCAAAGCAGAACGTACCGTTGTTCGACTTACACTGTAGATACTCGCTATTTCATCCTCCCCCAGTTTTGTGCCTGGAGCCAAGCGGTGTTCATGAATTGCCAGCTCCAACTGGGAAACCAATTGCTCTGCGGTCAACGGTGCTGAGGTCAGTTCGGTCATGTCTCATCCTTCGGTGATCACCTTGGGCTGACCCTGGTTAATAGGCAACCGATGATAAGCATCAATTTTGTTTTCAATATTGTGTACAATTTTGCGCACAAAAATCAAGATCGCCGCAGCGCAGGCGCACAAATAAACGGCAATCTCTGTTTTGCAGTCTGGAAAGCAGCGGAAAGGCTGGCTGGAGGGGATCGTCGCAACCTTAAGCTTGTTTGAACACGGCGAATTCAGATGAGCGATGGGGTGGATATGCGCGGCACATATGATCTTGAACTGGTTGGTCTGACGAAGAAATACGGCGACACGCTTGCTGTAGATGAAATCAACCACCTCTTTAAGGGGGGCTCCTATGTCTGCCTGTTGGGGCCGTCGGGCTGCGGCAAGTCCTCGACCCTGCGCATGATCGCTGGTCATGAAAAGGTGACCGAGGGAGCTATCGTTCTGGCGGGATCTGATGTCTCGCATCTTACCCCGGCCAAACGCGGCACTGCGATGATGTTTCAGAACTATGCTTTGTTCCCGCATTTGAATGTCCGTGACAACGTGGCGTTTTCCCTGCGGATGAAGGGCGAAGACAAAGCCACGCGCGATGCCAAGGCAAATGAGCTGCTAGAACTTGTGGATATGACAGACCTTGCTGATCGCCTTCCGGCGCAGCTCTCGGGTGGCCAGCAGCAGCGTGTTGCACTGGCGCGGGCGCTGATCACGCAGCCAAAGGTATTGTTGCTGGATGAACCGCTGTCGGCGCTTGATCCGTTTTTGCGCATCCGCATGCGGGCCGAGCTGAAAAAGCTGCAGCGTGAACTGGGGATCACGTTTGTGCATGTCACCCACGGGCAGGATGAGGCGCTGGCGCTGGGAGATGAGCTGGTCGTCATGAACAACGCCCTGATCGAACAAGCAGGCAGCGCGCGGGAGGTCTGGACGGCCCCTAGAACCGAATTTGTGGCCCGGTTCATGGGCGGTCACAATGTCATCGCTCTGGACGGGGCCAAAGTGGCCCTGCGGGCCGATGATGTGAAGCTGGGCGACCACGGGCTGCCCGCATGGGTTACGTCGATCGAATATCAAGGCGGCCATGTGGCGCTGACAGCACGTATCGAGGCAGGCGAGCAGGTGCTGGCCTTGGTGCCCGAAGCCGCCTTTTTCCAATCACCAAAAAACCTGGGCGATCTGGTCAATCTCGCCTGGGATGAGGGGCGGCTGCACCGCCTCCAATCTTAATCAAATCAACCAACAAGGGATGAACTCAATGTCTAAAATGCGTTATAGTCGTCGTACTGTTTTGAAAGGTGGCGCTGCTGTTGCCGCTGCCTCCACATTGGCCGCACCGATGGTCTGGGCTCAGGAAATCAAGGATATCACCCTGCGTCAGTTCGGGACCGGTGTTTCCAACCTCAACGATGTCGCAACCAAGGTCAAAGAAGACCTGGGTTTCAATCTGGAAATGACGGCTCTGGACAGTGACAGCGTTACCCAGCGCGCCGCGACGCAGCCTGACAGTTTTGATGTCGCCGACATTGAATACTGGATCTGCAAAAAGGTCTGGCCAACGGGCAACCTGCAGGCAATGGATACATCCAAGATCGCCAATTACGACAAGATCGTCGGCACCTTTCGTTCGGGCAAGCTGACTCCGGAAAGCGTGATTGCACAGGGCACTGCGCCCCATACTGTAGGCTTTGTTGAGGGGCCAGGCGGCAAAACCTTTGCCGACAACGAAACCGGTTGGATGACTCTGATCCCGACGATCTACAACGCTGACACCCTGGGCATTCGACCTGACCTGATTGGCCGCCCCATCGAAAGCTGGACCGAGCTGCTAAACCCCGAGTTCAAGGGCAAGGCCTCTATCCTCGACATTTCATCGATCGGGATCATGGACATGGCCATGGTCTGCGAAGCCATGGGCGAGATCCAGTATGGCGACAAGGGCAACATGACCAAGGAAGAGATCGACAAGACCTTTGCGATCTTTACTGAAGCCAAACAAAACGGCCAGTTCCGCGCCTTCTGGAAATCGTTTGATGAATCCGTCAACCTGATGGCTTCTGGTGAGGTGGTGATCCAGTCCATGTGGTCGCCTGCGATCACAGCCGTCAAATCGCGCGGTATTCCTTGTGTCTACCAGCCGCTCAAAGAGGGCTACCGGTCATGGGGTGGCGGTCTTGGCCTGTCCTCCAGCCTGTCGGGGATGGAGCTGGATGCGGCCTATGAATACATCAACTGGTATCTGTCCGGTTGGGTCGGCGGCTACCTGATGCGTCAGGGCTATTACTCGGCCGTGCCCGAGACGTCCAAAGAATTCATGAGCGCCAACGAGTGGGGCTACTGGTTCGAAGGCAAGCCCGCAACCGACGTCATCACCTCGCCGACAGGGGACCAGTTGGCCAAGGCCGGAGATGTGCGCGATGGTGGTTCGTTCACCGAGCGCATGGGCGCCGTTGCCTGTTGGAATTCCGTCATGGACGAGAACCAGTACATGGTGCGCAAATGGAATGAATTCATCGCAGCCTGACCAAACAGGGGCGTCGGCCGATTGGTCGGCGTCCTCTACCGCATCCGGCAACAGATCCACGTTTAGAGCACAAGAAAGCCACCATGGGCAAATCCCGAGATATCATTGCTTATCTGCAAGCCGCGCCGTTGATGGCTGTGTTGCTCGCCTTTCTTGTTGTGCCAATCGGCATGATTGTTGTGGTCAGTTTTTGGGGCGCGACCGAGTTTTCGATCTACCCCGCGTTTCAGTTTGATAACTATGCGTTCCTGTTCGGGTCGCCCGTCACCTACAAGGTGTTCTTTGCCACGTTCAAATACGCCTTCATCACCTGGATCTTCACCCTGTCGATAGGCTTCACCGTGGCCTATTTCCTGGCGTTTCATGTGCGCACGCAGGCCATGCAAACCGCCTTGTTCTTACTCTGCACGATCCCGTTCCTGACCTCGAATATAATCCGGATGATTTCGTGGATCCCGTTTCTGGGCCGCAATGGCATAGCCAATCAGACTCTGATCTCATGGGGCTTGATTGATGAACCGCTGGAGTGGCTGCTGTACTCTGATTTTTCGGTCATCCTTGCCTTTGTTCACCTATATACGCTGTTCATGGTTGTTCCGATCTTCAACACCATGATGCGGATCGACAAATCCCTGATCGAAGCGGCCTATGACAATGGCGCAACCGGGTTGCAAACACTTTGGCATGTGATCGTCCCGCTGACGAAGCCGGGCATCATGATCGGAACCATCTTTGTGGTGACGCTGGTGATGGGGGATTTCATCACCGTGCGGTTCATGTCTGGCAGTCAAAAGGCCAATGTGGGGCGCCTGATCTCCAATGATATCGCGCTGCTGCAATACCCCTCGGCCGCGGCTACGGCTGTTGTGTTGCTCTGTACGGTCCTGATCGTCATCGGCGTGCTGCTGCGTTTTGTAAACATCCGCAAGGAACTTTGATATGGAACAGCGCCCCCGGTCTTTCTACTGTCTTGCTGCCTTCTTTTGCCTCTTCCTGCTGTTCCTTTATGGTCCGACCCTGACGATCGGAATCTTGTCGTTCCAAGGCAAAGGTGGCGGGCTGACCTTCCCGATGCGCGGTGTCTCCCTAAACTGGTTCCGCGAGTTGTTTGAACAACAGGCGGTCGGAGACATTTGGGGGTCGTTCCGTCGTTCACTGGCACTGGGGCTCATGGTGATGGTCTCCACCGTGGTGGTTTCGGTCATGGCGGGGCTGGCCTTTCGCAAAAAATTCGCCGGTTCAACCGTGTTGTTCTACCTGGCGATTACATCGCTGGTAATCCCGTCCATCCTTGTCTCATTGGGGGTCGGTCTGATTTTCAACCAGCTTGGCCTCAAGGTTCACTGGACCAGCTCTGGCTTTGGCAGCCAGCTGACATGGACATTGCCATTTGGGCTGCTGATCATATTTGCCGTCTTTAACCGGTTCGACAAATCCTATGAGGAAGCCGCCCGTGATCAGGGGGCCACGTCCTGGCAGACTATTCGCCATGTGATCTTGCCCATTATCGCGCCCTCGCTGATCGGGGTCGCTCTGTTCGGCTTTACCCTATCCTACGATGAATTTGCCCGGACCTTGTTGACCGCAGGCAGCTACAACACCCTACCGCTGGAGATCTTTGGCATGACCACCAATGTCACCACCCCGGTCATCTATGCGCTTGGAACGCTTACTACCCTGTTTTCATTGGCGATCATCGGCGTGTTTTTGCTGATCGTCTGGATTGTCGGGAAACGCCGCTCACGTGTGGGATCCGACGCCGGAAAGGCGGTCTGATGCATCTGGTTTACATCAATCCCAACTCGACCGAGGCGATGACACAGAGTGTGGTCGCGGTCGCCGCCCGAAATGCCCCGCAGGTGCAGGTAACAGGGCTGACAAACAGCAAAGGCCCGGCGGCCATTGAGGGGCCAGAGGACGGCGATGCGGCAATTCCTGGTGTGTTGCAGCTTGTTGCCGAGGCTCAGCTCCGAGGGGCCGACGCCATTGTCATCGCCTGTTTTGATGACACCGGCCTAAGCCAGGCCCGCAGCCTGGCAAGCTGTCCAGTTCTGGGCATTGGCCACTCGGCCTATACGATGGCATCATTGCAGGGTGGGGGATTTTGTGTCGTCACATCCGTTGAAAATGCGGTACCAGTCATCAAGGGCAATATAGAGACTTCGGGCTTTGGCGAAAATTGCACCTTGGTTAAAGCAAGCGGGCTGTCTGTTCTGACGATCGAACAAGGCGGAGAAGAAATGTTGGATCAATTGTCTCAGGCCATTCTCGAAGCGAAAGATCAATATATCTGCCAAACCGTTATTCTGGGCTGCGCCGGTATGGCAATGCATCACAGTGTTCTTGCACGCAGAACAGGCACAAAGCTGATAGATGGAGTCGTCGCCTCCACGCATTTGGCCGTTGCTGCCGCACTGACCTTGCCAGAAAAGACACCTTAGAATTTACCGGCACGGCAACTCGCGCTACCCATTTCGGGCAGGCAGACTGCCGCGGCAGTTCTTTGAGAAGACCGCAGCCTGATGCATCGCGGACGCCAACTCGCCGCAGGATCAGTCGCGCCCGTGTTAAAGGCTCCGGCGGCTACGTCTGAACCAAATGCAGGAAAAGCGGTAACGGATCACGTTACCAGACCATCGCGGGGCAGGCTGGTCAGTGAATGGCCCTCAGATCACCAGGCCTGGTTGGGTTGGCCATGAAGTCATCGAGTTCTGGGATCGGAAGAAACATCGGGCCGTTTCCGCTTGATGGTGGTGCCTTTAGGGCTGATAGGGGAGCGAGGAATGATGCAGGACGATGCGCATCGTACCGCCCTTGTCCTTCTTGTAGCCAAAGCTTTTGTCGACAGTGGTGACCGACCCGTCCTTGTTGGTCAGCTTGACCCAGCCCATCCACATCGCCACGTCGCCCTGAAGGAAGCTGGCCGAAGGAATGCTCTCCATCGCGCGCCAACCCATAATCGCAAAACCATTATCAAGTGGATACTCTGCAGAGTGGCCACAGAAATAGGCCAAGGCACCGGCCTTGGTCGGGCGGAACGTCTGAGCACCGCTTGCCATGGTCGGTTTGAACAGGACCGGCCCAAGGTCATAGCCATAATAGCTGTCGATATTGGCAGAAGCCACCACGCGGGCCGCTTCTATTCCACCCTCTTCGAAGGCCTTCGAAATGGAGATTTTCCCGTCGCCCCAGGTTTCCAGGGCGGTTTCAATTTCATCATGTGTGATCTGCAAGAGATCCTCCTTTTCGTCACAACTCAGACGATGGGGCGCTTAGTGTCTCCTTGCCGAGCGCCGCCATCAGCCTCGCCGAGCGAGGGTTTTCGCCTCTGCTACCAGTGCTCGCATCGCCCCGTCCAGTGACGGAGTTTGGTACTGGTCGGTTCCGTGGCGGCGGATCGTCGGGCTACGCTCTTCTGTCAGCGATGGTTGAACTGCGACAGCTATTGCCTGTGCGGATAGGGGGAGCGGCCCATTTCTTCCATCCTCTTATCTTGGGAAACTTCGTTAGGTGTCTGCCATCCGGGGCATTTGCGTGGCGTATTGTTGAGCTGGTCACCGCTCTGCTTGATGTCGCGCAGGCTGGGCAAACAGTGTCTGGCGCGACAACCCTGGCCCATATCAAAGGCTCGGAATACGTTTGATGAGTGCCAAGAGCCGACACCGTGCCCTCGTTGCTGTGGCTCGCAAGTTGGCCGTTCCACTGCATCGCGCATTTGGATCGTTGGAACGGGTTTCCGTCAGGAATATTATTTTTTTGGGGCCCACGGCATGACATTAGTTGCCAAGTATCCAAACCTGACAGGGGCGTCCTCTCGAGATGTGGGTTGTGAAAAGACCGAAAAGTTCGCTGAGCAACCAGAAACGCGCGAGAAAGTGGGGCCACCAACAGCCAATCCAACACATGCAGGTACGTTTGCCGCAAGGCTGCATCGGCAAGCTGCCTTGATCTGCAAACGCAGCTTTGAAACTTTGCAAAAGGGCTGCAATGCGGACTTAGCGCTATTTCGCCGCATCCGTTCCCATCCGCAGCAGACTGCGCATCACGACGTCGCGCTCCCACAGGTTGGCTCGCAAGCGGCCGCGCTCGTCAGGTAGATCGCAGCAAATAGATGCGAATACCGAATGAACCTGCCCAGTGACGCGGTACAGCCGGGGTTCTACGGTTTTTTCACCGCCCTCTTTGTGGACAATTTGCGGCTGAAAGGCGAAAATTGTATACAACAATACACGTCCTGAAATTCCCACCCCAACTGAGAGTGGCCCCAAGGCCGGTGCTCGACAACATAGCTTCATCCACAATTGATCATGAAGGAATTGAAAATGGATAGACGCAAGTTCCTTGCCGCCTCCGCCACTCTTGCAGCCGCTCAGGTCAAGTGGTTCTGACCTGAAAACCTTCGTCCTCCGAAGGCTTCAACAGAACCCGTCTGAAACGGCACTGTTACCTCCACGCAGCCCACCGCGCCTCGATGTCATATTGGTTCCCAGGAGAAACCAGGCGCAAACGCTGATTTGTGGAACAAAGCCCTGCATGCACAGTCGAGAACGCGAGAGACCCAGGGTCTGATCTTCGCCAATTCGCGCTGGAACGAGGTCTCGGTCGTGAGTGATCTGTGGCTTGCAAACCTGCCGCCCGGTTCACCAGAGAGTCTTGTGTTGGATCGCGGCTGCCCTTTGGGCGCCCCCTTTAACGGAGGGCGCCCGGCTGTGGTTTGGTTTTGGGCCAAGGCCGCTCAGAACCTCAGGGTATATCCGAGGCTCAGACCGTAGCTTTGGTAGTCCGAGGCCCCCAGACCATCCAGATAGGCCTTGATCGAGAGGGTGCCATGGCGAGGGCTGACGTAGTTCAGGCCGAGATCCAGCTTGCCGCGCCAACCGGCATAGCCCGGCAGAACCGTCTGGGCGACGGCGGTCCCGCCGGTGGAGGACCAGATGCCTGAGACCCCGCCCGAGAGCTCCAGGTCGCCGGTCTTGACCGCGACCGGATGCGCCACATCAAAGCCAAAGGCCACCTGCTTGAGATCAATGCTCTGGGCCGCGATTACATTGCCGAGCCCGTCGGTATAGGCGTCTTGGTCGTCCTTGACATAGGCGGCATTCAGATAGGGGCTCAGCACTGTCTGGCCGTAAGCATAATCACCCGTTACCTTGATCTGCGCCAGCAAACGGCTGGTGTCGAAATCATCCTCATAGGTGCCAAAGGGCGACAGGGAGTTGGAGGACTTGCCATAGAGCAGACGTCCCTCGAAGTAGAGCGGCTGATCGGGCAGTTTGGCGACCACATAGGGGCCAACCAGCCAGCCAGTACCTTCGATCCGAGCGGCGCCATCCTGCTGTGACAGGTGATCGAATTGCAGCATTGCCCCCACAAGCAGTGTCTCGCGCAGGTGGATATGGCTGCCGATCACGCCAAAGGCAGAGCTAGTATCGGACGTCCCATCCTTGGCCCAGCTCCCTTTGAGAGCGAACCAGAGGGATCTGTCGGTGCCAGAACTCAGATCGAACTGCCCATGGCCACGGGTGACGGCTGCATTTAGGGTGCCGCCACCTGAGCCGCTGATAAAGCCGGTCAGATCGGGCTGGTTGGCGATCAGCTGATTGGCGCGACTATACATAAAGCTGGCAATGGTCTTTTGGGTCTCTTCCACTGTGGTGTCGGCAACCACCAGCGTATTGGAGGCCGTGGTCCCATTGCCCGCCGCATCCTCAGCTGCGTCGGCAGGGACTGCGAGATTGACATCCCCGGTACCCGTCGATGTTATGGTGGCCGTATAGATGGCGCCACTGCCGCTCAGGGCGGTGACATTGGCATGGCTCACCGTGATATCGCTTGCGGTGAAACCGGTCACGCTTTCACTAAATGTGATTGTGGCGTCAAAGCTGCCTTTGTGGGTCAGGCGCTCTGGGGCGCCGCTGATCACCACGTCCGGTGGGGTGGTGTCCACCAGCACAAGGCTGGCACCAGAGGTGTTGCCATTGACATCGGTTGCCGTCACCGTGACATCGCCGCTGGGTTGCGGGGTGGCTGAGGTGACCGTCCAGGAGCCTGTTGCCGCGTTCTGCACCGTTTGCCGGAACTGAGTCGCCCCAGCAGGGCTACCTCCCGAAGCGGTGGTGGTTGCCCGCGTTCCATCGGGGAAGGTGACGGTCACGGTCGCGCCTGGCTCGGTTGTGCCAAAGACGATCAGGGTCTTGTCCGGGTTGATGGTCACCTCGGCGACCGTTGGCGCGGGCGGAGGCGTGACGTCACTGACGGTGACGGTAAAGCTGACCTGGATGGCAGCATTGCCTGCGCTATCCACCGCATCCATGGTCACCGTGGTTTCGCCGACGGGGAAGTCATAGGCGCCGGTCAGGGTGGTGGAGCCCACCTTGTAAGTGATGCCCAGATTGCTATCCACATTGTCACTGACCGAGCCAAGATCGGTCACATCGAGAGAGGCGGTGGTCTCGCCTGCATCGGTATCGGCGCTCTGCGCGCTTGGCGCTGTCAGAACAGGGATCTCATTATCGCTGACAGTCACCGTAAAGCTCGTGATGCCCGAGGAATTTCCTGCAGCGTCTTGTGCACTCATGTACACCGTGGTCTCGCCGACGGGGAAGTCATAGGCCCCTGACAGGTTGGTGTTCCCGGCCATATAGGTGATCGTGACGCTGCTATCGACGTTGTCGGTGGCAATGCCAAGACCGGTCACATCAATGGAGGCCGTCGCCTTGCCCGCATCGGTATTGGCGGTCTGCGCACTCAGGGTGCCCAGTTGCGGCCCCTCACCATCATGAACGGTTACGGTAAAGCTCTTTTGAGTGGCATCGTTGCCTGCGGCGTCCTGCGCATCCATGGTCACCGTGGTGTCGCCCAGCGGAAAGATGTACGGGCCGGTCAGGGTGGTGGAGCCCACCTTGTAGGTGATGCTCAGATTGCTGTCCAAATTGTCGCTGACCGAGCCAAGGGAGGTCACATCATGCTGGTGGGTCGCAAGAAGGGAGTCTGTGCCCCGCGTCAGCGAAGAGGGCGGAGTGATCACAGGGGCTTCGGTGTCGGGTACGGCAATGATCGCAAACTCATGGGGACCAGCGTTTAGGTACGGGGTAGCGGTTCCCAGTCTGAAGGAAAACCCGATGTAAGTGTCGGTGGCAAATGTTAGGTCTGCGCCATTTTGCTCTAAATCGAAGAGATCAGCACCAGGTACGTCAAGGCAGGACTCGAGATCAGGGAGTGTAATCTCTCTCCAGCTGGTTGGATTATTTCCGACATAGTAGGTTCCGCCAGCTATGTTTTGGTAGCCGTCTTCTAAGATGGAAACACTTGTAATAATACTAGCGTTTGCCTCAAGTCTCACTATGCACGAGGGGCCTATCGGTATATCAGTACTGACAAGATGATCGGCCGAGGTAAATCCGTGACCAACCGTGGGGATCAACAAGGGCATGGCGGCCAGGCCTGCAATCAAGGCGGCCCTCGCGTGTCTCAGAACCAATCTCTCGGCGGCTGGTAACCAGCTTGGTCGTCCAAATTCCAGTTTCTGCATCTTCATTCTTGCGTCCTTGGCGATTCTCATTTTGATATCTCGCAAGTTCTGAGAGAAATTGTTTTACGATAGGTTTACGGTGTAGATCTTGAAAAAAGTATTTTTTTCAGTAGCTTAAAAATTTGTCACTCCTGTCAGGCCATGCCAAGGCAGCTCCGCCATCAGGTCGATGCACCCTTTCAGATATACCGCCTTGGTTGAGACATCTGCGCGTTTCTTGCCTTTAATCACCGATATCCCTCAAAGGCCTTACCTGGCTGGCCTCTGCATGTGCGAGGCCATAAACACCACCCACCACGTTCTCTAGTTCAGCATCTTGCGCGCATTGAGTGTTCGAATGTCAATTTGACCCAGGCCTTGCAAGGGACCTACTTGTGCATCTCCGTCGTTCATCCAGGACACAACATCAACCAAGGTCCCCGCCGCTCGCTGAATGGCTTCTCTCGTAGAGGTCCAAGTCAAACTCTTTTTCCGTTCTATTTTGGATCATGGGCACTCATCCGGGTCACGCTCCTCTTCGCAGTCTAAGTGGTTCTTGTGGGGACCCGCTGGATGCATGCGCCAGATTGACAGGTGTCTAATATGTTCGTCAGCCCTTTCAAGAGCCGCCATGAAACGCTATATTGGAAGTGATGTTGCCAAGGATCACTGCGCTCTTTGCATGGCAAACACTACAGCTGGTTGTGCACTGTCCCGACCAGCATTTTATTGGCACGGGAACCTCAAAGAGTTGCTGCGCCCCGTGAAAGACAAATAGAAACTGCTGGTCCAGCGTTTTCATCCCCGTCGCCGCATGGGGCATGGGCCGACAACCCGCTGACCTTTGTTGAAGCCCACAAGACATTCGATCGGGTGGCCATTTATGGTCATGTGCCAACCCCAAGCCAGCTCTGACCTATGTGCGTCGCGCCCTTGCAAGGCCAACTCCATGTGGTCCAAACAGCAAATGCACGGTCGAAGGGTGTCCATTTTTTTTGTAGATTTGCGTCACCATGGCTCTTGGTATCCAAGGCGCCGCAAAGGTCAGCCAGCCTCGGGCTATCCGGGCTCAGGCGCGGTGCGAGATAGCAAGGCGTTCGTTGATCCGTACTGTCCCGACTTGCCCCGACCTATTGCCCGTTCGGCAAACCAAATCAAAGCGATGGCAACCAAAGCGCCAATTGTGGAAAGACGATCAGCAATGCCACCAAGAACAGCGAGCAAAAGATAAACGGAAAAGCCGACGTGTAGATCTCGCGCATCGTTGTCCCTGCCGGCGCCACCCCTTTCATCACAAACAGCAATAATCCAAAGGGCGGTGTGGTGAAACTGATCTCCAAGGAAAGCAGCATGATCAGCGCGAACCAGATCGGGTCAAATCCAAGCGTTTGCGCAAGGGGAAAGAAGATCGGCACCGTCAGCAACATGATCGAGATCTGCTCCATGAACATCCCAAGAAGCAACAGTACGGCAAACATCACAAGCAGCATGGCCAAAGGCGCCAGGTCAAAGCTGGTTGCCCAGCTCACCAGCCCCCGAGACGCCCCAGAGAAGGCCAGAAGTTGGCTAAATGTGGCGGACCCAAAAACGATGAGATAGGCCATGAGCGTAACTTTGAGCGCACCGATGACGGACTTCTTCATAGCGTCCCACGTTAGGCAGCGAAAAACCGCGGCAAGGATCAATACGCCCAATGCGCCAAAGGCAGCAGCCTCGGAAGGTGTAACAAACCCCTGGATCATCAAGGTGATGATAATGACCATGACACTCACCATGGGCACCACCTCGCGCAACAAGAGGACCAGCTTTACACGGAATGACATCGGCTCGACGTCGTAGGCAGGGGCAGCTGTCGGGTCGATCCGTGTCTGTAACCAGATCGTCGCAATGTAAAAGCCCGCAAGGATCAAACCCGGAATTACACCCGCGATAAGCAACGCTGCTACGTCGATCTGTGCCAAGGTTGCCAACAAAACGGCCAATGCCGAAGGCGGAATGATGATCGCAAGACCGCCAGTGCCAAGAATGGGACCAATACTCATGTGCGATTTATAGCCTCTGCGGCTCATTTCCGGGACCATGAGAGACCCCAGAAGTGCGGTTGAACCCATGGATGACCCCGAGAGCGTTGAAAAGGCCGTGCCACCCAGAACCGTGACATAGCTGAGCCGTCCCGGCAGGCGGCCAAGCAGCTTGTCGATCGCGGTAAACATGCGCCCGCCAAGCCCTGTGTGAAAGAAAATCTCACCCATCAGCAAGAATAACGGAATGGGCATCAGCGCGTATTTGGTGAGCGCCCCAAGACCGTTATTCAAGAGTTGCATCACCCCGCGCTCTCCGCCCATGAAGACCCAAGCGCCGATGATATTGGCGGCCAGAAAGGCCAACGCAATCGGCATTCCAACCGCCATGAGAAGCATAATCGTGCCAAGCAGCAGCGCAAGTGCCTCGTACCATTCCATCATTCATGTATCCCTGCTTCGCCGCTATGCATGAGCTCTTGGCCAAATACAAAGCGGGAAAATTCAACAGCCATCATGCCAAATGAAAGCGGAAAGGCGATGGTCAACATCCAGCGCGGGAAGTAATAGGCACGAGTGTCAAAATCCCCCCGTGCGATATTGGTCATAACCAGCTCCGCGCCTTTCCATGTGAGGATCACGCAGACCAGCACGCAGGCGGCGGCCACGGCGCGGCTGAGAAGGCGGCGCAGGCCTGTAGGCAAAGCGGCCGTTAGCAGTTCGATATGCACATGGCCCTTTTCACGTACCAGCCAAGGCGCACCGAGCATCGTCATGTAAAGCAGGCCGTATTCGGCAGATGTAAACAGCCAGGCAAAGGGCTGAAGCCCAATGTTTCGCATCACCACGGAGATGATGACCGACACCATGATCCACACAAGCGTGAGGCCGGAAGTCCCTGCCATGCCATAGAGAAGGGCGTTGTAGGTCGTGTTGATCATCAAAGATGGCTCCGAAAAAAGGCAGGCCAGCCCATACGAGGACAGGCCTGCGAAGGGGCTTAATTGGCCGCGTCGAGATCGTAGAAGAGCGAGATCAGCCGGTCATAGTTGTCTGTTCCACCGGGCTGGCCAGACATGACCTCTTTCATGCGCTCCCAGGTCTTTTCACGGGCAGCTGCCAGATAGTTGGCCTTCGCCTCACCTTCGAGCGAGACAACCTTCATACCCGCCGCCTCAAGCGCAGCGAAGTCTTCATCCCGCTTTGAACGCAATGCTTCAACGCTGTCTTTCTCGTGCTGGATCGCCACGTCCTGAAGCACCGTCCGCGCCTCATCCGAGAGCGAATTCCATTTTTCATTGTTCACGATCACACCGAGATCGGTCGAGAAGAAACACGGCTCAATCCGGTAGTTAAGGAACTCGTTCCACTTAAGATCAATAAGACCAATCTGGGTCCAGCCCGTCGCATCCACAACGCCGCGCTGGAGTGCAGCGTAGACCTCACCAGTTGGCAGGTCGATCACCTGCGCACCGAGATAATTGGTGAAGAAGGCGTTATAGACATTGTTGCCGCGCAGCTTCAGGCCTTCGACTTCCAGGTTTCCATCAGCATCGAACTTTGGTTCGTCACGGGTCCAGAGGTTGTAGCAGACACCGCTGTCGAACCAGCCGAGGTACTTAAGGCCCATCTTTTCTTGATGGATCTGGTCGATCAGGGCAATGCCACCATTGGCCCGCGTTTCAACGGCTGTAAGGTTAGAGGCAACCATGGCATCCTTTTCTGGTAGCGCGCCGCCATAAAACGACCCAGGAGTGTAAACCATATCCACGATACCATCGCGCACAGCGTCAGGCTGCTGGAACATGCCGATCGCCTCTGGGCCACCTCGCACATCGATCTGGATCACGCCTTTGCCTGCAGCGTTGACCTTATCGACAAAGCTCAGAAAGCTCTTTGTATAGATCAGTGTTTCGGGGAAAGCATGTACCGCCGAAATAGTCTCTTCTGCTTTGAGAGCCCCTGCAAAGAGCGTGGCCCCTGCAAGCAGGCTTCCTAGTAGTTTCATCTTCATCTTGTAATCCTCCACTGGATTGAGGCCTGCGCCCCTTTGATTTGACCTTTTCAGGCCGTGGCTGCCGCGTTTAACGGTCGTTTTTCATTCTTTCGCAGTGGGCCACGCCCAGCCTGCAGTTTGGCTGCGGGTACGTTTAAACGCTGCGATGGCCCCGCCATGATTGCGCGTCAGATCAATATCGTCCCAGCCGTTGATCAGTTTCATGGCCCAGCTGTCATCAAGCACAAAGCCGATCTTGGCGGCTCCGACCGTGACAGTGCGGGTATCGATATCGATGATGACATCTTGCGGACCCTTTGCCAGTGACGCCTCCAGCGCAACGTAGCTCTCATCGTCGACCTTGGCTGGTAGCAGACTGTTGTTGACGGCGTTTGAGGCAAAGATGTCACCAAAGCTGGGGGCGATAACAGCACGGATACCGGCATCTACAAGCGCATAGACCGCCGCCTCACGCGAAGAACCGCTTCCGAAATTGCGCCCTGCAAGGATCACGCTAACCTCTGAGTGGGTATTCAGCGGGAAACCCGCACGCAGCTCTCCCGCCTCATCGCGGCGCATGTCGTGCAGTAGATAGGACCCGTAGCCCTCAGCGCGCGGCACAGACATAAAGCGCGCCGGTATAAGCTGATCGGTATCAATATTCGCCACCGGCAGCCCCAGCACCGTGCCCCTATGCACCCGCCACCCAGCCATCAGGCCCCCCTTCCCCTTAGGAGCGGGCGCACATCGGTGAGCGTTCCGGTCACGGCAGCCGCCGCGACCATGGCCGGGCTCATCAGATGGGTACGCGCGCCGCGCCCCTGACGACCCTTAAAATTGCGGTTCGTAGACGAGGCGCAGCGTTTGCCGTCGCCCACAAGATCGCCGTTCATGCCCACGCACATGGAACACCCGGAGCCAACCCAGTCGAGGCCTGCCGCGGTAAAGACACGATCCAGCCCCTCGGCTTTGGCCTGCGCGTCGACCTGTGTCGAACCCGGTGAGATCATCCCGGAAACCTTGGCTTTGCGCCCCCGCAATACGGCAGCTGCGGCCCGCAAATCCTCGATCCGCCCGTTTGTGCAGGAGCCAATAAAGACCTGATCAACAGGCGTGCCTTCCAGCGTCTGCCCGGCTGTCAGCCCCATGTAATCAAGCGCAGCGCGTGCGGCTGCGGCCTTTTCAGGCGCCACATCGGCAGGGTCGGGGATGGCGGCGCTGATCGGCAGCGCCTGTTCGGGGCTCGTGCCCCATGTGACAGTAGGGGAAATCTCGGCAGCTTTGATCTGCACCTCACGATCAAAACCTGCGCCTTCGTCGCTGGCGAGCGCTGTCCAATCCGCGCAGGCCGCCTGCCAGTCCGCAGCTTTGGGCGCATAACTGCGCCCTTCGAGATAGGTAAATGTTGTTTCGTCTGGGGCCACCATGCCCAAACGCGCTCCACCTTCAATCGATAGGTTACAGAGGGTCATGCGGCCCTCCATCGACAAGGACTCAATAGTGCTGCCAGCATATTCGACAGCATGACCCTGGGCGCCATCGGTGCCCAACTTTGCAATCCAGTAAAGCGCGATATCCTTAGCCGAGACCCCCGGTCCAAGAGTGCCGTCAACAGTGATACGCATGGATTTTGGCTTGCGCTGCCAGACCGTTTGTGTTGCCAGAACATGGGCCACCTCGGTCGCGCCAATCCCAAAAGCCAGCGCGCCAAAGGCCCCATGGGTAGAGGTATGGCTATCACCGCAGTTTATCAGCAGCCCAGGCAAAGTCAGACCCTGTTCGGGCCCCACTACATGCACGATGCCCTGCTGGGGATCGTCAAGATCAAAAAGCTGCAGTCCATGCGCTGTCGCATTGCTGCGTAGGGTATCGATCATTCGTGCAATACGCGGATCAGCGATCTGTGACCGGCCCCGCGTGGGCGCATAATGATCAACAACAGCAAAGGTAAGCGCCGGTTCAGCCACGGACAGGCTGCGCTCCCTGATCTTGGCAAATGCGTGATGTGACCCTTCGTGCACAAGATGCCGATCAACCCAAAGCAGCGAAACGCCATCATCGCGCCGAAGCACCTCATGCGCGGCCCAAAGCTTGTCGAGCATGGTCTGCGGAACCCCCATCAACCCTCCCCTTCGCTCTGACCGATCGCAGGTTCCCAGTGACGCGTTGCACCCTGGCCAACGCGCGTCAGCGGCATTTCCAGCCGGAACATATCCGGACGGTAAAGCCCCGAGAGGTATTCCACTCCATTCCCCTCGACGTCGCGCACAACGCGACGTAGCGACAACAACGCCGATCCCTCGGCCACGCCCAGGGCCTCTGCCACATCGGGACCAGCAAGCGTCGCACTCACGGATTGATGCGCTTCTTCGATTAGCACGCCACTGCGCTCCAACAGCTTGAACAGGGGCGTGGTCGCGAGATCATTCTCGGAATAGTTCTGCGCAATCTGGGCAGGAACGTATGTTGTGAGATGGGAAAACGGCACATCCCCTGTCAGACGCACCCGCGTGGCGATCTGGACCTTGGTTTCGTCTCCAAGACGCATCGCAGAGGCGACGAAATCAGGTGCACGACCATACGAAAACGACAAAAGCCGCGCAGTCGTTTGCTGACCCATCTCGACCAACTGCGGCATGAGCGTGTTGAAATCCATCGCGGCAGCCTGGCCGCTGGCGGCTCGTGCGCGCACCTTCGTGCCGCTTCCTGCGCGGCGTTCAATTAGTCCACCTTGGGACAGGGCATCAAGCGCGCGGCGCACGGTGACACGGCTCACCCCAAAGGTTTCGGCCAGCTTTTGTTCCCCCGGCAAAGTCTGCCCCTCGCGCAGATCGCCACCGGTGATCTGATCGCGCAAAGAAAGGTAAACGCGCCGCGCCTTTGTCCCCTCTGGCAGTATTTGAACAGCTTCCAACCGCACCTGTGATTCCCCCATGTTTCGAAGACGAGGGTAGATAGGTTTCCTTCAAAATCAAGTATTAGTATTTCATATATTCAAAAATTTTGTCTGGTAAGATACAATATTTGTATTACAGATAGTACTGATTGAAGTCAGTTCTGTTTGGATAGAGGGGGTAGGAGCGCAATGCCGATCGTGGAATTACATGTTCTTGAAGGCTACAATTCCCAGGAAAAACAACGCCTAGGCGCAGCTTTGACGGACGCGGTACGATTCGTCGTGCCCGCCGCACCAGAGCTTGTGACGGTGATGATCCATGATGTGTCAGCAGACAATTACCACCTTGGCCGCAGCCAGCGAAGCCTTGCACCCGCGCGGCCGGACCCGACGCAGATCGTGAAAGACTACCTTGCCGCGATGGAAACCCGCCAACTGGACGCAGCAAGCGCAATACTGGGCGATGGCTTTACCATGATCTTTCCCGGCACAGCGCCGATGTGCACACTTCAAGAACTGATTGAATGGGCGAAACCGCGCTACAAGTTTGTCACCAAGACCTACGAGGGTTTTGACGCAATGCAGGGCACAGGTGACGCCGTCGTGGTCTATTGTCGGGGCACGCTGCAGGGTGAATATCACGATGGTAGCACCTTTGAAGACATCCGTTTTGTTGATCGCTTCGAGATCACGGGCGGCAAGATCACCAAACAGGACGTATGGAACGACATGGCCGAAGTGAGGGCAAATGTATGAGCGAAATTGATCCAATCACCCTTTCTGTCCTTGCGGGCCGCATGGAGCAGATCGCAGATGAGATGGACGCCACGCTGTTTCGCGCGGCCTTCAACCCAATCATCGCCGAGGCGCATGATGCGAGCCATGGGCTTTATCACGCCGTGTCGGGGGATACGTTGGTGCAAGGCAAGTCAGGCCTACCGATTTTCGTGGGCGTCATGTCTTTTGCAGTGAAAGCCGTGATCGAAAAGGCCGCCAGGGATGGCGATCTCGAAAATGGTGACATTTACATCTTCAACGACGCTCATATTGGCGGAACCCATTTGTCGGACATGCGCCTCGTGCGGCCCTACTTCCGCGATGGGAACCTGTTTTGCTATCTGGCCTCGGTTGGGCATTGGCATGACGTGGGCGGCGCCGTGCCGGGAAATTATAATCCTGCGGCGACGGATGTTTTCCAAGAGGCCTTCAACTTACCGCCCGTGAAACTTGCCCGCAAAGGGAAGATCAACCAGGACATCATCGACATTCTGATGCGCAACACGCGCCTGCCGCAATCGGCCATGGGTGATCTCAACGGTCAGCTTGGTGCGCTGGACCTGGGCGTCAGGCGCATGGACGAGCTTCTGGATGAATACGGCGCTGAGACGATCTCCTCTGCCCTTGAGGCGCTTGGCCATCGCGCCGAGACCTTGATGCGGTCAGAAATAACCGATCTGCCCGATGGCCGCTGGGAGGCCGAGGATTACCTGGACAACGACGGCATCACCGATGAGCCGCTGAAGATCAGCATCGCACTGGAGGTCAAGAACGATGAAATGACACTTGATTTCACCGGGTCCTCACCGCAGTGCGCAGGCCCTGTAAATATCGCCCTGCCAACGACTGTTGCCACCGCCTATGTGGCCATCAAACACGTCTTTCCCGCACTGTCGGCCAATGCTGGTGTCATGCGGCCCATTGATGTGATCGTACCCGAGGGCAGCCTTTTGGCCGCGCAGTTTCCGGCACCGACGGGCGGCTATACCGAAACCATTCTGCGGATGATCGACGTGGTGTTTTCTGCCTTTGCGCAGGCCTCTCCCGACCGCATCGTCGCCAACGCCTATGGCACCATCAATGCGCTCTCCATCGCGGGCAAGCGCAGCAACGGCCAGCCCTGGGTCATGTTTTCCTTCTATGGCGGCGGCCACGGCGGGTCGGTTGACTCCGACGGGCTCAATCATGGCAATGCACCCATTTCAACCGCCACGATCCCGCCAATGGAGATCCTGGAAGCGGCCTACCCGGTCATGTTCCGCAAATGGGCCCTGCGGCCCGACAGCGCTGGTGCCGGTACCCACCGCGGCGGTCTTGGCGCTGTCTACGAGATCGAAGTCTTGGAGGAAAACGGCGCCGAGGCCTTCCTCTTCGGCGAACGCGGACGCTTTGCTCCCAAGGGGATTGTCGAAGGCGGCGACGCGGCAATGAACGCGTTTCAATATGAACAGGATGACGGCTGGCACAGCCCGCCACTGGCCTCCAAGATGCGCGGTATCAAACTCAAGACGGGGCAGGCCGTGCGGCTTGAAACGCCAGGCGGTGGCGGCTACGGCGCGGCCTCCGAGCGAAATCCCAAAGCCGTTGCCCGCGATGTAGCGCGCGGCCTGGTAAGCGACGACCATGCAGATGCCGCATATGGCACGCAATGGCGAGAGGACACAGCATGACCAACCGAATGATCGGTGTCGACGTGGGCGGCACATTTACAGATGTCTTCGTTCTGAATGAGGCCGAAGGCACCGCTAGCGTTGCCAAGGTTCCAACAACACGACCCGACCAATCAGGCGGTTTCCTCGATGGGATCGGGCGCGAAGTTCAGGATCTGTCCGAGATCTCCGTGGTGGTGCATGGCACAACAGCAGGCACGAACGCGCTCCTGGAACGCAAGGGCGCAAAAACCGGAGTAATCTGTACAGAAGGGCTGCGCGATGTATTGGAAATGCGGCGACGCGACAGGCCACGCACATGGGGGCTGCGCGGGGAATTCGAACCGGTGGTCGACCGCCGCAACCGCCTCGAAGTGCCGGAACGCACCCTGGCCGATGGCACCGTGCGCACCCCCGTAGACCTTGATGCCGTGCGCGCCGCCGCCAAAATGCTGCAGGCACAAGGCTGTGAAGGGGTGGCGATCCTATTTGCCAATTCCTACGCCAACACCACCAACGAAGACGCCGCCGTCGCGGTACTGCGCGAGGTCTGGCATAATGAACATGTCTCGGCCTCGTCGGAGATCCTGCCAGAGATCCGCGAATTCGAACGGTTCTCGACCACCGCTCTCAACGCCTATCTGCAGCCAGAGGTCTCTGGCTATCTGGGGCGGCTAGAAAACGCGCTCAAGGTCGGCGGGTTTGATGGCGAATTTATGATCGTGCAATCCAATGGCGGTGTTATGGCGGTGGATACCGCCTGTCGCTTGCCCGTGCGCACGGCGCTTTCCGGTCCTGCGGCAGGAGTCATTGCGGCCGGCTATATCGCTGGTTCGGCTGGGTTTGAGAATGTCATTACGGGCGATATGGGCGGGACGAGTTTTGATGTGTCTCTGATTGCCGAAGGACAATCCATGTTGTCGCCGCAAACCTCGATTGATTTTGGTATGGTTGTGCGCAATCCGATGATCGAAATCACAACCATCGGCGCAGGTGGTGGATCCATCGCCTGGGTCGACAAGGGCGGATTGCTCAATATCGGCCCCGAAAGTGCAGGCAGCAACCCGGGCCCGGTGGCTTATGGTCTTGGCAACACCCGCCCGACAGTGACAGACGCCAATGTGGTCCTGGGCCGGATCGATCCCGACAACCCCATCGGCGGCAAGCTTGACCGGCTGGATGTGGACGCAGCAAGCCGGGCGATTGATGACAATGTCGGCGGCCCGCTGGGTCTGTCCACGGTTGAGGCCGCAGAAGCGATCCTGAAGGTCGCCAATAGCCGCATGGCAGGGGCGATCCGCCTTGTGAGCATTGAACGTGGCTTTGATCCCAAGCGCTTTGCCTTTATGCCTTTCGGTGGCGGTGGCGCGCTTCATACAGGTGCGATGCTGGCGGAAGTTGGCATATCGCGGGCTATTGTGCCGCGTTATCCAGGGGTCACATCGGCCATGGGCTGTGTCATCGCCGATATGCGCCAGGATTTCGTGCAGACAATCAACTCGCTTGTAGACACCCTTGATGAGACAGCACTGGGTGCGTTCATGCAGGATCACTGCGATCAGGGCATGGCACTGCTTGACGCCGCCCGGACCAAATTTGAAGCGCGTGAGCTGAGTTTTGAGCTCGACATGGCCTATATCGGGCAGACGCATACCGTATCTGTTCCTCTGGCTGTGGACACGGTGGGTGGCCGGACCACCGCGCCAACGCGTGCCCAGATCGAAGAGGCCTTTGATACCGCCTACCGCGCAACTTTTGGCAGGCTCTTGCAAAATGGAGTGCGGCGTATCTTGAACCTGCGCAGCGCCGTGACCGGAAAGCGCCCAAAATTCGATCTGAGCGCTCTGGCCCCCTCTGGCGAAGGTTCGGCCGAGCCCATCGACCAGAGGCAGGTCCATTTTGCCAAAAGCTGGCGTTCAACGGCGATCTATGATCGACTTGCCCTGCCGGCAGGAACGGTCATCAAAGGCCCCGCGATCCTCACGCAACCTGACACCACCGTGCTCATCGAACCCAACTTGCAGGGTCGTGTGGATCAGTTTGGCAATACAATTATCGAACCCTTGGAGGAGGCATCATGAGCAATCCAGCCACATGGGACATTTCGCGCACCGCGCTTCTGACGATTGATTTGCAAAACGATTTCATCCACCCAGAGGGAGCCTATGGACGCGCGGGCCAGAGAGCGGACAGCATTGCCGCCTTACCGGACCGCATCGCGCCGCTGGCTCGAGCGCTTCAGGCCAAGGGGGGGCGCTACTTCTCTGCGCAGTTCACGCTGGTGCCAGACAAGGATGGTGAGCCACTTATCGCGCCACACCTGAAGGAGCTGCGCCCGTTCCTCGGTAAGCGCGATTTCGCGCCGGGAAGCTTTGGCCATAGCCTTGTGGACCTGCTCCAGCCCGCTGATTTCGTCATTGAAAAAGTGGCCTATTCAGCCTTCTACCAGACCCGATTGGAATACCTGATGCGCGCAGTTGGGATCGACCATCTAATCGTGGGCGGCATCGTCACCAATGGCGGCGTAGCGTCTACTTTGCGCGATGCACATCTGCGCAACATTGAAACCGTGACGCTGACAGATGGTTGCGCAGCCTTCAAAGCAGAGGTGCACGACGCTACGCTCCTGTCGCTAGGCACTGTGACCCACCAGATGAGCTGTGCCGAGGCACTGACCTTGATCGAGGGCACGTCATGAGCCTGCGCGCACGCCTTCAGAACAAGGAAATCCTCGTCGCGCCCGGAGTTTATGACGGGCTAACCGCATCGCTCGCCGAGGCGGCAGGGTTCGAGGCGCTCTACCTCAGCGGCGCGGCCGTCGCCTACACGCGGTTGGGGCGGCCAGACATCGGCCTGACCACGGCCTCGGAGATGGCGGATACGATGACGCTCATCGCTGATCGCACAGCCCTGCCGGTGATCATCGATGCCGACACAGGTTTTGGCAATGCGCTCAACGCACAGCGCACCATGCGGCTCTATGAGCGGGCCGGGGCCTCGGCCCTGCAGATGGAGGATCAGACATATCCGAAACGCTGCGGGCACCTGGCGGATAAATCCCTCATTCCGGCCTCGGAAATGGTCGGCAAGATTGCCGCGATGGCCGATGCGCGGGCCTCTGATGAGACTCTGATCATTGCCCGCACCGATGCGATCGCCGTTGAAGGTTTTTCTGCCGCCTCAGACCGCGCAGAGGCCTATCTGGAAGCAGGCGCAGATGTGCTCTTTATCGAAGCACCGCAGAGCCGTGAACAGCTTGAAACCATTGCCAAGCGCTTTGCCGGGCATGTGCCGCTTCTGGCCAATATGGTCGAAGGCGGTGCCACTCCGATTACCGGCGCGGACGACCTTGAGGAGCTCGGCTTCTCCATCGTCATCTTCCCCGGCGGTATCGTCCGTGCGCTGGCCCGCACAGCGCAGGACTATTACCAAAGTCTGGCCAGCAACGGTTCGAACAAACCCTTTGCCGACCGGATGTTTGATTTCGGCGGCTTAAACGGCGTGATCGGGACAGATGAAATGCTGAAAAACGGAGCGCGATATGACGACTCCGAGGGTTGAAACACCGCCTCGAAGCTTTGACCTAGAGATAGAGGTCCTGATCATCGGCGCTGGAGCTTGTGGTCTAATTGCGGCCCTCTCAGCTCATGAGTCTGGCCAAGACGTTCTGGTGATTGAGGCCGATGCGCTCCCTTCTGGGTCCACCGCTCTGTCGGCGGGGCTGATTCCAGCGGCAGGAACGAAGTTGCAACAGGCGGCAGGCATAGCTGACAGCCCAGCCCAGTTCGCCACAGATATTCAGGCCAAGGCACACGGTGAAAACGATCAGGGGCTTGTGGATCTTATGGCGCAGAATGCCGCCGATGTAATCGACTGGCTGACCGAGACGCATGGGCTACCGTTCTCGGTTGTCGATGATTTTGACTATCCCGGCCATTCCAGCCGTCGGATGCATGGGCTACCAACGCGGGCGGGGTCAGAACTGATCGACGCGCTGCGCAGCACCGCCGAGCATGCAGGCATCGACATCATCTGCGAACGCCGCGCCGAGACGCTGTATTTTGCCGACGGGTCGGTGCATGGCATTGCCGCGCGTCGCCCCGATGGTGGGGTGGAAACCATTGGCTGCAAGCGCTTGATCCTTGCCTGCAACGGCTTTGGCGGCAACCGCGCGCTGGTGGCCCAGCACATGCCCGAAATCGAAAGCGGCCTTTGGTTTGGCCATGATGGAAACCGTGGCGAGGCCGTGCTTTGGGCCGATGAGATTGGCGCGGCAACCCAGCATCTGGGCGCCTATCAGGGCCACGGCAATGTGGCCCATCCCCACGGCATCCTCATCACTTGGGCCACGATCACCGAAGGTGGCGTTCAGGTGAACAGCGCAGGAAAGCGTTTCTGGAACGAGGCACAGGGCTATTCCGAGGCCGCCCGCGCTGTGCTGTCGCAACCGGGTGGCGAGGCCTTTGCCATCTTTGATACGCGGATCGCAGATATCGCGCGGCAGTTCGAAGATTTCAAACGCGCCGAGGCCCAGGGCGCGGTCAAAATCGCCACCACGCTGGACGAACTGGCCAAGGCCCTTGGCCTGCCCGCCAACCCGCTCAAGGAAACCATAGACACTCTTCCAACCGGTGGCACGGATGGCTTTGGCCGCAGCTTCGGAACAACACGCCTTGCGCCTCCCTATTGTGGCGTGCGGGTCACCGGCGCGCTGTTTCACACGCAAGGGGGGCTGCGGATTGACAACTCAGCGCGGGTTATTGCCTGCAATGGCTTGCCGATCCCCAATCTATTCGCTGGCGGCGGCGCAGCCTGTGGTGTGTCTGGCCGTGGTGACAGTGGATATCTGTCAGGAAACGGTCTGCTGGCCGCAGCGGTATTGGGGCGTATCGCTGGAAATGGAAATGTGAGCGATAAGTGAACTGCTACTCGGTTTGGCCTTCGGTTAGGGGTATCAACGCAATTCCAAATTGCAAAAACCTCCGTAGACTAAGATTGGCGCCGTCAAAACCTACCTCCAGCAGCATGAGCTCCCAGGGCTTTGTTTTCGCGCGTAAAGTATCTATTATATCGAAATCGTCAGCTGGACGACCGCGGCGGCGTCCTAAGAATCCATAGTAGGCGTTCAAATGACCGGAATGAAAATAAGAAACATGGAAGAATTCGCTTCCGTCAGTGGTATTTCTCGGCCAACACTTTCTAAGTTTTTCAACGACCCCAACAGCGTGCGGGCCTCCACGCGGAAGCGTATTGAGGCCGCGTTGGAACGATATGATTATCAGCCCAACCTATATGCGGTAAACCAAAACCGGCGCCTAACCAAAAACATCGGCGTGGTGGTTCCTTATCTGGCAGATCCGTTCTTTGCAAAAATTGCCCGTACAATCGAAGAACACATCATTGAGACCGGGTTCCGTCCGGTGCTGCTGGGGTCCCACGGCAGCCCCTCGATGGAAATCGCCAATCTCGAGAACCTGCGCAGCCTGAAACCCGCGGGTGTTCTGTTGGCGCCGCTTGGACGGGCCTCAGACCATGCCAAGATTGAGGCCTTCTGCCAAGATGTTCCAACTGTACTGTTTGACGCCAATATCGACGGGATTGGTGAAGCCTTTGTAGGATCAAACAATGATCAAAGCATCCGTCTAATTGTAGACTACCTTTGTCGAACCGGGGAACCGCCCTGCTTATTCGAGATGAGGTCGCCCACCAACCCAAACGCATTCAAACGCCGCAACGCATATATCGCAGCGATGAACAAACTAGGACATAGCCCGAACCTAATTCAGGTAGAGGGCCAAGGTTGGGAATTTGAAGAGATCGGCTTTCGCGAAGGCCTGCGGCTTTTGCGGGATCGAAACCTGCCAACAAGCACCATTTTGTGTAGCAACGACCGCCTAGCCATTGGCCTTTTGTCAGCGGCCTTTGAAACAGGGTTGCGGGTTGGCATTGGCGAAGGATGCAATTTGCGGGTGGCTGGGCATGACGATCACCCGTTCTCCAAATACACCTGTCCAACCCTGACGACGATTTCACAGGATTATGAATCGATCGCCAAGAAAAGTGCCGCAGTTTTGTTGGAACGCATAGAGGCTGAAGAAACCGCCGATTCGCGCCAGGAAACACTGTTTGATGGACGTTTGATCATCAGATCCTCTGCATAAGTATTTGATAATTATTCTCATATTTATTTCTTTACGCGCGTAAAGTTTTAAATTGACCCGAGTTGGCTCACCGCTATAGGCTGGTTGCAAGCATCTAATTTGGGAGGACGACGATGTTTAGGAAAGGCACGCTTCGTG
>CAJXIL010000002.1 GCA_913054455.1 uncultured Roseobacter sp.
TGGTCTTGTACTTTGTAGGGGCCCAACTGCTCATGGTCTCCAGCTATCATGCTGGATTCACAAAATGAATCCCCTCAGGCGATTTGTGCAACAAAGCCGTCCCGACCCTAAAAAACCATTTCTGAACTGCTTGGTACAGCTCTACCTGTGCAGAATATCGGTGTGCTTTATCGTGAGCCAACTAGTCACCAGATGTCGATTTTGAAGCTCATTTTGTCCGAAACCGAAGAAGCACCAGCCGTCAAAGTACCAGTCTATAGGGGCATTAGAACAGGAGCCCATATGCGCTATTCTGCTTTGAAACTGATCAAGGAAAGCCTGACCGGGCATAAGGGGTGGGGGCCGCAATGGCGGGATCCCGAACCGAAGCACGACTATGACTATGTGATCATAGGCGGCGGCGGACATGGGTTGGCCACAGCCTATTATCTGGCGAAAGAGTTTCAGGGCGCGCGGATTGCAGTTCTGGAGAAGGGCTGGATCGGGGGCGGCAATGTGGGGCGGAACACCACGATTATCCGCTCAAACTACCTGCTGGATGGGAACGAACCGTTCTACGAATTTTCGCTGAAATTGTGGGAGAACCTTGAACAGGACCTGAACTACAACGCTATGGTCAGTCAGCGCGGCATTCTGAACCTTGTGCACTCGGATGCCCAGCGGGATGCGGCGCGGCGGCGCGGGAACGCCATGCTGCTGAACGGATCGGATGCTGTGCTTTTGGATACGGAGGGCGTACGTGCGCTGTACCCGTTTTTGAACTTCGATAATGCTCGCTTCCCGATCAAAGGCGGGCTATTGCATCCGCGCGGGGGCACCGTGCGCCACGATGCGGTCGCCTGGGGCTATGCGCGTGGCGCGGATCAGCGCGGCGTGGACATCATTCAGAACTGCGAAGTTACTGGTTTCAAGATCAAAGACGGGCACATGCTTGGAGTTGAAACCTCTCGCGGATACATTGGCGCCAAGAAAGTGGGAGTCTCGGTTGCGGGCAGCTCCAGCCGCGTGATGGCGATGGCAGGGATGCGCCTGCCCATAGAAAGTCATGTGCTGCAGGCCTTTGTTTCAGAGGGCTTGAAACCCTTCATACCGGGCGTGATTACCTATGGTGCGGGTCACTTCTATTGCAGCCAATCCGACAAGGGCGGCCTAGTCTTTGGCGGCGATATCGATGGCTACAACTCCTACGCTCAGCGAGGGAACCTGCCTGTGGTTGAGGACGTCATCGAAAGCGGCATGTCGCTGATCCCGGGACTGGGACGCGCGCGGCTCTTGCGCAGCTGGGGCGGAATTATGGATATGTCGATGGACGGTTCACCCTTTATCGACAAGACCCATGTCGAGGGCCTCTATTTCAATGGTGGCTGGTGCTATGGCGGCTTTAAGGCCACGCCTGCCGCAGGTTACTGCTTTGCGCATCTTCTGAAAACCGATCGTCCGCATGAAACCGCAAAAGCCTATCGGCTGGACCGGTTCATGACTGGGCACATAATCGACGAAAAGGGCCAGGGCGCCCAACCGAACCTGCACTGACCTAGCTGCGATTTGAGGAACTGACCCGATGATCATCAACCATCCGCTTCTTGGCCCGCGCGACGCACAAGAATTCACATACCTTGGTGACGCGGGCCTGATCAACCGTCCCTATTGGTTGTCGGACAACGCGATGCGCCGGTTTCACGACTATCTGCACCTGCGTGAAAATCCGGCAGGTTTGCACCGCGAGTTGTGGTTTCACGAGCAAGGCGACCGTTCGTGGCTGGTCGTGACCCGTGACACCACCACACATGAGATCACTAAGGTGGAACTGGCCCGTGATGTGGCACGTGCAAAACGGACAGCCGAGGCAACGCAATGACACAGGTAAATCGCCTTACTGGCGGGCTGATCAATCGGTCAGCCACGCTCTCTTTCCGTTTTGACGGCATTTCCTATCAGGGATATGCGGGGGATACCTTGGCCTCGGCATTGCTTGCCAATGGTGTGCGCCTGATGGGGCGCTCGTTCAAGTACCACCGCCCGCGTGGGGTGCTGACCGCTGGGTCGGAGGAACCCAACGCCCTGGTCGAGCTGCGTACGGGTGGCCGTCAGGAACCCAACACCCGTGCCACCGTGGCGGAGCTCTATGATGGGTTTGTTGCCCATTCGCAAAACCGCTGGCCGTCGTTGGAGCATGATTTCATGGCGATCAATGATCGCTTTTCGAATTTTCTCAGCGCGGGGTTCTACTACAAAACCTTCATGTGGCCTCGGGCGTTCTGGGAGAAGCTTTACGAGCCGATCATTCGTAAAGCCGCTGGTCTGGGGAGCCTTACGGGCGAGGCAGATCCTGACGTCTATGACAAAGGTTTCCTGCATTGCGACCTTTTGGTGATCGGCGCAGGCCCGTCGGGTTTGGCCGCTGCACTGACCGCTGGCCGTGCAGGGGTGCAGGTGATTATCGCCGACGAGGACTTTCGTCTGGGTGGGCGCCTTCTGGCTGAAACAGGGGGGCTGTCGGAACGGTCTGGTGTGGAATGGGTCGAACAGACCCAAGCAGAGCTATCATCGCTCCCGAATGTCCGTGTGATGCGGCGCACGACCGTATTCGGCTCCTATGATCACGGAGTCTACGGCGCGGTTGAGCGCAATGCAGATCATCTAACCGCCCCCGAAGCTGGCAAGCCCCGCCAGACCTCTTGGCGGATCTATTCCAAGCGGGCCCTGGTCGCGACTGGTGCGATCGAACGCCCGATCGGGTTTGAGAACAACGACCGTCCGGGCGTGATGCTGGCCGGTGCCACCCGCGCCTACGTCAACCGTTATGCCGCTTCGCCGGCGCGGTCGGTGGTTGTTTTTGCCAATAACGACGACGCCCACCAGACCGCCCGAGATCTGATGGCCAAAGGGGTCGAGGTGCCCGCGGTGGTGGACATTCGCCCGGACGCGCCTGCACTTGAGGGCGCTGAGGTTCTCGCTGGTGCACAGATCGTTGATACAAAGGGCCGCCTTGGTCTGACCTCGGTCACGGTCCGTCTGGCGAACGGTCAGATCCGTGTGATTGCTTGCGGAGCGCTGGCGATGTCTGGCGGCTGGAACCCCAATTTGGGGCTGACCTGTCACCAGCGCGGTCGACCGGTTTGGAATGAAGACATCCATGCCTTTGTGCCGGGGCAGGGCTTGCCGCCGGGACAAAGCGTTGCGGGGGCTGCAATGGGCGAGATGTCGACCCATGCTGCACTGACCGGCGGGGCAGCGAAAGCCCTGGAAGCGCTGTCTGATCTGGGTATCACAGCCCCCCCTGCGCAGCTCCCTAAAGCCGAAGATACACCCGTCTCTCTCACCCCGTTCTGGCATGTTTCGGGCGCAAAACGCGCTTGGCTGGATTTTCAGAATGACGTGACAGTTAAGGACGTGAAACTGGCACATCAGGAGAACTTTACCGCAGTCGAACACTTAAAACGCTATACCACGCTGGGCATGGCCACGGATCAGGGCAAGACCTCCAATGTTGGGGCGCTGGCGGTGATGGCCGAGTTGACTGGTAAGTCGATCCCCAACACCGGCACCACTATTTTCCGCCCACCTTATACGCCCATCTCGATGGGCGCGCTGGCTGGCCGTGCGGTGGGAAAAGAGTTTCACCCGACCCGCCTGACCCCCAGCCACAAGTGGGCCGAGGAACAGGGCGCGGTGTTTGTCGAGGTCGGAAATTGGCTGCGCGCGCAATGGTTCCCCCAAAAGGGGGAGACGCACTGGCGGCAATCGGTGGACCGCGAGGTCTTGGCCACCCGCAGTTCCGTCGGTATCTGTGACGTGACCACGCTGGGTAAGATCGATGTGCAGGGGGCGGATGCGGCAGAGTTTCTGAATAAGGTCTACGCCAATGGCTTTGCCAAACTGCCCGTGAATAAGGTGCGGTATGGTCTGATGCTGCGCGAAGATGGCTTTGCCTATGATGATGGCACCGCTGCGCGTCTGGCTGAAGATCACTTCGTCGTCACCACCACCACCGCCAACGCGGTTTTGGTCTATCGCAACATGGAATTTGCCCGCCAGTGTCTGTGGCCGGATCTGGACGTTCAGCTGATCTCCACCACCGAGGCATGGGCACAATATGCAGTCGCCGGCCCCTACGCGCGAAGGCTATTGCAGAAGATCGTGGATCCGGCGTTCGACATCTCGAACGAAGCCTTCCCCTTCATGGGCTGCGCTGAAATCACCGTCTGTGGCGGGTGCCGTGCAAGGCTGTTCCGCATCTCCTTCTCCGGCGAGCTGGCCTATGAGATTGCCGTCCCCACCCGTTACGGCGACGCCCTGATGCGCGAAATGATGGCGGCGGGCGAAGAGTTTGACGTGACCCCTTACGGCACAGAGGCACTCGGTGTAATGCGGATTGAAAAGGGGCACGCGGCAGGGAACGAGCTGAACGGCACCACCACTGCGCTGAACCTTGGCTTGGGCCGCATGGTTTCGACCAAGAAGGAGTGCATCGGAAATGTGCTGTCGCGTCGCGAAGGGATGAATGGTCGAGACGCGTTGAACCTTGTGGGCCTACGCCCAGTGGATGCGTCCAAGCCCCTCCCCGCGGGCGGACATCTGATGGCCACCACAGGCCCGGTCGATGCTGCGCATGATCAGGGCTATGTTACCTCAGCTGCCTATTCGCCAACCCTCGAAAGTGCAATCGGGCTTGGCTTCGTGCAGTCCGGCTTTGAGCGGATGGGCGAACAGATGAGGCTGGTTAACCCTTTGGAACAGCAAGACGTTCTGGTCGAAATCGTTAGCCCGCATTTTGTCGATCCGAAAGGGGAGAAGCTCCGTGCATAAATTGAAACCCATCACTCCGTTGGGCGGTGACACCGCGCGTTTGGACCAGATCGGGACGCTTTCTATAACCGAAGTCGTGGGGCAGGCATTGGCGTCCATTACCGCGCGAGAAGGGCAATTGGGCCAGATGCAAGAAGCACTGGCGCTGCCCTTGCCAGGTGTCGGAAAATCCTCAGCACAGGGCGATTTTTCTGCCTTCTGGATCGGTCCTGATCAGTGGATGATTTCCGCAGACCATGATCAGCACGAGCTGCTCGCAGCGGAATTGAAGCAAATGGTTGGGGATGCGGCGTCGGTGGTGGAGCAATCTGATGGCTGGTGCCGGTTTGACGTCTCGGGCGCCGCACTTTGTGACCTGTTCGAGCGTCTGTCCAACGTGCCCGTGCGCGCGATGGCGCGCGGTGAGGTCATTCGCGGCACGATCGAGCATTTGGGTGCGTTCCTGTGGCGTTTGGCTGATGACCACATGGCTGTGATCGCCCCGCGTTCCTCGGCCGCATCGCTGCATCATGCACTGGTCGCAGTGGCACGTTCAGTCGCCTGATCCAAACAATTTACGAGGGCAGCGCGTCGCTGCCCTTAACCCGCATTGAGTTCTTGGCGCGCCGGTCCGCTATGGGTGTTATCCCAAAGCTTTCGCGATAGTGCCGCAGGAAGGCCCCAGGCGTGGCATACCCCACCATGAACGCAACCTCGGTCACTGGTGTGTTGGAATACAGCACCAGTTGACGCGCCTGTTTCATCCGGATTTTCCGGTAATACTTCAGGGGGCTTTGTCCTGTCGCTTCCTTGAAGCTGCGCTCCAGCGAGCGGGTCGAGACACCCACCGCTTCGGCCACCTTGCTGATCTGAATCGGACTTTCGATATGCTCTGAGAACTGCTCGATCGCGCGTTCTACCTGTTTTGGCAGCAGGTCCTTGCTTTTGGCCGTGTCATGGGCGGGCGTCTTCTGGGTGGCGGCGGCGCTGCGGATATAGGGGTGCTGAAACCAGCAGGCGACCTCGGCCATGATGTCGCCGCCCAGACGCGTTTCAATCAAAGTCAGCATGTGATCGAAGGCAGCGGATGCGCCGGAGATGGTTGTATAGGCGCCGTCCTCGCAGATCACCGTGCTTTGCGCAGGAAGATCAGGGAATTCTGCCTGAAAGGCCGCCTCATAGCACCAATGCACTGACAGCGGGTTATCGCGGGTTAGTCCGGTGCGGGCCAGGGCGAACACTCCGCCACTGATCGCCCCCAGGCGGGTTTTGCCGCGTTGGTATCGCTGAAGGGCCGCGTTGGCGCGTGACGGCGTGGCAAATCGCGCATTGGGGCTGGCGGTGAGCAGCAAAAGATCCAGATCCCCCGCTTCGGATAGGGTGCTATCCGGTGCAAAGCTGACCATGGCTGAGGATTCAACGGGTCCCTCGTCTTCGGCGATTACCTTCCAGCGAAATGCTTCTTGCCCTGAAATCTCATTGGCCGCGCGCAGCGGTTCGATACAGGAGGTCAGGCAGGCCATCGGAAACCCGGGAAAGATCAGGATCCCCAGTGTAACTGCAGGGGGGGGGGAGTTTATATCGGTCATGAGGGCATTCCCGCCAATGTGTCTTGTGAGATCTTGGCAGCGACTTCCAGAATGTGCCGTTCCAGTAACCGCGCGGCGGGTGAAAGGGGGGAACCAGCCCGGCGCAGCAAGCGAATTTCGCGTTTTGCGTGCGGTTCAGCGAGGGGGCGGAACACCAGATCGGCTGAATTTGATGCCCTGACTGCCATCTCGGGTAAAATTGTGACACCAATATTGGCCTGCACCATCCCCATGATCGAGGTCAGGTTGTGGGCCGAAAGAAGCGCCCTGTCGTGCAGCAGGATCGACGGTTCGGTATTGATCCCCGCCGACAGCGAGTTGGCAATGAGCCGCTCGTTGGCCAATGCGTCCCAGGTGATAGGACCGCGGTCCTGCGCCAGTGCATGGGTCGGCGCGCAGATAACACCAAACATGTCGGACAGAATGTGCTGACTGTGCAGCCCGACGTTTTTCTGCCCCACCGTGGCGATGCCGATATCGATTCGATCGCGGGAAAGCTCGTGCAGGATAGAGCTGGAGTCCATATCGCGAAGTTCAATGTCCAGATGTTTGTAGTCACTGATATAACGAGAAAAAACCTGTGGAATGATGGTGCCAGCGACCGAAGGAACGGTGGCGATGCGCACGTGACCGTGGGTGGCTTTGGCAAAGCCTTCGATCGCTTTGACCGTGTTGTCGAATTGAAGCAATTCCCGCTCGGCTTGCTCAAGAACATAGCTTCCTAAAGCTGTCAGTTTGCTTTTGCGGTCGGTTTCGAACAATGGCTCACCCAGGTGGGTTTCCAACTGTTTTAGCATCATTGACACAGCCGAGGGCGTGCGTCCCAGCGTCTGGGCGGCATTGCTCAGATTGCCGCTGCGGGCGACGGTGGCAAAGCCACGCAGCATTTCGATTTTCAGGACCATGGTGGATTTCTTCAGTTTTACTGTAATATTATTCAATAATTTAAGTTTGATTGAATCCGCTCGGAAAGTCCATACCCAAGGAAACTGACTTCTGCGTGAGGCGACACTTCCATGACCGATATCCAAAAAAACCTGATTGCTGGCGAATGGCTGGCCGGAGCAGGCGAAATTGAAAACCGTAATCCTTCGGATTTGACCGATCTGGTGGGCGTATTTGCACAGGCCAGTAGTGACCAGCTGGACGCGACGCTGGACCAAGCCAAGGTGGCTCAGCGGGAATGGGCTGCATACGGCATGGAACGCAAGCAGGCCGTTTTGAACGCAATCGGCAACGAACTGATTGCGCGCTGTGAAGAGCTCGGCAGGCTTCTGGCGCGTGAGGAAGGCAAACCCTTCGCGGAAGGCAAAGGCGAGGTCTATCGTGCTGGTCAATTTTTTACCTACTACGCTGCCGAATGCCTGCGTCAGATCGGCGAGAACGCGGATTCGGTTCGGCCAGATATCGAAATCGACGTTCGCCGCGAAGCTGTCGGCACTGTTGCCATCATCTCGCCCTGGAACTTTCCGACAGCCACCGCCTCGTGGAAAATTGCTCCTGCGCTGTGCTACGGCAATGCCGTGGTTTGGAAACCCGCCAACGTAACGCCCGCTTCGGCTGTGGCGCTGGCTGAAATCATCCACCGCCAGGACATCCCCAAAGGTCTGTTCAGTCTGGTAATGGGCGCGGGCCGCGAAATCGGCCAGCGATTGGTGGAAAGCCCGAAAGTGAACGCCATTTCTTTCACGGGTTCGGTTCCTGTGGGCAAGGGCATCGCCGCCGCCGCCATCCAGAACTTGACCAAGGTTCAGATGGAGATGGGGTCGAAGAACGCGCTGGCTGTGATGGACGACGCGGATCTGGATCTGGCCGTGACGCTGGCTCTGGGGGGCGCCTTCGGTGGCACCGGCCAGAAATGTACCGCGTCTTCCCGGCTTGTGGTCCACGATGCTGTGCATGACGCATTTGTTGAAAAACTGGTGGCTGGTGCACGGGCAATGAAAGTGGGCCACGCGCTGGAAGAGGGGACGCAGATAGGTCCCGTTGTCAGCGAACAGCAGCTTACTGAAAACCTAGCCTACGTGGAACTTGGCAAGTCGGAAGGTGCTGAACTGTCCTGTGGCGGCGCGCGTCTTGAGATGCCGCATCAAGGTTTCTACATGTCGCCGGGCGTATTCCTGAACACCACCAACGACATGCGCATCAACCGCGAAGAAATGTTCGCGCCGTTGACCAGCGTGATCAAGGTTGGCAGCTATGACGAGGCTCTGGCCACCGTCAACGACACCAATTTTGGTCTGACCTCGGGTATCGTGACGAAATCTCTGGCCCGCGCCACACATTTCCGCCGCAATGCCCAAACCGGTGTTGTCACCGTGAACCTGCCGACTGCCGGCACTGACTATCACGTGCCCTTCGGTGGCCGTGGCGACAGCTCCTACGGTCCGCGTGAGCAGGGTAAAGCCGCCGCCGAGTTCTACACCACTGTCAAAACCGCCTATATCAGTGCGGGCCCCGTATGATGCGTATCGACGGTCTGCAATATGCCAATTGGTCGGAGAAAATCTTCCGTCAGCTTCGGGAAGGGGGCGTGGATGCAATCCACGTCACCATCTCCTATCACGAGAACTTTCGCGAAACGGTTCTGAACTTTGAAAAGTGGAACCGTTGGTTTGAACAGTACCCCGATCTGATCATGAAGGGGCTGTGGGCTTCCGATATCGATGTCGCCCGCGAAACCGGGCGCACGGCTGTGTTCTTTGGTTTCCAGAACCCTTCGCCAATCGAAGATGACATTGGCCTGGTTGAAATCGTTCACACCCTTGGCGCGCGATTCATGCAGCTAACCTATAACAACCAGTCGCTTCTGGCGACCGGCTGTTACGAGGCCGAAGATACGGGCATCACCCGGATGGGCAAGCAGGTCATCAAAGAAATGAACCGCGTGGGCCTCGTTGTGGATATGAGCCACTCGGCAGACCGCTCAACCATTGAGGCTGCCGAGCTGTCCGAGCGTCCCATCGCTATCACGCACGCAAATCCCTATGACTGGTCGCCCGCTTTGCGCAACAAGCGCGACGCGGTGATCCGTGCAGTGACTGACAACGGTGGAATGCTTGGCTTTTCGGTCTATCCGCACCACCTGAAAGACAAGGGTGACTGCACGCTGGAAAGCTTTTGCGCCATGATCGCCCGGACGGCAGAGAAATATGGCGCCGAGCATCTGGGGATCGGCACGGATCTTTGTCAGGACCAGCCCGACAGCATCGTTGAATGGATGCGTGTAGGCCGTTGGACCAAGGAAATCGACTATGGCGAGGGATCCAAATCCGCGCCGGGTTTCCCGCCGATGCCCAGCTGGTTCGAGGACAACCGCCATTTCGCCAACATCGAAAACGGCCTGAAAGCTGTGGGAATGGATGACCGCGAGGTTGCGGGCATCATGGGACGTAATTGGTATCGCTTTTTTGCAGAGAATTTTGGCCCTCAGACAGGACGCTAAGGGACAGGGGAATTGACACTTGGCCTCACGCGAACAGATGGGGCCATATCTAGGGAAATGTAGATGTCTGAAGAATCTATGGGAATGACAGATCAGAAAGCCAGCGGCGTGAACAAACCGCTGTTCCTGATCTCGGGCGGGTTCATCGCCCTTTTCTGTCTGGCAGCGCTGATAAATCTTGATGCGCTTTCAGCAGCCGTGGACTGGGGTTTCAACGTCTCAGCCAAATACTTTGGCCTGTACTGGCAAGTGCTGCTTCTGGCGACCTTTCTGATCGGCCTGGTGCTGTGCGTGCTACCCGGTGGTCGCGCGATCATGGGCGGGCTTGCCGCGCCTGAGTTTACCATGTTCCAGTGGGGCTCGATGATCATGTGTACGCTTCTGGCAGGGGGTGGCGTGTTTTGGGCCGCAGGCGAGCCGATTGCGCATTTCTTGTCCTCCCCCCCATTGTTTGGCGCCGAAGGTGGGACCGCAGATGCCGTGAGCGGTGCTATTGCACAGAGCTTCATGCACTGGGGTTTCCTAGCCTGGGCCATTTTGGGTTCGCTGTCGACCGTGATGCTGATGCACTACCACTATGAAAAAGGCCTGCCGCTTGCACCGCGCACACTGCTTTATCCGGTTTTTGGGGATAAGGCGATCCACGGCCCGATTGGCCTGATCGCGGATGCCTCTTCGATCATCGCTGTTGTGGCCGGTACTGTCGGTCCGATCGGCTTTCTGGGTCTTCAGGTGGCTTATGGTCTGGAAGACCTCTTTGGCATTGCCAACGGCTTTGCTACGCAATTCTTGGTCATTGCGGGGCTTGTCGCCATCTACACGATCTCGGCGATGACCGGTTTGTCGCGGGGCATTCAGCTTTTGTCGAAGATCAACGTGATCCTGGCTGCTGTGCTTCTGGCCTTCGTCCTGTTGGCAGGCCCAACCGGCTTCATCTTTGGCTCGTTCTTCTCGGGCTTTGGCACCTACATTGCCAATTTCTTTCAGATGGCGCTGTATCGCGGTGACGCAGGTCTGTTTGGCGCGCCCGGCTGGCTGGGCTGGTGGACTGTCTTCTTTTGGGGCTGGTTCATGGGCTATGGCCCGCTGATGGCGATGTTCATCGCGCGGGTTTCTCGGGGGCGCTCAATCCGCTCGATCATTATTATGCTGTCAATTGTAGCCCCGATCGTGACCAACTTCTGGTTCACAATCATCGGAGGCACCGGCATCTCGATGGAGCTGGAAGAAACGGGCACGATTTCGAAAGCTTTCGAGGGGTTCAACCTGCCGGCGGCGCTGTTGGCGATCACCTCGAACCTGCCGCTGGGTTTCCTGGTCTCGCTTTTGTTCCTGATCCTGACCACGATCTTTGTGGCCACGACCGGTGACTCGATGAGCTACGTGATCTCTGCCACCATGAGCGGCGGCGACAACCCGCCGGCGTTGGTCCGTGTCTTCTGGGGTATCGCTATGGGTGTCATGGCCGTGATTTTGATTTCGGTGGGCTCCGGTGGTGTCTCCAAACTGCAGAGCTTTATCGTTGTAACGGCCGTTCCGGTGTCGTTGCTTTTGCTGCCATCGCTCTGGGATGCGCTGCGTATCACCCTGGCAAAAGGCAAAGAAAACTAATCAGTTGGGGTGCCTTTGGGCACCCCAGCCCCGCGTGCATCTCAGGCCCTATTCGACGCAGGCACTGAAATGCTCTATTGTCCTGACTGCAAAGGCCAAGAGAATGAATACAATAACTCGCCGTGATCCCGAACTGGTCATGCGCCTTGCGCGCCTCGGATCCATTCACCAATCACGCCTGTCCTTCATGCGCGTGCTGCTTCGTCGTCTGGCCCGAGAAGGCTGGCGCTTTGAAAACACTGCCTTTAACGTGAATGACGCGGGCGAAGGTCACGCCGTTTATACCGTCTACAGCCCAGACCGCGCATATTCACTGATTGCTTATGCCCATGACCTACCGCCTGAGAAGCGCTCTGACCGGGTGATCGCCGAGGCTTGGGATGCGACTTTCACTCTGTTTGATGGCGTGCCGTCGGCGGCAGATATCGAACGTCTGTCACATAATATTCCAGTGCAGGAAGCTGGGCGGGTATCCGGAACGGAATTGTCTGTGTCGCGCGCAAACCGCTCGGTGCGGCTGTGGGAGCACGTGGTCTCCAGCCTGGCCGCGGGGCACCAGCCCGACCTCGAACAGATTGAGGCTGTTGGTTACCTGATGCGTACCACCGCGGTCTATGGATCCGGCAAGCTGGGAGCTGCTGATCGTGAGATGATCGCAGACCGCCCGGAATTCCGCGCGCCGTTTCAGGTCGAGATGCTGTCAGTCTATTTGACCCGCTGGTTTGTGCTGGATTTGGTGCAGCACATGGCCGACCGGCGCGCCGCATCCGAGGGACGGGCTGCCGCCCAGCTGTCGCCAGAAATCGGACGTGTCATGGGGGTCGGCAATTCAACCGGGTTGGGCATGGCTCCCTTCCTTTTGAATCACCCGGTGCTGTTCAACAACTGGGTCGCCGCGCGCGAAAACGCTATTTTGGCGGTGCGCAGGCTGGCGAAAGCCAAATCGGAGGAGATCGCTCTGTTCCAGTCGCTGGTGGCGCGCAGCAAGATCACCATTGATCAGTGGCATTCTGAACACCCGATCCAGATTGAAAAGCTGAAAGGCCTGCGCGCCGATGTGATCAAGGTTGATGGCTATTTAGCCGGTGTCGGCCTCAGCGCGGAGCACCCGTGGGACGCGCTTTATCGTTGGGCAGAGGACAACCTCTCGCTCGAAGGGCAGGAATGGATCGCCTCGTTGATCCTGGAACCCTATGGCGCGCATGTGGATAGTTTTGCCGAAGAAATGGCAGGCGACAACACGGCCACTTTCCGCATCGCCGGCGCGATGAGCGTCGGTGACCTGCGTGCATTGCTAACTGAGATCTACGCCTGGGCAATCGACACCGACTGGCAGGCTCCGGAAAACCGAGCCCGTGCTTGGTATGTGTCGGAAGAAAAACTCGAACCCCGTTTGGGAGAGCGTTTCGAAGAGCCGATCGAAGAATATGAACAGCCTTTGGCCCCAGGGCGGGATGCTGCACGACTGTTCCACGCCCTGGCCCATTGGCCAGATGAGGCACAGGTTGCGGACTTCCTTTTGCGCCATCCAGAGCATCGTCACGTGTTGCGTCGCGCCCAGATCGTTGGTCGCGCGCCATATGCCGAGATCCGTGACAACACGATTTCCGACCAAGTGCTGCCCATCGACATGCTTCGCTGCAAGCTGGCCTTCTTTGGTGCCACGCAGTTTGATCCGCGCTCGGATCGTTGGGTGCGTATTTGCATGTATGGCAATGCCCCACTGCCCACAGAACTGACACAGGAAAATGCGGATTATTGGGTTTTCCCCGCGGTAGAGACCGAGCTTGAGGAGGGCACCGCATGAGCCATTCGTTGAACGAAATCGAAGCCATGGCCAAACGCGCGGCGCGCGGAGCCGGGCTGTCGTGGGGACTGTCTGAAGAGGCCGCAAAAGGTACGCGTTGGCTCTCTGCTTTTGGCTTTCCTGGCACGGAAATGCTGGCAGAGCTGCTGGTGATGAACGACAGGATCCCCCCAATTGACGTATCGCCGGTCTCGCTGAGCGCGGATGTCTGGCACGCACCGACCCGCCGGATGAGCCCATTGATCGCAGGTGCATCCCTGTCCGATTGCGCCGTGCGCCTATTGCAGCGTGGCACCATAACCATGCAGAACGTCAGCCTGCCTTTGCTGGCTGTGCCCTTTATGGGCGGTGCTGCGCTGCGTTTGGGGGTGCCTGTGGCTGCTGAATGGGACGGGGCACGGGTTGCGACCGACGGTAAACAGCTTTGCGTACAGGGTGCGGCCGATGCGCTTCGGGCCAAACATGTCGGCCAGTTGGTTTTCTCGGCCCCAGCCGAAATGACTGGGAAACGCGAACCGCTGATGCGGGCTGACGTCTGCGAAACCAGCTGGGGACAGCTGGGAAGCTTTGCTCACCGCACCTTTGCTCCCGCCACTGAAGAAAGCCGCCTGCGCGGTGCGGGTGCCGGGGGCAGTGACAACGACTGATATCTTTTTGGGGCTGCGATGCTGCCTCATCACGCCACCGAAATAAAAGAAAGAACAACGATGACCGCCACTGAAACACTCTTGCTCTCGGAAATCGAAACCCTTGCCTTTGAGGCGCTGGTCAAGGCTGGCACCTCGGAAGCGAACGCGCGCCCACTGGCCGTTGCGACCGCGATGACGGAGGCCGACGGCGTTGCCTCGCATGGGCTGGCCTATATCCCGATTTACGCCCAGCACGTGGAATGTGGCAAGGTGGACGGGCAGGCGAAACCTCTAGTCGACCATCCGCGCCCAGCTGTTGTTACCGTTGATGCGGCCACCGGCTTTGCCCATAGCGCAATCGATGTTGGATTTGAAAAGCTGATCCCGCTGGCGAAAGAGATGGGCGTTGCGGTTCTGGCCGTAAACAACTCCTATAATTGCGGCGTTCTGGGCGTGCACACGCAGCGTCTGGCCCAGGCTGGCCTGATGGGTATCGGTTTCACCAACGCACCCGCCTCTATTGCACCGTCCGGTGGCGCGAAACCTGTGATCGGCACGAATCCGTTCTCGATTTCGGCCCCAGATGCGGATGGCAATGCTGCGCTCCTGATTGACCAGTCGGCCAGCACGATTGCCAAAAGCGAAGTGATGAAGCACGCCCGTGAGGGTAAGCCAGTCCCGCAAGGTTGGGTGCTGGACGCAGACGGTCGGCCCACCACTGATCCCGAAGTCGGGCTGAAGGGCTCGATGGTGCCATCAGGAGGTTACAAGGGGGTCGGTATTGCACTGACTGTGGAGCTGATGGCAGCCGCAATGACCGGTGCCACGCTGGGGGCCGTTGCCAGCCCATTCTCGGGCACCGCAGGCGGCCCCCCCAAGACCGGTCAATTCTTCATCGCGATTGACCCAGAAGCCACCTCGGGAGGTTTGTTCCAAGAGAAACTGGCGGACCTGATCGCCTCGTTCCGGGATCAAGACGGTGCGCGTCTGCCCGGTGATGGTCGCCAAGCCGCCCGTATCCGCGCAATGAAAGAGGGGGTGGCCGTGAACGCGGCCCTGCTCGAAAAAGTTCGCGCGCTTCTCTAACCTGATGGCTTTCAGCAGTCTGAAGTAGCCCTTGGCCTCTTGGACTGGTTCGAAATAGAGGTCAGATGCAGCGCAGAGCCTCCCTTTGGCCGAGGGGGGCTCAGACGGCGATTTGCCTATGGTGGCTAGTCAACCCGCGAGAGTTCTGCGCGTCCTCTGCGAAAGTGCCCACTCGCAGCAGCCAAATTCAGTCAAAACTATTCCCTATTCTGGCGGTTAGAAAATCGACGAACACCCGGACCTTGAGCGCTAGGTTCCGACCACTTGGGTAAACGGCGCTAATTGGTGTCGCAGGAGGTTCTAGGGGAAACCCAGGCAAAACGGGAACGAGCGCGCGAGAATTCAGCTCTGCACGCACCATCCAGATTGGTAGCATTGCGATGCCGATGCCAGACTTAGCGGCCTCTTTGAGAAGGACAAGACTGCTGGCCTGAATGGGACCAGTCACCGAAACGGGCGAGACCTCTTCGCCGGATTTGAAAGACCAAGTTGCTTGATCCGTGTCGACCTTGAAGGACAGGCATGAATGATTGCGCAAATCTTCTGGCTGTTGTGGGGGGCTGTACTGTTCTAAATATTCTGGGCTCGCCACAAGAAGAGACCGGCTCATCGTCAGGCGCTTGGCAATCAGGCTCGAGTCACTGAGATGCCCCACGCGAATTGCCACATCAATTCCTCTACCTACAAGATCTTCCATCGTTGAGGATGTCTGAAGCTGAACCCGCAGATCAGGGTAAGTTTCCAAAAATTCCGGCAAGACAGGAGACAATAGAGTAAGCGCTAGATCCGCTTCGGCTGTTATGCGCAGCACGCCGGAGGGCGCATTGCTCAGACGCGAAACAGCCTGTCGCGCCGTATCAACGTCTTCAATGATTTGCCGCGCATGGGACAGGTAGACCTGGCCCGCTTCTGTCAGCTCTTGTCGGCGTGTTGTTCGCTGCAACAGGCGGGTATTCAGGTTTTCTTCAAGCCGTGAGATTTGCCGCGAGACTGCTGAGGGTGTTGTGCGGATGGAGCGTGCCACGGCTGAAAAGCTGCCCTGATCTGACACCAGAACGAATAACCGCAACAAATTCAGATCTTCCATTTATGCTCACCTTGCATGAATCCTGTTCCATTTTTGAAACTTACCTCACCCAAGGCACAAATGGTACCAAAACCGCAGGCGACGCCAAGTTATGCAGCGCCTCTAAGCAACCTAGTAAAAGCGAGTACCCCCATGCCCAAAACTATCCTCGTCACCGGTGCTTCCAGCGGATTTGGACGCCTCATTTGTGAAACACTGGCCGGATCCGGTCACACTATTTTTGCCTCAATGCGCGACACAGCGGGCAAGAGCCGCGACCACGCCAGAACTCTGCGAGATCGCGGCCTCAATGTTGTGGACCTGGACGTGACGCAAGTCGAAACGATCGAGAAGGCAGTGGCGGAAATTCTAGCCTCACAGGGTCAGATCGATGTGCTGATCAACAATGCTGGCGTTGCCTCTGCGGGCGTTTCCGAGGCATTTTCAGATCAACAGGTTGCAGACCTGTTCAATGTGAATGTGGTAGGGGTGCACCGTGTCACTCGTGCGGTTTTACCGTCGATGCGCAAGCAAAGGAAAGGCCTGGTTGTGAACATCGGTTCAATCCTCGGCCGGGTGACTTTTCCGTTCTTCGGTCTTTATGGTGCGAGCAAATTCGCGGTAGAGGCCCTGAGTGACAGCTACCGTTACGAGCTTTCGCAACTGGGCATTGACGTTTGCCTGGTGCAACCCAGCGCCTATCCCACCCAGATGTACGCAAGCGCTGCGCAACCTGTGGACCTAAAGACGGTGGATGAATACGGAGAAACCGGAAAAATTCCCGCTGCGATGTTTGAACACTTCATGACCATGTTGTCAGGGGCGGACGCGCCGAACCCGCAGGATATTGCTGATGCCGTCTCCGGCTTGGTTTCACAGCCATTTGGAGACCGTCCAGCACGGGTTGTGGTCGGTGCAAGCTTTGGTGCGGAAGAGGCGAATGCGGCAATGGCCCCCCTGCAGGCAAATACAATCAAGGCGCTGGGTCTCGGCCATCTTGCCGATCTCAAGACTGGGTAGGCCAGCCAGGCCTACAGTTGACTTTGCAAAGTCACGCTCCATAGCAGGTCGCTGCTGTGGGGCTCTTCTTGTGAAGAAGATTTTGCTCTGCCAGGCAGCGATCAATGCATCAAAACGACGGCCGTTTGGTTCAAAGACGGTCCATCCTTAGCGCGGGTTTTCACCAGCTGGGAAGCAAGCCGCATCACCAATGGGCCTTTCAGCCAAGAATACCCGCCGTTGTGTCCAATAGGGGCCGCAGAAACTTCTCAACGACTTCGTCTTCGTTTACGGCGATTGCTGAAATTGAGATCTGAACGGCGGTATGGGCTACCCCATCTGTTCCTTTTACCGGAGCGGAAAGGCTGATTTCGTTCAACAACATTTGATCCCGCGTAATGCAAAACCCATCCTGTCGCGCAGCCCGTATGCTATTGCCGATTTCTGCGCGGTCTGTGAGCGTTTTTGGTGTTCGCTGCACTACTGGCCAGCTGGCGCAAGCCTCGGAGATTTCCGCATCGCTTCTTGTAGACAGCATCACGCGCCCAGCTGCCGTGTTCAGCGCGGGCAGGCGGCGCCCGACAATGCTTGACGCGAAATGGGTGCGATGGTTCGGCAGTCGTAGGGAATAGATGATGTGGTCTCCCGACATCTGCGCGAGGTTGATCGTTTCGCCATTGGCGTGGCTAAATTCGATCAGCTTAGGCAGTGCGCTGGCGATGACCGGATCCGACCAATAATAGGCATAGGCAAGTTGCAGCCACGCGTGGCTGGGATGAAACCGGCGTGTATTCGGATCGCGTTCGAGCATCCCTTCCAGATGGAGCGTGTGCGCCATGCGCTGCACCGCGCTTTTTTCGAGCCCGGTACGTGCGACCAGATCGGTGAGCGAGAGCGAAACATGCGATTCGTCGAACGCGCGCAGAATTTTCAGCCCCCGTGCAAGCGTGCTGACATAGAGGTTGTCCTGCTTTTTTTCCATTCGTTTTCTCCTCCTGCGGTCTTGAACAGGTGCTTTTTGCAAGCAAGGCCTTGACATCCGGTCGCTTCATTTTGCTAGGATGATTATATAGCAACCTTAAGTATTAAATAATAATACATACAGCACAACAGGGAAACGCCATGCTCGCTCAGAAACCAACTCGTTCCACCCTCGTAGCCGCCGTACTGATGGCCAGTGTTGCCATGCCCGCGCTGGCCGACAAAGCCTCGGAGACGCTCAACGTCGCCTTCACTAAAGAGCTGGAGAATGTCGACAGCTACTTCAACTCGTCCCGTGAAGGCGTCGTGTTGCAGCGCGCGATCTGGGATGGTTTGATTTACCGCAATCCCGAAACCAACGAATATGTTGGCAACCTGGCGACCAGCTGGGAGTGGGTCGACGACACCACGCTGGAGTTCAAACTGCGCGAGGGGGTCACTTTCCACAACGGCGAAGCCTTCAATGCCGATGACGTGGTGTTCACCGTCAACTTCGTTGCCAACGAAGAAAATGGTGTGAAGACACAGCGCAATGTGAACTGGATGAAATCGGCCGAAAAGATTGACGATTACACCGTGCGGATTCACCTGAAGGAGAAATTCCCGGCGGCGATCGAATTCCTCTCCGGTCCGGTCTCCATGTATCCCAACGAGTACTACGCCGAAGCGGGCCCCTCTGGCATGGGGCTCAAACCTGTTGGCACTGGTCCCTACAAGGTGACAGAGGTGGTGCCTGGCCAGCATTTCGTGCTCGAGGCCAACGGAGCCTATCATGATAGTCCCAAAGGGCAGCCTGAGATCGCAAAAATCGATATCCGTACGATCCCGGATGTGAACACCCAGATGGCAGAGCTATTCTCCGGCTCGCTCGACTTGATCTGGCAGGTCCCGGCTGATCAGGCCAATAAGCTGGCGCAGATGGGCCAGTTCACGGTGGCCAATGAATCCACAATGCGCGTGGGCTATCTGCAGATGGATGCGGCAGGCAGGAGCGGGGAGGACAACCCGTTCACCAACAAGCTGGTGCGCCAGGCGGTGAACCACGCGATCAACCGCCAGGAACTAGTGGACGCTCTGTTGCAGGGCTCTTCCAAGGTTGTCTATACGCCCTGCTTCCCCAGCCAGTTCGGGTGTGTGCAGGATGTGACGGAATACGACTACGATCCTGAGAAGGCCAAGGCGCTGTTGGCGGAAGCAGGGTACCCGGATGGGTTCAGCATTGATTTTTATGCCTATCGCGATCGTCAATACGCTGAAGCTATTACGTCCTATCTGAACGCTGTGGGCATCACCACGAACTTCAACATGCTGCAATACTCCGCGCTGCGTGAGAAGAACATGAATGGCGAGGTTGCCCTGTCCTTCCAGACCTGGGGCAGCTATTCGATCAACGATGCCTCTGCGATGGTCAGCCAGTTCTTCAAGCATGGCGCGCTGGACAGCACCCGCGATGATGAGGTTCTGGAATGGTTGAACGTGGCGGACAGCTCGACTGCCCCTGACACCCGTGTGGAGTATTACACCAAGGCTCTGCAAAAGATCACCGGCGAAGCCTTCTGGGCGCCGATGTTCACCTACAACACCAACTATGTGTTCAAAGACGAAGTCGCCTATACCCCCACCTCTGACGAAGTGCTGCGCTTCGTTGACATGAGCTGGAACTAAGACACGTCGGGTGAGGGGCTGCGGCCTCTCACCCGCTCTTTGCCCTAAGATAGATCGCCCCAGCAACGCGCGGCCCCTGAGCCGTGCGAAAGGTTAGGTATGCTCACATTCATATTGAAACGGTTAGGATTGGCTCTGCTAGTCGCTCTGACTGTCAGTTTTATCAGCTTCTCCTTGCTGTTCCTGTCAGGTGATCCTGCGGCAGCATTGGCGGGGGAAACCGCCAGCGGCGAGGACGTGGAGGCATTGCGCCGCCTCTATGGGTTTGATCGACCTATGTTGGTGCAATACGCCGAATGGCTGTTTTCGGCGCTGCGTGGGGATTTCGGCGAAAGCTATTATTTCAAGCTGCCCGTCGCCAGCCTGATTGCCGAGCGCCTGCAGGTCACGATGACGTTGGGCCTATGCGGCATTCTCTTTGCGCTGGTGACAGCGGTGCCCCTGGGGGTCATCGCGGCGATCCGTCCGAATTCGATTATCGACCGGGTGGCACTGTTTCTGTCTGTGGCTGGTCAGGCCATGCCGTCCTTCTGGTTCGGTCTGATCTTGATCGTGGTCTTCGCGATCCAGCTGGGCTGGTTGCCGCCCTCTGGCGCGGCCACTTGGCGTCATTTCATTATGCCCACCATCGTTCTGGGTTATTATGCGATGCCGGCCATCATGCGCCTGACACGGGCGGGGATGCTAGATGTGCTGAACTCGGACTTCATCCGAACCGCACGGGCCAAGGGCGCGGGGGAAACCCGTGTGCTGTTCAAACATGCCCTGCGCAATGCGATTATTCCCGTGGTCAGCCTCGCCGCCGTTCAGATGGGCTTCATGCTGGGTGGCTCCATTGTGGTTGAAAGCGTCTTCGCCCTGCACGGCGCTGGCTATCTTGCCTGGGAGAGTATCGCCCGCAATGACCTGCCGACAGTGCAGGCGCTGATCCTCGTCTTTTCGATGTTCTACATCGTTTTCACTTTCCTAGCCGACGTTCTCAACGCATGGCTTGATCCCAGAATGCGGAGCGCCTGATATGACCGATGTCACGGACCCCCTTGCAGCCGAAATTCACGGACCGTCGCCAAGGCAACTTCTGAAGGCCCGCGCACTGTCGCACAAGGGGCTGATATTTGGCATGATGGTCGTGCTTCTGTTGGTACTGGTTGCCATTCTCGCGCCGGTTTTAGCCCCTCATGATCCCTACGCGCAAAGCCTGATGAACCGCATGGTTCCCCCAGTGTTCATGGGCGGCACCTGGGAGCATCCGCTTGGCACCGACCACCTTGGCCGGGATTATCTGTCGCGGCTGATCTACGGAGCGCGCGTGTCCTTGATGATCGGGGCCATCGCCGCATTGATTTCGGGCGTGATTGGGACTGCTATGGGTGTTGCTGCGGGCTATTTTGGCGGCAAGGTTGACGCGGTGGTGACCTTCCTCATCAATGTCCGCTTGGCCATGCCAGTTGTGTTGGTGGCGCTGGCGGTTGTCGCAATCCTGGGCGGGTCGCTGACCGTGGTGATCTGTGTGCTGGGCCTGCTCTTGTGGGATCGGTTTGCGGTTGTGATGCGGGCCTCGACTCTGCAGATCAGCCGCCGCGACTACGTGGCGGCTGCGCAGGTCATTGGAGCATCAACTCCGCGCATCTTGCTGACTGAAATCATGCCGAACGTCTTTAACAACCTGATCGTTATTGTCACGCTGGAGATGGCTCATGCCATCCTGCTCGAAGCCGCACTAAGTTTTCTTGGCCTAGGCGTTCAGCCACCGACCCCGTCCTGGGGATTGATGGTCTCAGAGGGCAAGAACATGATGCTGTTCGAACCCTGGCTCGTGTTGATACCGGGCGCGGTGCTTTTTGTGCTGGTGCTGGCTATCAATCTTATGGGTGACGGTCTGCGTGACGTCACTGCCCCAGAAGGACGGAGCTGACCGATGACAAAGTCCTTGCTATCTGTAAAGAATTTGACGCTCGATATCCCCACCGGTAGCGGCACGCTGCATGCGGTGCGGGGCATCGATTTTGATCTCAAGCGTGGCGAAACCCTGTCGATTGTCGGCGAAAGCGGGTCGGGCAAATCGCTCACGTCGCTGGCGGTGATGGCGCTGTTGGGTAAATCCATCAAACGCTCGGCGGATGAGATCCGGTTTGACGATGTGGACCTGCTGAGTGCGAACAAGCGGGTGATGCGCGATCTACGCGGCAATCGCATGGCGATGATTTTTCAGGAGCCGATGACCTCGCTCAATCCGGCCTACACCATTGGCGATCAGCTGATGGAGGCACTGCTGCTGCACCGCAAGGTCAGCCGATCAGAGGCGCGTGCCCGTGCGGTGGAACTGTTGGAAAAGGTTGGGATCACCGCCGCGGAAAGCCGCTTGTCGCAGTATCCGCATCAGCTATCGGGCGGGCTGCGGCAGCGGGTGATGATCGCCATGTCGCTCATGTGTGAGCCTGATCTGCTGATTGCAGACGAGCCGACCACGGCGCTGGACGTGACCATTCAGGCGCAAATCCTGCGGTTGTTGGTTGACCTCACGCGGGAGATGAACATGGCGATGATCCTGATCACCCATGATCTGGGCGTAGTGGCGCGGGTCGCCGACAAGGTTGCCGTCATGTACGCGGGCGAACTGGTGGAAACCGGTCCGGCAACGGAGGTCTTCGCCGCCCCGAGCCATCCCTACACGCGCGGTTTGCTGCGTTGCATTCCACAGCCGGGTAAAACGGCGCGTGGGGCACCGCTTGGCACCATTGCTGGGATCGTCCCCTCGCTCGTCGGCGAGGTCACCGGTTGCGCCTTCCGCACGCGCTGCCCACATGCCAAAGCCGCCTGCCGGGAACAAATTCCCATGCGCGGAGATCCCAGCCACGAATTCCGCTGCGTCTTTGCCGATGGGGCGCTGTCCGAAGAAGGAGAGGTCGCATGAGCGATATCCTTACGCTTGATCAGGTCAGGAAGACCTACAGCGTCAAACAGGGCCTGTTTGGCAAACGCAAACCGCTCACCGCGGTCAATGATGTCACCCTATCCATGCGCAAGGGAGAAGTGCTGGGATTGGTCGGTGAATCCGGCTGTGGGAAATCCACGCTGGCTAAGTTGCTCTTGGGCCTTGAAAAGCCAACCGATGGGGATGTTCTGGTCGAGGGTGATAAGATGCAGGACCTTGACCGGCGGGCGCTGGCGGGGCGGCTGCAGCCGATCTTTCAGGATCCCTATTCCTCGCTCAACCCCCGCAAATCCATTTATGATCTGATCTCATTGCCGCTGCGGGTGCACCGCATCGGTGACGCTGCCAGCCAGCGCAAGGCGGTATTGGATATTCTGGATATCGTGGGCTTGCCGGGGCGGGTAATCAACACCTATCCCAGCCAGATGTCTGGTGGTCAACGCCAGCGCGTGGCCATCGCTCGCGCCCTTGTCATGAAGCCGGAAATCGTGATCTGCGATGAGCCGACCTCGGCGCTGGATGTATCGGTGCAAAGCCAGATCCTCAACCTGCTTGGGGATCTCCGTAAGGAATTCGGCCTGACCTACCTGTTCATTTCCCACGATCTGGCGGTGGTCGAGCACCTGGCGAGCCGCGTGGCAGTGATGTATCTGGGCCGGATCGTGGAGGAAGCGCCGGTGGCGGATCTCTTCGAGCGCCCACGACATCCCTATACTCGCGCGTTGCTGGGGTCGGTGCTCACCCCCGAGCCAGGCAAGGGCGTGCCGGAAACCTCCCTTGGCACCGCCTATCCCAATCCTATCGACCCTCCATCTGGCTGCGCTTTTCATCCGCGCTGCGCCCATGCGACGGCGCATTGCGCCGCACAGGCACCGCGTCCGCTTGAAACTGAAATGGGCCGCGTGGAATGCCATCTGCATGACCCGGAAAGCCCAATGTTTGAGGAACGCCCGGAATGACTGCGCTGTCAAACACCCAAGAGGTCTGCAAACATGTGATCGAAACGCCCGGCGGCGTGGTCGCAGCCCAGAACCGTCTCGCCGCCGAAGCGGGGGCAGAGGCTTTGCGCGCAGGGGGCGATGCCGTCGATGCGGCGGTGGCCACCTCCTTTACCATTGGCGTGCTTGAGCCCTGGATGAGCGGTCCTGCCGGGGGCGGCGGCGCCGTACACTGGCGTGCCGATACCGGAGAAGCCGTGGCGATCAACTTTGGCATGCGTTCACCCAAGGGTCTGAATGTTGCGGACTATCCGTTGTCAGGCGAAGGCAAGGCGGGTGATTTATTCCCCTGGGAGCGCGTGGTCGCAGACCGCAATGTCGAAGGTGCCACGGCTATTGCTGTGCCTGGCACTGTGGATGGGATCGGACAGGCCCACGGGCGCTGGGGCCGCATGCCCTGGTCCGATCTTCTGGCCCCGGCCATCGCCCATGCGCGTGAGGGCATGTTGGTTGATTGGTATGCCGCGTTGCTTATAGCTTCGACAGCGCGCAACCTTGCTAAAGACGCCGATGCCGCCGCCATGTTTCTGGATGATGGGAAATGGCCCAAGGCCTCTGGGTGGACGGCTATCCCGGACAACCGGCTGGATCAAAGCGCGATGGCTGATATGCTGGACACACTTGCCAAGGGTGGCCCACGGGCGTTCTACGCCGGTGATATCGCCCAGGGGATGGCCGGGGATGTACAGGCTAAGGGCGGCTGCCTGACAACTGAGGATCTCGCCGGCTATCGCGCCTGGATGGGGAGAGCGCAGGCTGTGCCTTATCGCGATGCGCTGTTTCATGTCATGCCAGGGCTGACCGCTGGGCCGACTTTCGCCCGTGTTATGGGGCAGCTTTCGGATCTGGATCTGTCCGCGCCACTGCAGGCCTATCCTGCCTATGCCCGCGCCCTGAGCCGCGCCTACGCAGAGAGATTGGGTACAATGGGCGACACGGGCGAAGTGCCCGAGGCCCCCGGTTGCACCACGCATTTCTCCATTGTCGATCGCGCCGGCAATATGGTCGCACACACACAGACGCTGCTGTCTATCTTTGGCAGCCGGGTGGTCTCTCCCTCCACGGGTCTGTTGATGAACAACGGCATCATGTGGTTTGACCCGGAACAGGGCAAACCAAACTCGCTCGCGCCGGACAAATCCTGCCTGATGAATGTTTGCCCCCTTGTGGGCAGCCAGGGGGCGCGCAGCTTTGCGATCGGGGCCTCAGGTGGGCGCAAAATCGTCTCAGCCGTTGCGCAACTGGCCTCCTTTGTTACCGACAGAGGTATGGACATTGGCGAGGCCTTTCATGCGCCGCGTATTGACGTATCTGGTGGGGCAGGGGCGATCGCCGACGATAGCCTTCCTCAGGAGGTCTTGTCCGCCATTGCGGAGGTCATGCCGGTCCAAACCACCCGGCGCACCGTTTCGCCTTATGCTTTTGCCTGCCCTGCCGGAGTGTTGCGCGATGACGCAGTGAACTCCGGATGTACAGAAATCATGTCACCTTGGGGTGACGCAGCCCTTGAAGAGATCCGATGACCAGAGAAACCGCCCTTGCCAAAGCTACCGAGTATTTTGAAACCGGTGGCTTTCAGTCCGATCTTGCGCACCTTGTGTCTTATCGCAGCGAAAGCCAAAATCCCGCAGCCGAAGCCCATGCAGAATCTCTGCGCTACCTGACAGAGGCGATGCAGCCTCGTCTTGAAGCCATTGGTTTTACCTGTGACATCATCGACAATCCAAACCCCAAGGGCGGCCCTTTGCTGTTGGGTGAGCGACGTGAAGGCGAAGATCTGCCCACGATCCTAACCTATGGGCATGGCGATACCGTGCTGGGCCAAGAGGGGATGTGGCGCGAGGGCTTGGAACCCTGGGAAATCACCGAAGAGGGGGATCGCCTCTATGGACGCGGCACGGCAGACAACAAGAGCCAACATCTGATCAATATCGCGGCTCTCGAGTCCGTTCTGGCGACGCGCGGCAGTCTCGGCTTCAACACGCGGATCGTTTTGGAGATGAGCGAAGAGGTCGGCTCAGTTGGCCTGCCCGAAGTTTTCCAGACCCATAAGGACCGGCTGACGGCGGATGTCTTGATCGCCTCCGATGGTCCACGCCTGCAACCGGATGTGCCGACCATGTTCATGGGCTCGCGCGGGGGAACAAACTTTGACCTAGTGGTAGAAACCCATGAGGGCGCGCATCATTCCGGCAACTGGGGCGGGCTTCTTGCAGATCCTGCAATGATCCTGGCCCATGCGCTGGCCTGCATCACCGATGTGCGTGGCCAGATCAAGGTGCCCGAATGGCGCCCGGACAGCCTGACCGATACGGTGCGCGATGCCCTGCGTGATCTTCCCGTCGCTGGCGGAGATGGCCCCGCAGTCAATCCAAACTGGGGTGAGAAAAACCTGACTCCCGCAGAACGCGCCTTTGGCTGGAACAGCTTTGCGGTGTTGGCCATGGTCTCTGGCGTACCGGAGGCCCCCGTCAACGCGATTTCCGGATGGGCGCGGGCCACATGCCAGCTGCGCTTTGTTGTCGGTACCGACCCGGAAGACGTGTTGCCCGCGCTGCGCCGCCACCTTGATGCCCATGGTTTTGACCAGGTGGAGATCCGTCCCCATGATCGCGGGTTTTTCGCCGCTACCAGGCTGGATCCCACACATCCTTGGGCGCAATTCGTGGGCGCGTCGATCCGCGAAACTGCTGGCGATTTGCACGTGCTGCCCAATCTCGCCGGGTCGCTGCCTAATGACAGTTTCACGGATATTCTGGGACTGCCAACAATCTGGGTGCCGCATTCCTACCGTGGATGCTCGCAACATGCGCCAAATGAACATGTCCTGAAACCGGTTTGCCGCAACGCATTGCAGGTGATGGTCGGCGTGTTCTGGGACATTGGTGCAAGCGGGTTTCGCGGAGGGTAACTGGTGGCGGATGTGATGCGATAGAGACGCTTTGAGGATCACTTTCAGAGCGCCTCCTTGCCGCGCGCGCTTTCGCCTCCTTTGGAGAACCGGCTGGTTCTAACCTACGAACTTTTCAGGGGAGCACCTCCCTGAGCCCTGATTTTGAAGCGATGCCGATATTCACCGGCACTAATGCCTGAGATGGATTTGAAAAGACGGTTAAAGGCAGATACATCCTGATATCCTACTCTCCAGCACACCTCACTAATCGGCAGCGCGGTGAGTTCTAAAAACCCCTTTGCTTTTTCTATTCTCAGTTCCCGAACATAACGGTTTATGGATAGGCCCGTGGTATTGGAAAATTTGCGATGCAGTGAGCGCTCGGTCAGTCCTGCCTGGATGGCGAGTGCTTTGACAGACAGACTCGCCTCGATGTTGCTTTCCATCCAAAGCTGCAGCCCACGAATTACCGGATCATTGTGCCCCATGTTCGGGCGAAATGAGCGATAGTTGCTTTGTTCACGTCCAGTCGGATCGATCAACATCTGGCGGCAGGTGCGTGACACGACGCTTGGGCCGAGCCATCGACCGATCAGGTGAATACCCAAATCAACCCAGGCCATAACGCCGCCAGCTGTGACAATGTCATTGTCATCCACCAAAATATGCTCAGGGCTGAGATGAACCTTAGGAAAGGTCGACGTGAAGTCCTCCTCAAGTGCCCAATGGGTCGTCGCGGGCCGCCCATCCAAAACGCCCGCATAACCGAGCCAGTAACTCCCTGCACAGGCCGAGCAAACTGCGGTGCCCTCAAGATGTCGATTTCGGATCCACAGATGCAGATCGTGATCCTCCGTTCCCCGTGCACCGGTCAGATTGGGAGGCAGAATGATGGCGTCGAGTTTGGAGGCTGAACCGATTTCAGCAGGTCTCAAGACCCGATGGGATATCTTTCGTCCCGCGTCCTCCTGTGCATTCCGGTTCGCCACGTCGAACATCTCACCCAACCCGTGCAGAGCGGATTGTTGAACGCCGTCATAGGCGATGATGCCGATGCAGGCAGGGATTGGCGGATCTGGCACATTGTTTGTCATATCCGCCAATCGTATCTGGCAGACGCACTGGAGTAAACTCAGCTTCAGTACGGACCAAAGTTGAAATGAGGACAAAATGACCAAAACTGCGCTGCTTATGATCGATATCCAGAACGATTATTTCCCGAGCTTCTCTGGCAGCTTAATGCCACTACCGGCCATGGACGCGGCCTCGGAGAATGCCGCAAGTTTGCTTTTGGCGGCGCGCAATAGCGGTACAAAGGTGATCCATATCAAGCACGTTATGGCGTCGAGTGAAGCGCCGTTTTTCAAACCCGGCACAGCTGGCGCAGAGCTCTATGACAGCGTCGCCCCCGTGGAAGAAGAGACAATCATTGAGAAAGCCAGGCCGAGTAGTTTTGTGGGTACCACTCTGGAAGACGAATTGCGGGAAGGGCAAATCGAGCATATTATTGTTTGTGGTGCCATGAGCCAAATGTGTGTCGATGCAACCGTCCGTGCCGCCGTTGATTTGGGTTTCAAAGTTTCTGTGGCCCATGATGCCTGTGCAGCTGCAAATGTCATGCATGATGGCGTCAGTGTCTCTTCTGACATGGTTCATGCTGCGATCATGGCGCCCTTGGCCGCCAGCTACGCTGAAGTTGAGCGCACTTCAAAAAGCCTCTTAAAACTGCAGAGCTGACAGTTGGGCAGCGTCTCGGCATGTATGACTATTGAGGGCGACGCGAACACCTGATGCGTCGTCGCGGGAATAGGCGTGATTGAGTGGCCAGCGACGGCGGTTGGAGCGATGTGCGAATGCGGTGCACCTGTTCAGACGGGGGCACCGCACCCTTCGCTAGATTGCCGACTAGAAATTAAAGGGCTGCTCCGCGATGGTGATTTGGCGGGGTGCGCCACCTAACAGGATCACCAAATCCGATGCATCATCCTCGACCTCCATCGCGATCATTCCAACGCCTATGTTTCGTGAAAATCTGGGCGAGTAGACAAAGTCACTCAGGATGCCAACGATTTGCCCAAGCGCGTCTCGCACCTCCAGAGAGTGCTGACATGCCTGGATCGGAGCTCCAGAGATGACATAGCCTACACGCCGGCGCTTCACGCCTTCTTTCTTGATCTTCAATAGAGCTTCTCGTCCAACAAAGTCATCGGCTTTGTCAAAATCAACCAGCTTTCCCAAAGAAATTTCAAATGGGTTACATGGATTTGCTTGTATGCGGCCGTCGGCGCCATAAGACACCAACCCACTTTCAAGACGCTCTATATCATTGGGTGCGCCGGGCCGGATACCGTAGGCCGCGCCTGCTGCCTTCACAATATTCCACAATTCTACGCCGCACGATCCGTCCTGCAGGTAAAGTTCAAAGCCACCCTGTTTGGACCATCCAGAACGCGCCAGAATGAGGGGGATCCCCTGCAACTCAGTCTGTTCAAACCCAAAGTATCTGAACTCTTTCACCTTAGGGCCAAACAGGTCGGAAACCAAAGCCTCAGCCTTAGGGCCCTGTATGGCGAGCGGTGAGACATCCGGTTCAAACACCTGGACATCCAACCCGCGTTCGGCGGCAATTGCACTTGCCCAGAGTTCAATGTCGCTGTCCGCAATAGAGAGCCAAAACTGATCTGAGGCGAGCTTCAACAAGACCGGATCATTGATCAAGATGCCGTCATGGTTGCAGATCGGGACATATCGGCCTTGGCCAATTTTGGTTTTGCTTACATCGCGCGTGGTTAGGTATTGGATCAATTGCGCGGCATCTGGCCCGGAAATTTCTACTTGGCGCTGCGCCGCCACATCCCACATCGCCACACCGGTCATCAAACTATCGTATTCAGCTTGCGGATCTCCGAAGTGGGCGGGAATAAGCATATGATTATAAACTGAAAAGGAAGAAACACCATCTGCAGTGACTGCATCAAAATAAACCGACTTTCGGATGTTCGGGCCGATGCCTATTTGGAACGTCACGTGATCTCTCCTGTTGGTCAAAGCGGTGTTTTCGTCTTCATGCCTATAGGGTATTTATTCATAATGTTGTCAATATCTTCGTGAATACGGCGCAATATTGTAGGCCTTCTATAGATAGTTTCAACACCCGGATCATTGAGGCCTGGCAAAAGTGAGGGAACATGACAAATGCGGAACTGGCCGAAGAGATGAGTTCTACCCCTTCGACCTCTTTGTGCCGGGTTTAGGCGTTGCAGAACTCAGGGATCTTGATCAAAAACATCTTTCTGGCAGGTTCAGACCAGATTAAGAAAATCATTACAGCCACGATACAGGATCATACTCGGTTGGATCGAGAAGCCGTTGCAAAGCGCGTTCGATCAGAGCCCCCAATCGCTAAGCTGATCCACTCCCGGGCGTCGGGCACGACCAATTCAAGCTGAGGAAGGTCGTTCACGCACAGGAACTTAAACGTCGAATTGGCTGCTTTTCCCAACAAGGAGACCGTTTCAGTTGGGCAGCGATCACGCCCTTGCCCGCTTTTGATATGTAGATGATCTCTGGTGGGCACAAGAACCGCGTCCTGAGCTGCTATGCTGGCGTGGTTATGAAGGCCTTGTGGTAAGAACTGGCTCAGGTCACGAAAGCGGTGGCGAATATTGTCGACAAAAGCACCTTTGTGTTGGTCAAACAACCGCGACATCACGGACCGCAGCATCGGGTGAACAACATGCGCGGATGCGAATAAACGACTGTCGTCAAACCCCAGCATCCGTGCGGCATTCCGCTGCATGTAGTGGTTGAATTTGGCCGGATCCCGCCGCAAGAGAGGGTTTTTTAGCGTCTCTGCGTAGTCCACCCATCGTCCGCGAAGTACAGGGGTAAACCCCTGAAAAACATCTGTGGGTTTTAGAGGCGCGCTCAGGAATACATCATCGTTAAAGTACATGAACCGCTCGCTGAGCCCAGGTATCCTCCACAGCATGGACTCAATGGCCAGGGAGTTAAACGTCGGGAGAAAGTCTGCGAATTCAGCAAAGATCTCGTGATGAAAAACAAACGCGACTTTGGCTCGCAGTTTTGCGGAGAGAGACTTCAAGTCTGGCGTTTCCTCGTCGACCACAATCCAAATTCTACCTACCCAAGGGGCATGGTTTTCTATGGATTGAAGGCAGTACAAGATTTCATCGTTGCAGGCCCACCGATGCGGATTGGTGGCGTTTTCGTGAAGCGGGGCTTCAGTTTGCGACATGTATAGTTGCCGCTTTCGCAGGTGGACTTCGGAACTTCCGTTGACCCAGGTGATAACAGCATCAATCGGATCGCAAAGATCGGCGTTTTGTGGGGGCATATTGTTTTTCAAAGCAGTTTACGCCGCGCAGCCTGAAATTGGCAGAACTGCCTCTGCTCGTGCAGACATGGCTTCGATATAGTCTTGCCCCAGCATTGTGACCGTTACTTCGGCACCAAGTATTTCATTTCCCGCAATTATTGTTTCAATGCGGCCACTTGTGTCGTCGATATCGATCGTAAACTCGACGGATTGGCCTGAGGCCAGATGGTCGAGCTCCAAGGTGACTGTTGTGTCTCCGTCTGCAATTTCTGAGTAATGTTGAACGACCTGTTTTCCTGAAACAAGGTCAAAAGGTTGATACACCTCAACACCCGCTCCGCTGTCAGTGACGTCAAATACGAGTCCAGATGCCGCCGTTGACAGATCTATCCTTACGATTGTTGAGGCCAAATCGCAGTGTCCGGAGTTCGCAATCACGAACCGGTCCTTTGGCGCGCCTTCGATAAAGGACACTTTTACGTCGGCCAGTGCTGGGGCAGACAACATCACCAATGCAGCAAATGGGGCCAGTGCTTTCATTTTGTTTCCAATCATTTAGGTTCTCATCAGTGGGGCGGGTCGGCAGGGGCTTTAATCTAGTCCATTCCTATGCGCAGCGAACCATCCAAAGATCATCAAGATGCAGATCGTTATTCAGGCAGAATTGGCAGTGTCTACACTGTCTTTTGTCTGGCTATCCGCGGATCCTGCGGATGTGTAAAACACTGCAAACAGTGCTGCTGTAGCGAGGTGGGCTCTACGAAATCTGGTTTCTCCATCCGATTACTGTCCGCGTCATACGGAATAATATAGATACGGTGCGTTTCGATGTTCAGATCACCATGGACCTCATTTCTCCGGTGTGGCGGGTTCGATGCGGCATCACCTAGTTGAGTAAAACGATCGCGGTATTTAGGGCAGTCGCAAACCCTACCCAAGCGACGTAGGGCATAAAAAGGACTGCTAGAATCCGGTCAGACTGCCATGCGCGCCTCACGAACAGCAAAAGTGCGCCCAATAGAAGGAGAATGATCACGAGGGCCAGCACCGGCATTTGAGCCGCAAAAAATGCGGGAGACCACAAAAAGTTCAATCCCATTTGCAGGCTCCAGAGACGTCGTAAACCTGTCTGTTCTTGCTGCTGCCACAAACGCCAGCCGACATAAGCGATTGCCAGATATAGCAGGGTCCAAACCGGCCCAAAAATCCAGTTTGGGGGATTGAAAAAGGGCTTTTGCAACGCCGCGTACCAATCGCCTGGCGCTGTCAGGACGCCAATCGATATTCCACCGCCCATCACTCCGATCAGGAACAACAGAAAGGTAGTGACATGTCTCATTTTGATTGGACCTAGGTTGGGATTGGCGCTCAGCCAAGCCAGTTTCATTCCCCGCGCGTGATGCGACGGTAGCCGCGCATTCCGCCAGCGATAAGGGGGCGTATCGGTAAAAACATGCGGTAGACCAGTTCCAGAGGCTTGGCTACGCTGGGCCTGTCAGCCAATTTCGAGACCCAGCGCCAGGAGGGGAGAACACGCCAGACCTCGATAAAACCTCGCGCGCCCGACACCTGCCTCCCATCTGGCAACCGAACATGAAACCTCGCCAATGCCTGTTCCCGCGAAATCCGGTCGTCGCCGGAAAAATGCTCTGAGGAAACATCCACAAGGCAAAGCGATTGGTTTTGATCTGCACGATGGTAGACATCAATTTCCGTGGCGCACAGCGGGCAGGATCCATCATAAAACACTGTAAGCTGTTGTGGAGGGGGCAGAGAGGTGTTGGTCATTGCAGAAGACCTTCGATGTCACGCCGGATTTGAGCGGATTGTGGTCTGGTGCTGGGACTGTAGGTTGCCACAAGTTCCCCCTCTGGACCTATCAGAACTTTGGTGAAGTTCCACTTTGGCTGAAACCCAGTCTCTTGCATTAGCGAGTGATAGAAGGGATGCGCCTGCGGTCCTGAGACCTGGGTGATTGCTGCCATCGGTAAATCAATCCCGAACTCTAGCTCGCAGAAATTCTTGACCTGGTCTTCGGTCGTTAGCTCTTGCCGGAAGTCGTTGGAGGGGACCGCAAAAACAATGAGCCCCGCGTCACGGTAGGTCTCATATAGGCTTTGAAGACCGCTATATTGTTTGGTGAAGCCACACTTGGACGCCGTATTCACGATCAGTATGGGCTGGCCATGCCATGCTGACAGCGCCAGGGTCCCCCCGTCAATGGAGGCAAAAGGGGTTGTTAGATCCAAAGCTCTCACTTGATAACCGGTGAGAATGGACACCATCAATACGAATATTCTACCCATGTCGGCTTCTCCTTGTATAGAGTTTACGGAGCCGAAGCGCGTTTGGATCACCTGGGCTTTGCCCCGGCCACTGCGCAGGCCGAACAAACCCTCCTCCCAAGGTTACAGCCTTGCGTTTGGGGAGGCCCTTTCGGTGGATGCCCTGCTTTTCGCCAACTCAGTGCCTACTGCTGGGCTGTGTTTGATGAGAGGCAAAACCGCGCATCAGGGGGATGCAATCAATATCCGCACCATTGCGTCCGTAAGGGGCTTGGATAGTTTCGCAGGCTGTGCGGCAGCCTCGAGCTCCTTTGGAATTCGGTATGTGGCGCGGGTCGACATCACAGCCAGCCGACAGGTTGGAAACAGGTTGTGCCCTACTTGAAGAAGTTCCCAACCCGTAGCACCATTGTCCAGGTTCAAGTCGCTCAGTACGAGGTCCAGCCTGGGCTGGCGGTGGAGTTGGGCGCGGCCTTCGTTGAAACTTTCGGCGCGGATAACCTTATAACCCAAACGCTCCAAGGTTTCTGATGCAGAGGCTAGGTAGGCAGGGTCGTCATCAATCACCAAAGCCGTTCCTGGTGTCGGTATCTTATCGGATTGGCTGGTTTCCTTTGTCAGCGCGGGAAATTTGAGCGTCACGGTGGTGCCCCGATGCGGACCCTCTGTTTGAGAGGTGAGGGTGAGTTGGCCACCAGATTGATGCACAAAACCGTCCACCATAGACAGGCCCAGCCCGGTGCCGCTGCCATCGTTGCGATTGGAGTAAAATGGCTCCGTTGCGTGGCGCAGCACCTCAGGCGACATACCAGAGCCATCGTCGCAAATAGAGAGCTCTGCGCCGTCTTCACCTGTCACGCAAACACGGATATGCCCAGTTTCATGGATCGCCTGGCCAGCATTGACGCAGAGATTCAACACCGCGCTTTCCAACTGCCCCGGATCTACTCTGGCAAGAACAGGTTCAGACGGAATATCAAACTCCATCGTCACCGCGCTTGGCACAGCGATTTCCAACAGATCGGACATCCCCTCGACGAGCAATCCTATGTCCGTCACCTGTGGCTCCAGGTGTTGCTTACGGGCAAAAGCCAACAGACGTTCAGTCAGCGACACGCCCAGATCCAGGGCAGATCGTAGGCGGGTATGAAGACGCTGGGATTCGTCTGGGCCTGCGGTCTCCAGAAGATGCAGGTTTCCAGAAATACTGGACAGGATATTGCCAAAATCATGGGCGACCTCCCCGGATACTTTTCCCAGCGCTTCGACGCGGCGAATTTCTTCCAGCCGTTTCTCTACCCGTTTGCGTTCGGTGGTCTCTGACAACAGCCAGACCTCTTCACCATTGGGCAAAGGCGATCGTCGCAGTTCCAATACGTTGCCTGAGGGATCGGCATATTCTTCGAATCCGCCATGCTCACTGGCTGAGGTGCGTCGCGCGAAACGGGACTCTGCAATCAGATCTGAAACCCGTGCGCGGGTCCGGTCTTGTGCAGGGGGCAACCTTAAGAGTTGCCGCAGGTTTTCGTTTTCGGCCTCGATCCACCCCTTGGAAGAGGCAATGGCCACGCCATCCTTGATGTTGCGAAACACCCGCGAAAACAGTGCGTTCTGATGGCCGATCTGCCGGGTCCTGCGCTCCAGCTTGCGGGCGCTTTCCCGGAACACATGAAAGGCTGCATAGAGCTGGCCGATTTCATCCTCCGAATTTGGCCCCTGCGGTGGCTCTGTGCGGTGGTTTCCGGCGGCAAGTCTGCGCATGGCCTGGGCGATGCGTTGCAGATTGCGTGCGACATAGCGCGACACATAGAGCGAAGATGTGATCGCCACCAGAAGACTCGTGGCGGTGAGGGCGAGAAACGCGTTCTTGGCAATTTTCAGGTTGGTGGAGGTCTCTGCACGGGCCTGGGACAGACGGTCCTCTGCCAGAGCTACTTTTGCTGCGGCAAAAGTGCTGACACGGCGCGCCTCTTGGCGGATGCGAAACAGCGCGTTGTCAGCATCGAGTCGTGCAGCGAGGTCGCGATGTTTTAGAACAAACAGGCTATCTCCGCGCTGGGCGGCTTGCTCAATCTCGGCCAATGTCGCCGCGTGCACGGGCCAGAGCTGTGGGGTCAAGGCTTCGCGCTGCTTTGTATAGCGACGGCTAAATTCTCCCAGTTCGATCAGCGCATTGGCCCGCCCTGCGCCAATTGCGCTTGTCGTGAGTTGCTGCAAGCCCGACCATACCTGCCGTTCAGCCAATGGGAAGCTGGTGTCCGCAGTGAAACGTCTCACCCGCTGATTGAGCCGCACCATGTCACGGTCAATGGCATCCAACGCCGCCTGCCGTGCGGTCTGTGGTTCCAATGCTGCCGTCAGATCATCAATGGCAAATCGCAACCGCGCCACCGGCAGGTCCAGTACGGGATCATCAGCTGACAGGGCCTCGATCCGGTCCAGGTTCGCCAAAACCTTTGCCTTTTCCTGTTCCAGTTGGAACGGCGGAAATAGCGCATATAAGAACGGAGCCGAAGTTGCCAGATCGGCAGATTCGCGCGACAGATCCAGGGCTTCGGAGACTTCTGAAAGGGTTTCCTTGTGCAGCACGTTCATCCAAAGTTCGGTGCGGTTCAACACCAGAAGACCAATCATGCTGACCAACAGGATCAGGCCAAACAAAACTGCAATCGCGGCCGAGAGGCGAAACCGCACACTCAGGTTTGACAGCAAAGCCATCATGAACCGTCAGGCGAGAGGTGGAAAATATAGCCCTGCGCGCGGCGCGTTTGCAGATGCACGGGTTTGGAGGCGACGGGCTCAATTTTGCGGCGCAGGCGCAGGATCAGCACGTCAATGGTACGATCCACATAGCGTTGCATATCAGAGCCCAGCTCCTCCAACAGCTCGGGTCGCGGAATGACCCGATTGGGATTGCGGGCAAAATACTCCAATAGGCGATACTCCGCATTGGTTAGCGGGATCTCTTCGCCCTCGGCGTCCAGCAAGCGGCGGGTCTGGATATCGATGCGTTTGCTGCCAAAGACAATGCCTTGCCCAATGGGCGCGCCCGGTTTGGAGGTGCCATGGCCATAGCGCCGCAGAACCGCGCGGATGCGCGCAACCAGCTCACGCGGGTTGAAGGGCTTGATCAGATAGTCATCTGCACCGGTTTCCAAACCGATGATCTTGTCGATCTCGTCTCCAACGCCTGTTAGCATCACAATCGGGATCTCGTAACGCTCGCGAATGTGGATCGCCAGGGTCAGCCCAGACTCTCCGCGCAGGCGCAGATCGATCAATGCCAAATCCACTGGTGGCGGGTCGCCTAAGGCCATGAATGACGGGATGTCGGGGCAGCATACGGCTTCGAACCCGCTTTCACGCATCAAAGCGGAGAGGGTCGTGCGCACGCTGTCATCGTCGTCCACAATGGCAATGAGCGGCTCGGCTTTGCTCATCTGCAGGGCACCCTTTTCCTTAGTCTTCCAGCGTCCAGTGTCTTCTAGTGGCATTTGAATGCCCTAGGCGTCGAATATGCCAGTTTCACTGGCGCAGACCATGCCAGATTTTAGGTCCGTGCAACCGGGTTTGTAATATTGTTAACACTAAACTGGCTTTTCGTCTGTTCCGTTAACAGACGCGGACTCGCTTTGGCGCGCTGCGCGCTCCTACTTTGGGCGGGTCAGCGCATTGCCTTTGGAGGAACATCAAGAGGCATGTGTGAAAAGGGAGGAAACCATGACACCATTTATTACCCGAGCTGCAACAGCACTGGGCATCCTTTCGGCAAGCGCTTTTGCCGCTGCTGCCGCAGACTGCGCCGACCGTGGCGCGCTGGATGAACTCTATTGTGACGCCAATGGCGATCTAGTTGCGGATACCCCAACCGATCCGGCCGAGCTGCGCAATCCCGACACCCTCGTTTTTGCCTATACCCCGGTTGAGGATCCGGCGGTTTATGCAGATATCTGGGCGCCCTTCATTTCCCACATGGAAGAGGTCACCGGCAAGAATGTACAGTTCTTCGCGGTGCAATCGAACTCCGCCGAAGTTGAGGCAATGCGCTCTGGTCGCCTGCATGTGGCAGGCTTTTCTACTGGGCCGACACCTTTTGCGGTGAACCTCGCAGGGGCGGTGCCCTTTGCCATAATGGGCGCCGAGGATGGCCAGTTTGGCTATAAACTGCAGGTCTTCACTCAGGCAGACAGCGATATCAAGGAAGTGAAAGACTTGGCGGGGCGCCGTGTGGCACATACCTCGCCGACCTCAAACTCCGGCAACCAGGCGCCACGTGCTCTGTTCCCAGGACTGGGTATCGAACCTGACAAAGACTACGAAGTGACCTACTCTGGCTCGCATGACCAATCCATGCTGGGCGTTGTGGCGGGTGACTATGACGCTGCACCCGTAGCCTCCGAAGTTGTTGAACGCATGGCCGAGCGCGGTCTCTATGACGCTGATGATGTGCGCATGATCTGGGAAAGTGATCCCTTCCCAACCACCTCCTTCAACCTTGCCCACAACCTCGACCCGGCGCTAGCCGATAAGATCAAAGAAGCCTTCTTTACCTTTGATTTTGCTGGCACCAAGCTGGGCGACGAATTCTCTGGCGTCAGCAAGTTTATCCCTATCACCTACCAGGATCAGTGGGCGGTTATCCGTCAGATCCAGAAATCCAATGGTGTGGAATATACCCCACAAGGGCTCGCTGGTAAGTAACCAGATCCCCCCAAACACCCCGGACAGCGCCAGTCGTTGTCCGGGACCTTTTACCAGTCTTGCGCGCCATGTTGTGGTGCGCAGGCCATAGGCATGGCTGCGCTTTGCCCGAGGATCCCCAATGCTAAAAATCTCAAAACTGACCAAACGATACGGGTCCGGTGATCCGGTGCTCAAGGAGCTGGATCTGACCGTTGAAGGCGATCAGTTGACCTCCGTTATCGGCTCTTCCGGGGCGGGCAAGAGCACGCTGTTGCGCTGCATTAATCGGCTGGTTGAGCCGACATCCGGTTCAGTTGATCTGAACGGCACCGAGTTCACCACGCTGAACCGCCGCGAGTTGCGCACTGCCCGCCGCCGTATTGGCATGGTCTTTCAAAGCTTCAACCTGATTGACCGGCTGACGGTGATGGAAAATGTGCAGTCAGGCCGTTTGGGGTACATTTCTACCTGGGCGGCGCTGACGCGACGCTATCCACGCGATGACATCCGTCACGCCTATGAGCTGATGGAGCGTGTTGGCATCGCCCATTACGCCGACAAACGCGCAGACGAGCTGTCGGGCGGTGAACGCCAGCGGGTCGGTGTGGTGCGGGCCCTGATGCAGCGCCCCGAAATCCTACTGGCGGATGAGCCGACGGCTTCTCTCGACCCTAAGACCTCTGAGCAGATCATGTCATTGCTGCGCGATTTGGCCTCTGAGCTGAAACTGCCGGTGATTATCAACATCCACAACGTAACTGAAGCCAAGGAATACAGCGATCGCATCGTCGGCATGCGCTACGGGCGTATCATTTTTGATGACCAGCCGGGCAAGCTGGACAAGCCGGAAATGGATGAAATCTATGCTGGAGTTCCCGCCATGGACCGTGCCGAAGTCGGGGCCGTCGCATGAGTACGCAAAGAACCACTTGGCGCAAACCTCCCTTTATTAAAAATCCGACCCTACGCTATGGAATCTATGCGGCCATCACGCTCTATGTTGTTATAACGCTGGCCACTTTGCCCATCGACTGGGAACGGGTCTCTGACGGGATGCGCCGGGCGCAGCGGATTTTTAACGGGGCTTTTCCGCCAAACTTTGAACGCTCTGGTCTGTTGATCGACGGCTTTCTGGAAAGCCTGAAGATTGCCATCCTAGCAACCGTGGGTGGTATTGCCCTGTCGGTGCCTCTGGCCTTTATGGCGGCGCGCAATATCGCAATAAAGCCGATCTATTTTCTTGGGCGCGGCATCATCATCGTGGCGCGCAGCTTTCATCCGGTGATTGTCGCCATCATCTTTGTAAAGGCGGTTGGATTTGGCCCCTTTGCTGGTGCGCTGACGCTGGTGGTGTACTCCATTGGTTTTGTGGCAAAACTGCTGGCAGAACGGATTGAGGAGATCGACTTTGGTCAAGTTGAAGCGATGCGATCCGTGGGTGCAGGCTTTCTTTCCACGCTGGTCTATGCGGTTGTGCCGCAAATCATGCCGCGGCTTGTGGGCCTGGGCATCTACCAGTTGGACAGCAATCTGCGGGCCTCTGCGGTGGTTGGCATCGTTGGGGCAGGCGGCATCGGTGCCACCCTGGCCAATGCCTTTGGCCGCTACGATTATGATTTTGCCTTGGCCATCACCATGGTGATTGTCGGCGTCATTCTGGTGTCAGAGGCGGTGAGCGGATTTATCAGAAAGCGGATCGCATGATGGACACTCAACCTTTGCAGCAGACACTTGACCACTGGTCCCGCTTTACCCTGCGCCAACGCCTGATGCGCTATGGCGGCCTGATGTTCACCCTGTTGATCGTGGCCTGGGCCCTCAGCAGTATTGACGTGATCTGGGAATGGGTCTGGGACGCGCCGACGCAAATGGGCGATCTCTTTCGCCGCATGATGCCACCAGATCCTAGCAATCTGCCATCGATCCTGGAGGCGATCTGGCAGACCGTGAACATCGCCACCCTGGCCACCATGTTTGCCGTCGTGGTCTCGCTGCCGGTTGCCTATATCTCCGCGCAGAACACCACTCCCAACCGGGTGACCCTGTGGATTGGCCGCTTCATTCTGGTGTCGTCGCGTTCGGTTAACACCATCATCTGGGCGCTGCTTTTTGTGGCCATCTTTGGTCCTGGCATCGTCGCTGGTATCGTGGCCATCATGTTTCGCTCTATCGGCTTTCTGGGCAAGCTGTTGGGGGAGGCTATCGAGGAAATTGACTACAAGCCGGTCGAGGCGCTGGAGGCCTGCGGCGCCTCACGGTTCAAGATTGTGCTCTACGCCATCGTGCCGCAGGTGATGCCCGCCTTTTTTGCGATTGCGATCCTGCGCTGGGATATCAACCTGCGGGAATCCACCGTGCTCGGACTGGTGGGCGCGGGTGGCATCGGCATGATTCTGCAGGGTGCCATCGACACCTTCAACTGGCCGGAAGTCTCCATGGTCTTGCTCACCATTCTCGCACTTGTTGTCTTTGGTGAGGTGGTTTCCTCTTACATGCGCAAGAAAATCCTGTAAGCCATCTGGCGGTCGGCTTCGCTGACCGCCAGATGTTATTAGTTTCAAGGCACCCCCAATGATCGACACAAAATGGGCCTTTCAACGCTATGAGAGCCTGCGCGCGGCTTTGCCCGCTGCTGAGTTTCCGCCCACATCCCGCTCTGGGCAGGATCTGAGTGACACCGTGGCCGACTACGACGCTTATATTCTGGACGCATTTGGTGTTTTGAACAGAGGCGAAACCGCCATCAATGGCGCGGTGGAGCGAATGGCTGCGCTGCGCGCTCTGGGCAAGCGGCTGATTGTTCTCACCAATGCAGCCAGCTATACGCGCGCAGAAATCCTGGCAAAATACCACAGGCTGGGTTTTGACTTTGACGCTTCTGAGGTGGTCTCCAGTCGCGATGTGGCGTTCGCCAATCTTCCCACATTGCCCCCGTCAAAAGTCTGGGCCGCAGCTGCAGCGCAGGGCGATGACTTCAGCGATGCACCGGCCTATGCGCGGATTGCCCATTTGGCTGACGATCCTGGCCTACTGAACACCGCCGACGGAATTCTGCTGCTGTCCTCAGCCCGTTGGCGCGAGGCAGATACCGCTGCTGTGGTCCAGGCGTTGAAGGTTCGCCCAAGGCCGCTGGTGGTCGCCAACCCGGACCTGGTTGCCCCGCGCGAAGATGGCCTGTCGTTGGAGCCAGGCTTGGTGGCACATGACATCATCGCGAAAACGGGCCTTAAGGCTGAGTTCTATGGCAAACCATACAGCAATGCCTTTGAGGTCGCTCTGAACCGGCTGGAAGGCATCCCCCGCCATCGCATTGCTATGGTGGGGGATACGCTGCACACAGATGTTTTGGGGGGAGCTGCAGCCGGTATCGGGACCATTTTGGTAACGGACCACGGTCTTTTTCGCGGCCACGAGATCGCGCCTTTCATACGCAGTTCTGGCATTTGCCCTGATTGGGTGGTTGCAACGACCTAAAGGCTGAGTTGTCTGACTGAGGGCGGTCGGCCCCTAACTCTGTAGGGTCTTGCGAAAATCGGTTCTGCGCCAAAGTTTCTCTTGGAGAGGGTTTTGTTAGACAAATTGATTGATGTTCGAGCTTCCCCTTATCCGAGACGGACTTAGGCCTTTGGTGCAGTCACAGTCCTGCCAAGAGCGGTGTAGCGGTTGAGGAATGGGCCATGTCGCGCCATTGGTTCGAGCACTATGGCACGCATGGGCGTCTCTAGCAGCAATCGCCTCGTGTCATTTGCGCGTGTCATACGCCCGGTCTGCGGTGACACTGCCGGTGCCCTGATCGGGTGGGATTTGTTTCAGGAGTTCGGTCAGCATGGGCGCATCGCCGATGTGGCACCCCAAGATCTCGACCGCGCGAACCTTCAGCGTCAAACAAGTCTGAATGGCATGCGTCGGGACCCAGCTGCTCTTCGCCGTCAGCTATCACGCTGGGTTCATAAAGTGCATCCCATCAGACCATTTGTGCAACAAAGCCTACAGGGTGGATAAAGTGCCGGATTATCGCTCTGACCGCCAATGCACAGAAAAGCGACATGAGGGCCTGAAGAGAGATTGGATTGAAAGGCCCGTTCCAAAGACTGCACAGCACGGGCCTGCGATGCGCCAAGGCCGACAGTCCCAAGAGCAACCGAGGCCCAGGCTGGCCATGCAGCTTAGCCACCAGTAAAATGGTTCAGTTAAAAGGTGCTAGTGTTGGACGCTGATGGGCCTCACCGTTCTGTTTCTTGTGTTGGGGTGAAGAGAATCTTTTGCCCCGTCACTTTCAACGCGCGCCATAGGCTGTGAGAGCCCTGTGACGACCCTCAGCCAGTCCGACAATTGGTGTCGGGTATGGGTCGTCCTTTGACAGCGCCCAGGCACGCGGGCAGGCGTCAAAAAACGCCAGAGCCTCTGGACCGGGGGATGGTGCGCGCTCGGCAAGGAATCTGCGGATATATCGCTGCTCGGCATCGAATTTTTTCGCCTGGGTTTCGGGGTTGAAAATTCGGAAATAGGGCGCGGCATCTGGTCCGCACCCGGCCACCCATTGCCAGCCCATCGCATTTGCAGCGGGGTCCCAATCAATCAGGCAGTCTGCAAACCATTTTTGCCCAATGCGCCAATGCTTAAGCATATGTTTGGTAAGATATGATGCGACAATCATGCGACTGCGATTGTGCATGTGACCCGTCACATAGAGTTCCCGCATGGCGGCATCGACAAGGGGAACACCCGTCCGCCCTTGTTTCCATCGTAAAACAGCTTCGTCCTCCTGCTCTGACCAGGGAAAGTCATCCCACTGAGCCCTCCAGTTCTCTTGTATGATCATGGGAGTATGAAAAGCCAGATGATAGGCAAATTCGCGCCATACCAGCTCCTTCAAAAAATGCTCGGCCCCGCGCTTCCCCTCCAAATGGGCACGCAGACCCGCATGCCAGACCGTACAGGGCCCGATTTCACCCCAAGCTAGGTTTTCGGATAGGCCGGAGGTCGCGTTTTGTGCCGGGTAATCCCGGCGCTCCTTGTAGTTTTCTATGGCCTCGTCCAGAAAACGGACAAGACGCGCACTGGCCGCCACCTCGCCAATGCGTGCGTGAGCAGTCAAGATCCTTGACCCGCGGTGCATGTCCTTGTCCAGCTGCCAGTCCTGAAGTCGTTCAGAGATCGGCCATGTTTCAGGTGCCAGCATATGCTTTGGGGCAGGGGCAGGCGGCGCGACATCCAGGTCTTTTACGGCGCGCCACATCGGGCTGTATACCTTGAAGAAACCACCTTGTTTGGTCTTGACCGCCCAGGGTTCAAACAGAAGATGGCCAGACCAGCTTTTGGCTTTGAAGCCTGCGTCTGTCAGTGTTGATTTGACCTTGGTGTCTCTGGCAATTGCGTCCGGGTCATAGGCACGAGTCCACCATATGTCTTCGGCTCCGGTTTCTTGCGCCAGGGCCAGCAGCTCCTGTGCGGCGGCTCCGCGACGCAGGATCAGGCGAGATCCGACCTGTTTGAGGCGATCTGCAAAGTGTTCAATCGCTTTGGATAGGCGCCATTTGGGAGCTGCCCCGTAGGTTTGTACAACCTCATCAAGCAAGACGACTGGAATAATAGGACGTTCGCTATTGCTTGCCGCAAAAAGCGCCTGATGATCAGCAAGCCTGAAATCTTTGCGGAACCAGATAATGATGGGTTTTGGGCGGGTCATCTCTACACAGCTACTGTTTCTCTTTTACTCAATACGTAGTCCAAGACAGAATGGTTCACTCGTTCGTCTGGTTTTTGTCAGTGATCTGATTTCAGGACTGAGCCGTAATGAAAGAATAATGGAACATAACGGGCTTGATCATGCAGAAGGTCCGGTTGAGTTGGGGGCGTACAGTGAAAAAGAACGAGATACCATCTGGGCGCTTGCCTCTGTTTAACAGCCGGTCCACACGGAACAAAATTGCTCTGTGTCGCCCGCTGTCAAAGGTAACGGCAGTATGAGTGGCCGTGCACTTGTCATTGGGGCGTCCGGTGGGATCGGGGCGGCACTTTGTACGGCTCTTGAAACAGGGGGAGCTGAGGTGACGCGATTGTCGCGGGCCACTGATGGGCTGGATTTAACCGACCCAGCGCTTGTTGAGCAGGCTATGCAGGGGCTCTGTGGTGCCTTTGATACAGTATTGATAGCCAGTGGTATCTTGGCGCCCAAAGATGCGGGGCCAGAAAAGTCACTTGCGCAGATAAATGCAGACAATATGGCCCAGGTCATGGCTGTGAATGCCATTGGCCCTGCATTGGTTCTGCAGAATTTGCCACGGCTTTTGCCAAAAGACGGGCGCTGCGTTGTTGGGGTTCTCACGGCCCGGGTCGGGTCAATCGGTGATAACCGCCTTGGCGGATGGTACAGCTACCGCGCGGCGAAAGCTGCGGCCAACCAGATCGTGCGCACGGCCGCTATCGAGATCGCGAGAAAGCGCAAAAAGGCCATTGTTGTCTCGTTGCACCCCGGTACGGTGGAGACCGCATTTACGGGTGCCTACCCTGGCCACCAAAAGGTTGCGCCAAGCGCAGCGGCTGCAAACCTATTGAAGGTTATTGATCAGCTGTCTCCGTCCCAGACTGGAGGTTTTTTCGACTGGGCGGGCAGACCTGTCCCATGGTAAATTTGCGCTCTCGCTTGGGGTTTGGGTTTTGCCCTCAGATTGAACCCGCAGGGATTGGTTCAAAGCAGATGGCAGTACAGGAGCGAGCAATGGGTGGAACAAACGCCGCCCGATGATAGGTGCTGACGATCCCAAAACTGCTGCCGATGCAAAGGGCCAGACCGCTCTGGTAAGAGCAGATCTGGCCACAGAGAAGGCATATCAGCCACTAATAAGATCTGTAGGGGTCAAACCCCATGATCTCATAGTTGGGATCGAGCGCTCTTAGGTATCCGAGTCCAGCGCACGCAGTCGCTTGAGCAGGCTCGAGGTATCCCATCGACTGCCGCCAAGTTTTTGTACATCCTTGTAGAACTGATCGACGAGGGCCGTCACCGGCAGGCTTGCCTCGTTCTCATCGGCTGTTGCCAGGCAGATACCCAGATCCTTGCGCATCCAGTCAACCGCAAACCCATGCTCAAAATGGTCGTCCAACATGGTTTCGTATCGGTTTACCATCTGCCAGCTGCCCGCAGCGCCACCGCCAATGACGTCGATAACTGCACGCCCATCAAGTCCGGCTTTTTCGGCGAAATGCAGCCCTTCGGACAGACCCTGCACCAGTCCTGCAATACAGATCTGGTTGACCATTTTGGTCAACTGTCCAGCGCCGCTGTCTCCCAAGCGGGTACATTTCTTAGCAAAGGAACTGATCAAGGCTTCGGCCTTGTCAAAGGCGGATTGGTCGCCGCCACACATCACAACCAGTTGCCCGTTCTCAGCACCCGCCTGGCCACCCGACACAGGCGCGTCGACAAAACTCACGCCCGCCTGTTGGGCCAGGGCATAAAGCTCTCGCGTGACTTTTGCCGAGACGGTTGTGTGGTCAACAAAAACCGCGCCTGAGCTCATGCCTGCCAAGGCACCATCGTCACCTAGGCAGACATTGCGCAGGTCATCATCGTTACCGACACAGGCAAAAACAAACTCGGCGCCCTCTGCGGCTTCGCGCGGTGTGGCGGCAAATCCGCCGCCGTATTCCTTGGCCCATTTTTCGGCCTTTGCCGTGGTCCGGTTATAGACTGTGACCTCATGCCCTGCCTTTTGCAGATACCCAGCCATGGGATATCCCATTACTCCCAGGCCCAGAAAAGCTGCCTTTACCATTTTGAGTTCCCTCGATCTTTATTTTTCTCTTGTGTTGTACGCCCTGCAAAGAAGGCGTCCAAGTTTTTCAATGTGCGCGCCCCAGGCCTCATGCGAATTCGCGGGGGGCTGTTGATATGTGGCAGCTTAAAGAGGGTTTCATCACGCGCCAATGGCGGATTTTTCCTCCTCTGGGGAGGCCAACAAGACCCTTCAACACTGTTTCGAACAATTTCCCTAATCTGATGCGCCGTGCGCTGAGATCACGACTACTGCACATTCCTGCATGAGCGCAAACCCTTCGCTTTACAGGAGGCGTGCACCAAAAGTTAACTACGATGCTGCTATCCAAAGCTGTGTGGTAAAACTGCAAATCAATGGAAGATATATGAGGGTCGTTATACTTGCCGGAGGATTTGGGGTTCGGATCACCGAATATTCCTATTTTGGGTCTCACCCGATGATCGGAAACCGCGCTATAGGCCTATCCCAGCCACCTAGACAGCAAAGATAGTTAAACATGTCAGATATCAAACTAAGCATCTGTATCCCGACCTTTGAACGTGCCCGCTATCTTACAACGCTGTTGCAAGCGCTTGAACAGAATGTGGCCGAGTTTCCCTTTGCTTGCGAAATCATCGTGTCTGATAATGCATCGAGCGACGAAACTCAGTCGGTGGTCACCGAAGCTGAGAGCCGATTGCCACTGAGATATATCCGGCAGTCCGAAAACGTAGGCGCACTTCGCAATATTCAGGCCGTCATGCGTGCAGCAAAGGGAACCTATGCTGTTTACTTGGCGGATGATGATCGCCTCCATTCCGCAGGGGTCATTTCGGCGCTTGCACTTCTTGACGCAAACCCAAAGGCTTCGGCGCTTTATGCCCCTTGGAAGGTTCACGACCTGGTTTTGGACGTCGAGAATGCGCCTTTGTATACGCAGCCCAAGAACGTGGTCATTCCGCGTGGAAACTATGCGAAACTTCTGACCCATGTGCTGGATCACAAGGTCTTCTCTGAGATTTCTATCGTGCGCTCCGAGGTCGTGAAGCGGCTCAATCCGCAGGCAAATGACCTTGCCTTCTGGGCCTTTACAGTGCCCTGCGAATATTTGGGGGCCGGGGATCTCATTTATGCCTCTGATCCTTTCTATGTTTCTGTCTCGCGTCACTTTGAAGGTGATAACCGGGCGCAGCTTGGTCACCTAGAAGTTCAGAGTGCCTGGGACAAGTATCGTGGCGGGCTAGAGTATATGTTTGGGCTGGCGCGAGAACATGGTGGATTGAAAGATATCGTCGCGACCGAGAAGGGGATCCTTCGCATCGTGATGGAACGGATGTTGGTCGCCCTGCGTCTGCGGGTGAAACGGGGGGGCGATCCGGTCGAAACCTATGCGCTGGCAGCCCGTTTGCGAGGGCTGGGACTGGTCAAGGCGCTGCCCATTCCAATGGAACAAATCCGGCTCGCAGCAGCGATCAAATACATCTGTGTAACCCTGCCCACAATGCTGGACGCACAGGGTGTCGCGATCATCGGGGACTGTCCTGAGGCGACATTTGACGCGCTGGGCTCGATTGCGCGCGTTCCAGTGCGCAGGGTCTCGTGCCTTGAGGACATTGCTCACACGGACGTTGTTTTTAATCTTGGCAGCAGTGATGACCCACTTCACACAGCCGCAGAGAACCAGGCGCTGGCCATCCTGTCCGAAGCTGAATTGATGCAAAAATTCAGCTGAGGCCGCTTGGGATGGCGATAGGTAACAACACGGATACTCTTGACCGATGCTAAAGGGTTTGTTAGCCGCGCGGTGTGCGCCGCGCTGGTAGCCGCATATCCGATGGTCGCATATCCGATGGTTCGCCAAGTCGCCGATATCGCAGCTATTGCCAACGCTTTGGCCAAAGGGATCGAGACTGCCTGCGCAAGTCGCGCCCCGTTTAGTTTCGGCGCGAGACCCGAAAACCCTGATGATCCACCTGTCTTGATCGAGCTACGAGACACAGAATGGGCCGCATGCGTAAGCCCGATATCAATTCCACTACTGCGCCTACAGTTGAACTATCTGTTTGTTGACCTGAAAATGAATGCACCTAGCCAACGAAAGACAATGCGATGACCAAATTCAAATCTGATATTCAGGACCGGACCCAGGCAATGGGTGCTGATACCAAGTTGCAGACCTCAGCTTTGGCGTTTCTGCAGTCCTCCGCTGTTGCTGAATACTCTTATAACTTCCATTGGATGGGGCGGCCCATCATTCAGTATCCGCAGGATATTGTCGCCATGCAGGAGCTGATCTGGGAAGTGAAGCCAGATTTGATCATTGAAACAGGCATTGCCCATGGGGGCTCTTTGATCTTTTCGGCCTCGTTGCTGGCAATGCTGGACATGACCGAGGCCATGGAAGCAGGGCAGACTTTTGATCCGTCCCGCTCTGCGCGCAAAGTTCTGGGTATCGATATTGATATTCGCGAGCACAATCTTGCTGCTATTGATGCGCACCCGATGCGCTCGCGTATCGAGATGATCCAAGGCTCTTCCATTGACAGTGATGTGATTGCCCAGGTGAGGAGCTTTGCTGCTGACTACAAAAAGATCCTGATCTGTCTGGACAGCAACCACACCCATGATCACGTTCTTGAAGAGCTGAAGGCATATGCCGATCTCACGTCAGTTGGCAGCTATTGTGTTGTTTTTGATACCTTGATCGAGGATATGGAAGAAGACGCATATCCCGATCGGCCTTGGGGTAAGGGTGACAATCCACAAACCGCCGTGCGGGCCTTTCTTCAAGACGAGCCACGTTTTGAAATTGACGCCTCGGTGCACGAGCGACTGCTCATTACGGTGGCAAAAAATGGTTACCTGCGGCGGGTGAGCTGAAAACTCGAATTAGAGCAATCGTCCAGACATATCCGATGTGGCGATAGACCAGCGCTAGTTTGGATCAAGCCATGCGCAGCAATAGCTGCGTGTGGCTACGCTAAGCCCCACCAGCTTCGACCGCATTTTGACCCTGCCAACAACTTCGAACACCCCTCGTCTCAATCCGGGTGTCATTCAATATGTGGGCCCGTTGGAGCTGCGGCCAACGAACAGATCTGATGTTAGAAACCGCAAACCTTACGAGGGCCCGCCCGCATAGTACGCTAGCTATGGAACTAGCCTGGCGCATTGGCCTGGTCGAAGTCGGATATTGTAGGCAGGTTTCCCGAGTTGGCCAATACCAAGATGTCATTATAAACCTTGGATCCCCGTGATCAGCATTTCTTGGTTTGCAATCTGCGCAAATGGGGGGGGGCGGCGCCTGCGAAAGGTTGATGCAGGGCGCTGAGATTGGCCCGGTTTTGAGTAATAAAACTGGCTGGGATGATTAGCCCAGAATTTTATGGATGGCGTTGATTAGGTCTCTGCGTCGTACAGGCTTCATCAACCGAATATCATCTGGACGCAGCCCGTTCCCGTGGACTGTGGCTTCGCTGGCATATCCGGACATGAAAATGACCGGCAAGCCTGGCGCCAGCAGGCGGAGTTCCGCAGACAGGGTTGTGCCTAGTAGCTTACCTGGCATCACAATATCTGTGATCAGCAGGTCAAAACTGGGGTCCGTTTCAAAAATCGCTTTTGCTGCATCTCCTGAAGAGGCGGCGGTCACGGCGTAGCCCGCATTTTCCAAGGTCTTGACCAAAACCTCCTGCACCGCGGCATCGTCTTCGGCCAGCAAGATACGAAGCCCGGTACTAGAGCACAAATCTAGTTGTGCCTCTGCCTCTGGCTCGGTCTCAGTGTTCTGGGTTGCCGCCTTGAAGAAAAGCTTGAAAGTGGTGCCTACACCTGGCTCGGAATAGACCTGCACAGTGCCATTGGACTGGCGCATAAAGCCATGCACCATGGAAAGCCCTAGGCCGGAATTGCTGCCGGGGGCCTTCGTGGAAAAGAACGGTTCAAAGATTTCAGATACGATTTCTGGCGGAATGCCCTCACCGGTATCGCTGATCGCCAGCATTACATAGTGCCCTGGAGGTAGCTCTTCTTGGCGGGCGTCCATGTAGCTGTCATCAATTTTTATGTTTGCGGTCTCAATGGTGAGTTTTCCTCCCCTGCGCATAGCATCTTGGGCGTTGAGTATCAGGTTCAATAATGCGCTTTCTGTGGCGCTCGGGTCGGCTTCAACAGGCCACAGCCCATCGCTCAGGGAGGTTTTCACCTCAATTGTCGCGGGCAGGGTTCGACTGATCCAACTTTTGGTTTCCTGTACCACCAAATTGATGTCGATTGGGCTTGGCTCCAGGCTGGCTTTACGAGCAAAGGCCAGCATATTGCGGGTCAGATCTGACCCTCGCAGGGTCGCCGCGATGCTTTTGTCTATGAGCTGTTTGTGTTGCAGGTTATCAATTTCGTCTTTAAGCAACTCAAGATTGCCCAGAGTGACGGCGAGAAGGTTGTTGAAATCATGCGCGACCCCACCAGTCAGCTTTCCGACGGCTTCGAGCTTCTGTGACATGGCGAGCTGCTGTTGGATCTTTGCGCGTTCTAGGATCTCGGTCTTGCGGGCAGAGATTTCGACCACGCTGGCACGGATGAGTTTTCGATCAAAAGGCGGCAGGCGGGCTAGAGACATCTCACACTCAAGTATGTCGCCCTCTTTGTTTTCGAATTGCCATTCAAAAACAGGGAATTCCCCGGAAAGCGCCTGCTGCAGATGCTTTGCTATTGCGTCTTCAGAACGCTGCCCGTCGGACTGGTACTCTGGGCTTATTTCTCCGGGTAACGTTCTGCCTGCCAGTTCATCAGGTGGGTAGCCGAGGATCTTTTCCGCGCGAGTATTGCTGGTTATAAAGACCTTTAAGTCCATATCGTAGATCAGAATGGCCTCTGGGGCATACTCGACCAGGGCATGCATTTGATCATGCTGCTGGTAGAGCGCGATATTAGTGAGTTCCCACTGTTTTCGCAGATGTTCGGTTAAATTGATGCAGGCAACGCCGCTAAACAGCAATGCCAGGGTCATCACCATCCAGTTGCGCCAGTTTCCAATGTAGTCTTCATAATTGGTAACATTGGCCTGCAAATACCCGGCTGAATGCAAATAGCCGAGGCTGAGCGAGATGATTAGAGAGATGGCAAGAGTCACATAGGCTGCTCGCCGACCTAGTAACGCCACCGAGATAATCGGAGTGGTCAACAGAATTAGCCAGCCAGCGGAAACCAATCCAAGAAAGACAAGGCCGGTGATGGAAAGCAGGAACAGGCCAAGAATAAGAAGTATGACGCGCTTTGCGTGATGCTTTCCACCTGGAAAAATTAGGGGCGGAGCCACAAAAAATATCAAAAAAATAGGCAGGCCAATATAGTAAAGCGGCCCATAGGGGATAGCGCGGGTTGCTGCAGCGCAAATGCTTAGCCCGACGGCGATCATAAAGTAATAGAACAGCCAGTTTGACGATTCTCTTATATTTTGTGCATGTACTTTTCTGGCCTGGAGAATATGGTCACCCGCCATCTTGTCCCCTTTTTACATGCGAAGGATACGAAATAAGCCTTGGAAATACCGGCGTTATTTTAGGGTGTAAAACAATACACCCGTATCGCGAGTGTAGGCGGATTTCCTGCGAGATCAAGAATTTTAATCCCCAGCGCCCTTTTCAGGCTCTATGGCAACCTTGATCGGGCGGCTGGATACAGGACTTTTGCGGAGTGGCGAAGCGCGGCCTAAAAGCCGTGCATGCGTTTTGCCCATTGGTAGGCAACCACTAGGCCCTTCATACGCGGCAATATGAAAAGAGAGGCCGAGATGGTCACCAGTGACATGATCAGGGCCAGCGTGAGTGGGTCAGGGCGAAACTGGATGTAGGTGATGTGGAGCGCAAAGCCGAGCAGGTGGCCGACCAGAAGAATGGTCAGATAGGCCGGGCCATCATCGGCGCGGTTGTGATGTAGCTCCTGGCCGCAGGCCTCACAGCTGTGCTTCACTTTTAGATAGCTCTCTAGCATTTTACCCTCGCCGCAGTTGGGGCAGCGCAATTGCACCCCCCGTAATACTGCAGGTTTCCAGGCACGCTGCTGTGGTTCTTGGGTTAGGGCTGCTGTGGTTTCGCTCTGGGTCATATCTGTCATCGCTACCTTGGAAGTGCTGTCGTCAATCCCTTAAAGTGTTTCATGATTGTTTGCAATCAATCATCCGATCAATGTGGTTGCAATTGTACCTGACTCAGGGGTATTGCACCGGTAGCCCTTTACCCGAACGCATTCTGGGAACAGGGTGAGGAATTGAATTAGCTGGGGAGAGATCCTTTGAAACAATGGAGTCCAACGCTGCCGATGTCGGATAAGCCGCGCTATGTGGAAATCGCGGATGCCATACGCGCCGACATTGATGCAGGTCTGTTGTTGCCTGGCGATCGCCTGCCGCCACAGCGTGGTGTGGCACAGGATCTTGGGGTTGATTTCTCAACTGTTTCTCGTGGGTATGCAGAGTCTGTACGGCGCGGCGATATCGAGAGTTTTGTAGGGCGTGGCACATATGTACGCGCCCCAGATGCCGCGATCGGGGGCGTGGGGGCACTGGAAACCCCGGATCCGCGTAGGATCCTGGAAGAAGACCCAATGATGAATATGCCACCAGAGCCAGAGGATCCCGCTCTTGTTGCCCGTATGGCAGCGGGCCTTGGCCATGTGGCGGCCAATCTGGTGCCGTTATTGCGCTATCAATCGGTTCGCGGCAGCGCCGCCGACCGCGAGATTGCCCAGGTTTGGATGCAGGCAAATGGGTTGAAATTCGCCCCGGATCGCTTTGCCATCACGCCAGGAGCTCATTCCAGCATCTATGCGATCCTGTCTCTGCTGAGCGAGCCGGGGCAGAGCCTGCTTTGTGAGACATTGACCTATCCTGGCATTCGCTCCATCGCCGCCCAGCTGGGGTTGCGACTGATCGGAGTGCCCCATGATCAAGAGGGGCTGCGCCCCGAGGCACTGGAACGGGCAATTACCGAACACTGGCCTGCGGCTCTTTACCTCAACCCAACCTTGCAAAACCCAACCACTAAGACAATGTCCGAAAGCCGTCGCCGCGAGATCGCTGAGGTGCTCAAACGGCATGATGTGCAGCTCATCGAAGATGATGCCTATCGCTTTGTGGCGGCAGATGCTCCGCCGCCAATTTCCGATCATTTGCCAGACCTGGCCTGGCATGTCGCCGGGATTTCCAAATGCTTTGGCGCGGGTCTGCGGCTTGCCTATACGACGGTGCCGCAACGCGCCGAGATGGGGCGGTTCTCCCAAGCTCTGCGCAGCATTAATGTGATGGCCTCTCCGCTGAGCCTGGCGCTATTGGGGCGCTGGATCGAAGATGGCACCGCCACAGAGCTCCAGTCCTTCGTGCGGCGCGCTGCTGCCGAACGGCAAGAATTGGCGCGAGAGATCCTCTGTGGCTGTTTTGTGAGCGGCGCGCCGGAGGCTTTTAATCTCTGGGTAGAGCTGCCTCGCGGTACCAGCCGGGCGGAGGTCATGGGCCGTATGGCGAACCGCCAGATCGGGATTATGCCCAGCGATGCCTTTACCGTCTTGGGCCAGCCCAGCGAGGCCCTGCGGGTTTGCCTAGGTGGTCCCATTGGGTTGGAACAACTGCGCGATGATCTAAGAGCCTTGCGCGATGCGATCTTGCGAAAGGATTGGCTTGGGTGAGGCACGTGTTTGATCGGATCACCAGAAGGGGCTTTCGATGACCTCCCATTTGTCGCTGCGCATTCTTGGCATGGTGGTCCTCGCCATGACTTTGATCGTCATTGGAGACGCCGCCGGGAAGGTGCTGACGGCGCAGGGCTTCAGCCCAATCTTTGTGGCCTGGTCCCGGTTTACGGTGGCGGCGGTGGTTCTGTTGCCATTCAGCGGGTTGACCGCCGCAGAACTGCGCGGTTTCCTGGATTGGCGGATCATTTTGCGTGCGCTGCTGATCTCCGCTGGCATTTCCTGCATTCTCACGGCGCTCAAGACCGAGCCAATTGCCAATGTTTTTGGTGGGTTTTTTATTGGCCCAATCGTGGCCTTTGGCTTGTCAGCGCTATTGCTGAAAGAGCGCGCTGACCTCAGCCGGATGGCCCTGCTTCTGGTGAGCTTTGCAGGTGTTCTTTTGGTGGTGAAGCCTGGCTTTGGCATGCAGATCGGCATGGGGTTTGCCCTGTTGGCTGGCTGTTTTCATGGCTCATACCTCGTGTCGACACGCTGGTTGGCAGGGCAATATCGCCCGCGATTCTTGCTGATTTCTCAATTGATTATAGGGGCCCTAGTACTGCTGCCCTTTAGTTTGGGGTCCATTCCACAGAGCATAGATCTGGCCGGAGCAGGCCTGGTGCTGGTCTCTGCGCTTGGCTCGGCAGCGGGAAACTTTCTGCTGGCTGTTGCCAATCGTACAACCCCCGCAAATGTGGTGGCACCTCTGGTCTATAGCCAGTTGCTGGCAGCCACCCTTATTGGCGTGATTGTCTTTGGGGATATCCCAGATGTGCTGGCGCTCTTGGGGCTTGCTGTGATCATTCTATCAGGCCTGTCGTCGCTCTGGTTGGCAGGCAGGCGCATGGCACAGAGCTAGCCCGAATAGCGCCTGTGTCTCAAGATTTGCGTAGCAGGTAGATGTCCATGATCCAACCGTGATCGCTACGCGCCTGTGCGCGGGTTGCAATGATCTCGGCAGCGACCTCCTGCAAGGGGCCACAGAGGCTGATCTGGTTTTCCATCCCGGCATATGCAGACCACCAAATCTCAACCCCGGTCGGATCAATGGCCTGAAATGAGCACTCTCCATCCAACATGATCACGAGGGTATCAGCACTGTCGGGCCAGCCGTTTTCGCGCAGCTGCCGTCCAGTGGTGACGGTGAAAGGCGCGCCAATTTCGTTCAGCGGTATCGCATGGGCCGCTGTCAGGGCCTGAATGGAGGTCACGCCGGGAATGACTTCAATGCTGATCTTCTGAGTGCCCTTTAGTCGCTCAGCGATGCGCATGGTGCTGTCATAGAGCGCGGGATCGCCCCAAACCAAAAAGCCAACTTTTGCCGTAGCGTCTGGCAGCTGGGCGCGAATGGTCTCAATCCAGACCTGGGCGATGGCATCGTGCCAGTGATCTACACGTGCAGTGTAGTCAGAAATCGCAGGATCGCGCACAGGTAGGTCGAACTCTACAATGCGTGGTCCAGGCGCGCTGATCACCCTGGCGCAAATCTCCTGGCGCAGGGAGGCCAGATCGTCTTTGCCTTTGCCCTTATTGGGGATGAGGATCAGATCACAGGCATTCAGCGCCTGAATCGCTTGCAGCGTCAGGTGCTCCGGGTTGCCGGTGCCAATGCCAATCAGGGAGAGTTCGATCATAGTACTGCTCATGTGAGGAGCCCCATAGCGGGCCGGGCAAAAAGAAACACGGCCCGCTATGGGGCCGTGTTCTTGGTAAATCAAGTCTTGATCAAGGCATTGGCCAGATCAGGCTGCTTTGTAGAGGCGAGGGGTGACCATGCCTGTACCTTCCAGGCTGCGCAGGGCCTTGGCCGTGGCGAGGATGGCCAGATCAGCAAGCGGTTCAATCAGAACAACCAGCATATAGGCACCGCCAAAGGTCAGCACAGAAGACATAGTTTCGGCGCCAAAACCCTGGCCGTAGAAAACCCAGAAGGCAACCCAAGCAACAACGCCGCCCTGGTAGGCAACCGAAAGGGCCAGCGCTTGGCTGTATTTCAGATCCACATAGGCGGTCCCGGCAGGAATGATGCGACGGGCCAGCGCATGCAGCGCGAACAGCGGCACCAGCAGGGTGGTCAGGTTTACGAAATACATCGGCAGATCGGTGGGCGCAAAGAAGGCCCCCTGGATCAGCAGGCCGAGCGCCAGACCAAAAGCGGCGGGGGCTGCGCCAAGGATCAGGAACAGGGTCGATCCGAGAATGAAATGCACCTCAGAGACGCCGACGGGGAAATGCGGCAGCACTTCAAAGAACAAAAACACACCCAGCGCGGCAATTGCGGAGCGCCCCGCATAGGACACAAGCCCGCTGCTGCGCAGATCGCTGAAGGTCTCTTTTGCCGCATAGGCTGTCGCGCCTGCGGCGGTGCCGTAGGCGAGGGTCATTTTTGCAGCGTCGACGACGCCGGGTTCGATATGCATAGCTCTGTCTCCCTGTCGCCTTCCCCGGCGACATGTGTAGCGGTTCGTGATCCAGCCGACCTATATGGTCAACTCACGAGGGCAGGTCTCCTGACTTGCGGGTCTGGGCCGGTCTGGGGCCTTCCCGACCTGCTGTGCAGATCAGTGGCTTATCCCAGTGGCTCGCCGCTCACAGTTGCGGGGGCAGTTCCGGGTTTGGCGCCTTTTGGCTACACCTCACCGGATTCCCTTTTCATCCAAAAGCCTTGGGCTTCAGTGGAACCTTCGATAGAATACGGGTCCCACATTTTGGGCCTTTCTGTCAATCATGCAGCACCGACGTTTGCGGCCCAAAAGCGGCAAAACCTCGCTTTTGTGGAGTGCTGCAGCTAGCAGACCGGCGCAGAGATTCGGCGGTGCTAGGATGTCTCAGCTGAGATGCCCGCTTCCAGATCGCTATCTGCCAGGGGGCCATAGAGAATGAGTACGGGTGCTGTCGTCTCCATTTGCCGCAGCACCTGTGGCAACTCTCCAACCGTGTGGCAGCTCAGTTCTTGCTCGGGGGTGGAAACACCCAGGGCCACCAGGGCATGGGTTTCAGGGGGCAAGCCGGCTTCCACCAGTTTTTCGGCCAAGGCGGCAAAGGTGCGCTTTCCCATATAGACCACGGTGGTCGCATCCGGGTCAGCCAGGGCTGCCATGTTGAGACTGTCTGGCAGGCCTCCGGTGACGTCGTGACCGGTGATAAACTGCATGCGCCGGGCCGTTAGTCGTCGGGTCAGCGGAATATTGGCCGCGGCCGCGGCGGCTGAGGCTGCGGTCACACCGGGGACGATTTCAAAGCCGATCCCTGCGGCGCGCAGGGCCGCAATCTCTTCTTCCAAGCGGCCAAAGACGCCGCTATCGCCAGATTTCAGTCGCACCACTTTGAGGCCGCTTTTGGCAAAATCGACCAAGAGCTGGCTCACATGATCCTGTTTGGGAGAGGGGCGGCCGGCACGTTTGCCGACGCCCACCAGATCGGCCTCGGGGTTGGCATGGGTCAGGATGGGGCCTGATGACAGATCATCAAACAGCACTGCATCTGCCGTTTCCAGCCGTTTCACCGCCTTGACAGTCAGCAGCTCTGGATCGCCGGGGCCGGAGGAAACAAAACTTACAAAGCCGCTCATGCGCTTTCTCCGGTGATCAGATGGAAAAAGGTCCCGGTGACATGGCCCTTGATGGATCCGGTTTCAGGCACAGGGTTGCCGTCGGCATCCATAACATGGGCCAGCGGGGCGTCGGGCTCATCCAGGATGGTGGAATAGTGGAACTCGTGGCCACGCAGGGCAGCCCCTGTTTCAAAGCCCGGCATCTGCGCCTGGAGCACGGCACGGCGGTAGCCCAGATGGAACTTGCGTTTCTCGTAGGAGGTCACCAGTCCCAGCAACCCGGCCATTTGATGACGGTTGCCCTCTTTGTCGATCAGGGCCTCGCCTAGGGCCATATAGCCTCCACATTCGCCATGCACGGGCTTGGTTTTAGCATGTCGGCGCAGGCCTGCTCGGAAATTCTCTGCAGCGGCCAATGTGCCGCCGTGCAGCTCTGGATAGCCGCCGGGCAGCCAGACCAAATCGGCATCCGCTGCGGGGGCCTCATCTGCGAGGGGCGAAAACGGTAGGATTTCAGCACCTGCGGCGCGCCAACCAGTCAGAAGATGCGGGTAGGTAAAGGAAAACGCCGAATCTCGTGCCAATGCTATGCGTTGGGCTGGGGGTTTTGGCAGGTCCTGCGCCCTTGGTGCCGCGGCACCGAGAGCCGCAGATTTGATTGCCTCAAGATCTACATGGTCGCGCAGGAAAGTGGCATAGCCCGCGATGGCGGCCTCAAGATCAGGATGTTCCACCGCTTGAATGAGACCCAGGTGGCGTTCTGGCAGGGCCAGATCACCACGGCGAGGCAGGGAGCCCAAAACCTTGACGCCAGCACGTTCCATTCCGAGACGTGTCAGTCGCTCATGACGGGGGCTGGCAACCCGGTTCAGAATGACCCCGGCAAAGGGCACATCAGGGTCATAGGATTTGAACCCCAGCGCGGTGGCAGCCGCGGATTGTGCCTGGCCGCCAACGTCAATCACCAGCACCACGGGCCAGCCCATGCGCTTGGCGGTCTCGGCCGAGGAGCCAAAGCCGGATTGACCGCGGGTGGCCACCCCGTCAAACAACCCCATCGAGCCTTCGCCGATGCAGATCTCCGCTCCGGCGGCCTGTCCAGCAACCGCGTCCAGAAGCCCGCCATCCATTGCCCAGCTATCCAGGTTGAAACTGGGGCGTTTGGCGGCGGCAAAATGAAAGGCCGGGTCAATGTAGTCGGGGCCGCTCTTAAAGGGCTGTACCACCAGCCCATCCTCAGCCAGCGCGCGCAACAGACCGAGCATCACGGTGGTCTTGCCAGTGCCCGATGCAGGGGCCGAGATCATCAGGCCTTTAGGGAATGCGGTCATGTCCAAACCTCGCTGTAAATTGCCAGTGCCGCGCTTGGCTTAGTCAGAGACTGGGCCAAGGGCGGGCGCTTTGCGCTTTCCTCGGGTCTGCCGCGGCCTTGCTGAGGCATATCTTCAGTCATCGCCTTCGCTCCAGTTGGCCCATTGGCTGTCCGCGCTTTGCGGACGGTAGCGGCGGTCATAATCTTGGGCGTAAAGACAACTTTCGTCAAAATCCTCATTGCCCAAGGCCCGTCCTACCAGGATCAAGGCCGTGCGCCCGCGCATTCCACCGGTGGCCTCTTCCAAGGTGCCGAGTGTTGCTTTGACCACTTTTTGATCCGGCCAGGTGGCGCGCCAGACAATGGCCACCGGGCAATCGGCTCCATAGGAGGGCGTCAAGCGCGAGATCACCTCTTCCAGTACATGCACCGAGAGATGAATAGCCAGAGTGGCGCCGGTCTGGGCGAAATTTTCCAGCGTTTCGCCTTCTGGCATGGCCGAGGCCTTGCCGGAGGTCCGTGTCAGGACCAATGACTGGGCCACACCTGGCAGCGTCAGCTCAGACCCAAGGGCTGCGGCAGCAGCGGCAAAGGCGGGCACGCCAGGGGTGACGTCATAGGGGATACCCAGCGCGCCCAAGCGGCGCAGCTGTTCGCCCAGGGCAGACCAGACCGACAGATCGCCCGAATGCAGGCGGGCAATGTCGTGTCCTGCGTCATGGGACTCTTTGATATGGGCCATGATCTCATCTAGCGACAGGGAGGCGGTATTGATCACCTTGGCGCCTTTGGGGCAGTGCTGCAGCAGCGCCTCGGGGACCAGCGAGCCGGCATAGAGGCAGACCGGGCAGGCGGCGATCAGGTCGCGCCCACGCAGGGTGATAAGATCGGCGGCACCGGGGCCGGCGCCAATGAAATGAACGGTCATAGCTCAAGTCTTTCTGCAAGGGCCGCGGTGGCCATCCCATCCGCGGTAATAACTCGGGGGGCGATCAGGCGCGCGTGTGCGCCGGGCCGGGTTTGACGCGCGCCAACCAGCGCAGCGGCCTCGGCCAGGGAACCGGTGGCAAAGCGTGCCTTGATCCGGGGCGAACAGGTCAGGGTCTGCTCTCCGGCGATTTCTTCTTCGGTCAAGGCGATCAGGGGCAGCCCCAGCTCTGTGGCCAATGTTTTTAAAGGCTCGGCTGCGGCCTTTTCCTGAAGTGAAGCAAGTGCATCCGGCTGCATCTGTAATAGGTCCAGAGCCTGCCGCAGGTCCGCCAGCGTCGCGCTGGCGCGAAATCCGATCCCTGCCACCTTCATCGGGTGACACTCCACTGGATCACCGGGCGGGCACGGCGCCAGTCGCGCATGGAGCCCAGAGGTCCAGCCTCTGCGATCTCGACTTTCAGCAGATGCCCGCCGTGGCGGGCATGGGCCTGCATCAGCAGCGTCTCGGTCTCTAGGGTGACACCATTTGCCACCAACCGGGTGCCTGGCGGCAGGATCATCCAGAGGTGGTCCAGCAGGGCCTGCGACCCGCCACCGCCAATAAAGACACAGTCTGGCAGCTCATATCCAGTTAGCACTTCAGGGGCCTTACCCAATGCGGCAGCCATGCGGTGACTCAGGCCAAAGCGCTCGGCATTGGTGCGGATATTGTGCAAGCGCTCAGCGCGGGGCTCAAAACTGATGGCCCGCGCGCCTGGGGCTGCCAGACACCACTCCACTGAGACAGAGCCGGATCCGCCACCTATATCCCAGAGCAGCTCGCCTTTGCGTGGTGCCAGCGCCGACAGGGTCAGGGCGCGAATGGGGCGTTTGGTGATTTGACCGTCGCTGGCGAAATGCGCATCCGCCAGCCCCGAAGCCTGCGGCAGCCCGGGCTGAGTTGCCTCGATGGCGACGAGGACCGGTGCCCCCCCTGGCGGAAAATTCCAATCCTTGGCAATATCCTGGTACAGCCGTTCATGGGGGCCGCCAAGCCGCTCCATCAGATGCAGGCTCGCGGTATCATGGCCATTCTCAACCAGCCAGTGCGCTAGTTCTGCGGCGGCCTCTCCGTCACGCAGGGTGCAGATCACCCGTGTGCCCCGGCCCAAGAGCGGCAGGAGCTTGGCAAAAGGGGCGGCGTGGAGCCCAAGGCAGAGTGTGTCTTCCAGTTTCCACCCCAGGCGGTTAGCCGCGAGGGCAAAGCAGGAGGGAACCGGGTAAGAAACCCATTCTTCTGCCGCCAGATCCTTCATCAAAGAGCCCCCAGCCCCGTGCCAGAACGGATCGCCTGATGCGAGCACCACCACAGGGCTGCCGCGCAGCGCCAACACGGGCTGGGTGGAAAAGGGCACGGGCCAGGGCCGCGCCTTGGCCCCAGCCTCCACCAGATCCAGATGACGCGGCCCCCCGAAGATGACGTCCGCCGCCTGCAGTGCATTCTGGCTTGCCTCCGAGAGGCCTGCCAGTCCATCTTCACCCAGACCAATGATTGTCAGCCACGGCGGGGTGACAGATGCGACAACAGGATCAGACATGACACGTACCCTTGTGTTGGGCGGCACCACAGAGGCCAGCAGATTGGCCAAAGCCCTTGCGGAGGCAGGCGAGGATGCGGTGTTTTCTTATGCCGGTCGCACCGCTCACCCCATCGCGCAACCGCTGCCCATGCGAGTGGGGGGCTTTGGCGGGGTAGACGGATTGGTTACCTATCTTCGAGATGCGGCGATCAGTCATGTCGTTGATGCCACCCACCCCTTTGCAGCGCAGATGAGTCGCAATACGGTTGCGGCCTGCGCAGAGGCCGGCGTGCCTCTCTGCGCCTTTGAACGCCCAGCCTGGCAAGTCTCGGTGGGTGACATCTGGATCCATGTTTCCGATATCGGCGCAGCGGTTCAGGCTCTGCCGGATGCGCCTTCGCGGGTCTTTCTGGCCATCGGAAAACAGCATATTTCCGCCTTTGCCGCCAAGCCTCAGCATCACTATCTGCTCCGCCTGGTGGATACCCCGGAGGCAGAACTGCCGCTGCCCCACTGCAGTATCGAGATTGCCCGTGGACCCTTCGATGAGACCGGGGATCTTGCTTTGATGCAGCGCTATGGGATCACCCATGTGGTGTCTAAAAACGCCGGGGGGCACGGTGCTTCGGCCAAGCTTGCTGCTGCGCGGGCGCTCACTCTGCCGATCATCATGATCGACAGACCTCAGGTGCCGCCCCGTATGGCTTTTGGGGATCTGGCAGAGGTGATGGCCTGGCTGTCTCATACTCCCGCTTAGCCCTCGTCCCGTGCATAGCGCGGGGTGTAGATATGGGGGCCAATGCGGCGGGTGTCCTTGTTGCCTACGATCACCACAGTGCGCATATCCGCCATCTCAGGAGTTGCCTCGTTCAATGTCACTGTCTGGATTTTCTCGTCCGGTTTGGAGACGTCGCGGGCGAAGGAGATCAGCGTTTCGCCACCACAGGCCTCACGCAGGATCTCTAGTGCGCGTGCGAATTGATGAGGGCGCGATTTTGAGCGCGGATTGTAAAACCCCATGGCAAAGCCCGCTTCGCCTGCCAGGCGCAGGCGTCTTTCAATTAGGCTCCAGGGCTTCAGATTGTCGCTGAGGTTTATGGCGGCGAAATCATGCCCCATGGGCGCGCCAATCCGGGCTGAGGCAGCCAGCATCGCCGTGATGCCGGGCAGAACCTGAATGTCCAGATCCAGCCAAGTGGGCTTATTGGCTACTTCTAGGGCCTCAAAAACCGCGGAAGCCATGGCAAACACACCTGGGTCCCCCGAGGAAACCACCGCCACACGCCTGCCGCTCGCGGCCATCCCTAATGCATGGGTGGCGCGTTCTACCTCAACCCGGTTGTCCGTGGCATGTAGGGTGCGGCCGGGGCGATCGGGGATGCGTTCCACATAGGGAATATAGCCAACAATATCGGTGGCCCCCTCAATCACCTCTTGGACCTGGCTTGTCACCATTGTCTCATCGCCGGGGCCTAGGCCAACAATTTTTACCCAGCCTTTGGCAGTCGTTTCTGTCATGGTCTGCGCCCCTGTCCGTGTATCAGCACAATCGAGAAATAGGGCACTTCGCCCTGAATCTCAGAGAGCTTTTGTACCGTTTGGCTGGGCATGGTGCCGCGCTCCACCAGCCAAGCGTCATCCGCCTTACCAGCGGTGCGCAGGGCACGGCGCAGCTTGGGCAGGTTGCGGCCGATTTTCATGACCACTAAGGCGTCCGTTTCCTGGATGCGGCGGGTCAATTCTTCCTCAGACAGGGTGGCCATGGCCACAGTCAGCACATCATCGCCCCAGGTGATGGGCTGGCCGGTGGCCGTCCAGCAGCCGGACATGCCGGTGATGCCAGGGATAATCTCTTGCTCAGCACGGCCCTGGAGCCGTGTGTAGAGATGCATAAAGGAGCCATAAAAGAAGGGATCACCTTCGCAAAGCACCACGATATCTTCGCTTTCGGCGATCTCTGCCAGGGTATCGGTCCAGTGGTCATAGAAGGCGGCCATGACCCGATTGTATTCGGGATCAGAGAAATGGACCTCAGTGGTTACCGGATATTCCATCGCGTGCTCAATGACGCCCTCAGGCAAGAGGCCATCAACCAGGGCGCGGGCCTGCCCTTTGCGACCCTCCTTGCGGAAATAGGCCACATGACGAGCGCCCTGAATGGCGCGCCAGGACTTGACGCTCATCAGCTCCGGATCGCCCGGGCCCAGACCTGCGCAGATGACTTTTCCCATGCTCACTCTTTCCAGCTTGCCAGGGCATTGACGGCGGCCACGGTGATAGCAGATCCACCCAGGCGGCCTTTGACGATCATGGAAGGCACCGGCAGGTCCTCCATCAGGGCTTCTTTTGATTCCATTGCACCAACAAAACCAACAGGACAGCCAATGATGGCAGAGGGGCGCGGGCAGGTGGGATCCTTAAGCATGTTCAACAGGTGAAAGAGGGCCGTGGGCGCGTTGCCAATGGCCACAACCGCACCCTCGAGCTGGGGGCGCCAGAGCTCCAGTGCGGCGGCAGATCGGGTGTTGCCCATCTCCTTGGCCATCTCAGGTACCTTGGGATCGCGCAGGGTGCAGATGACCTCATTATTGGCGGCAAGCCGCGGCCGGGTAATGCCTTCGCTGACCATATGGGCGTCGCACAGGATCGGCGCACCTGCAGCCAGGGCGGCGCGCGCGGTTTCTGCCATCCCAGGGGAAAACTGGATGTATTGTTCCAGGCCGACCATGCCAGCAGCGTGAATCATACGTACGGCGACGCTTTCCTCATCCTTGTTGAACCGGGCCAGATCGGCCTCCGCGCGGATGGTGGCAAAGCTTTCGGCGTAGATGGCGGCGCCGTTGGTTTCGTAGCTGTGGAGCATATTATCTGCCCTTTGTCAGAATTTGAGGCGCGGCACGCAGGGCGCTGGCACTTTGGGTTTCTTTTACCGGTTGATCGCTGGCTCTACCATGGTGGATCAGATCGAATGTGTCGGAGGATGTGGCGGTTAACGTTAGAGGAGCAGGGCCCGGATGGGCGCAGCCCTTAGCGCAGCCCGAAACGTGTAGGATCTGTCCTTCTGGAACGTGGGGCGCCAGATCGCGGGCCAGATCGCGGGTGTCCGAAAGCGCCTGCAGGCAACCGGGCGCTCCGGTACAGGCGCGCACCTGCAGGCGGGGATCTGTTGCGTCAAGGATCACGCCGGGCAGGGTGGTTAGATCACGTGCACCTTCCATCAGGAGCATACGCCATGGGGTCAGGCGCAGGGGGGCAATTTCTGCTAAGGATGCAAAGGCTTTGGCGGTGATTTGGCCAAACTCCAGCGCGACCAACTGGCCGCTGGCCGTGTTCCCTGGGCCTGGCTGAGGCGCGCTGGTGCAACGGGGCACCTCATGCGCGGGCGGTGGCGCGCGGCGCGCAGTGAGCGCCTGCATCCGGCCACGCCCTTTCGGCGCGCCGCCCTGTTCCAGAAACCAACGCGCCAAGTCCAAGGCCGCTTCTTCGGCGGTGTCAACCGTCACCGGGCACCCGACCTGGGTCCCATCTGCGATAAGTAAGATATCAGGGCCACTGCGCTCAAAGCGGATATCTGCCGCGCAGTTTGGCAGCAGGGGCTTCACGCCCGTATCAACCACAAAGCCGAATTTCCCCGGAAGCAGTAGGTCCTTTGCCGCCAGCAGGGCGCCTTCCAGGCTGCGGGCGATCCTGTGGCTGACATCGCCCTCCTGCCAAAAGGGGGTCAGTAGGATATTCCGACGGCTTTCACGCCAGACGTCTTGGTCCAAAAGCCCGAGCTCCTGCAGGCCCGCGATGACAGAACCATGGGTTTCAGGAGAAACGCCGCGCAATTGCAGATTGGCCCGGGCTGAGAGATCAATCAGCCCGTTGCCATATTGGCGAGACAGGTCCGCGATTGCCGTGGCCTGCGCTTGGCTCAATCGCCCAAGCGGCGCGCGGATGCGCACCACCAAACCGTCGCCGGACACCATGGGGCGCAGGGCTCCTGGGCACCAGCCGTAGACTTTGGGAGAGGGGGCGGAGCGGTTTGAACTCATCCGGCCTGCTCCAGCGTGGCAATGATGGAGTTGCGCCGACTGATCCAAAGACCTGCCTCGGCCAGGGCCCGAAAGCGGTCGCGCATCGCCTGCAGGGCGGCAGGATTTTCGTGCTCCATGAATTCGACCAGGTCTTCACGTCCCAAGGTGGCCTCAAAGTAGAGATCAAACAGATGCGGTGGTACCACCTGCGCCAGATGAGCAAAGGCTGCCATATGATCCAGAGTGGCCGCAATTTCAGCGCCGCCGCGAAACCCGTGACGCATCATCGAGCTGGCCCAGTCGGGATTGATGGCGCGGGCGCGGGTGACACGGGCAATTTCTTCCCCTAAGGAGCGCGCCTGTGGGCGATCGGGGCGGGTTGCGTCCATATGGTATAGGGCCGGAGTCGGGGAGCCCAGCCGTGCCATGGCTGCCGCAAAGCCGGCTTCATGGGCGGCATAGTCCGATGCAACCAGCAGATCCGTTTCCGGCAAATCCTGAAGATGCACAAAACTGTCTGCGCTTTTGAGGCGGGCCTCCAGTGCGGAGCGGGCTTCGGTAATGTCGCCCTTGGCGTCGATGGCATGAGAAGAGGCGTTGATCCAGGCCTCTCCGGCGGCAGCCCGGGAACTGTCGCTATAGGTATCGATATGTGGGCCCATTGAGAGGCCATATTGACCGGGTTTGGGGCCAAAGACCCGGGGAGACTGTTCCAGGTAGGGGTTATCGGTCTCGCTTTCGTCGCGCGCAGCCAAGGCCGTGGCTGCCGCTTCGAACATTTGGGCAAGGCCTGGAAAAACATCGCGAAACAGGCCGGACACGCGCAGGGTCACATCGATGCGAGGGCGTCCCAGCATGGAAAGCGGCAGCACTTCAAAGCCAGAGACACGTTCGGAGTCCTTGTCCCATTGCGGCGCAAGCCCCGCCAAGTGCAGGGCCATGGCAAATTCTTCGCCAGCAGTACGCATGGTGGCAGAGCCCCAGAGATCAATCACCAACCCCTGTGGCCAGTCGCCATGGTCCTGCAGGTGGCGGCGCAGCAGCTCTTCCGCAAGTTTGACTCCCTGCGCCTGCGCCGCCCGCGAGGGCACCGAGCGTGGATCGGTGGTAAAGAGGTTGCGCCCGGTCGGCAGAACGTCGGATCGACCGCGAAACGGGGAGCCGGAGGGGCCGGGGGGGACCATTTTGCCAACCAGGGCTGCAACCAGCCCGGCGCGTTCTTCAGCGCCGCAGGCACCGGTGCCAAAGATATGTAGCCCCTCGCCATATTGGCTTTCCTTGATGTCACAGACAAAGGCATCGATCCGGGTGATCGCCTCGGCGGCGGAACAGTCAGGCGTGAGACCTAGGTCGGCCTCAACGCCTGTGCCCTGTGCTTCGCCACGGATATCATCCAACAGACGATCGCGCCGCGCCGGATCCAAGCCATCGGCGGTGGAGTATTCATCCAGCAGACTCTCCAATCTGGCCATGCCTTCGGGAAGGCTCGTCTGGGCCAGAGGGGGCGGCAGATGGCCCAGGGTTACAGCGCCGACGCGGCGTTTGGCCTGGGCCGCCTCGCCGGGGTCGTTGACAATAAAGGGATAGGTGATTGGCAGTGCGCCGGTGAGGGCTTCAGGCCAGCAGTCATTGGAAAGAGCAACCGCCTTGCCTGGCAGCCACTCTAGCGTTCCATGGGCCCCAATATGAACAAGCGCATCACTGAATTGGTGTAGCCAGAGGTAGAAGGCGACATAGGCATGGCGCGGGGTGCGGTCCAGATCGTGGTAGTCCTCGACGCGGCTTTGGACCTCGCCGCGTTCTGGCTGGAGGGCAATCAGGGCCTTGCCAGCCTGGATCGCCTTAAAATGAAAGGCGCCGTCGTGGAAATCCGGGTCTGTCTCTGCATCGCCCCAGGCGGCGTTCAGAGCGTCGCGCAGGGCTTCGGGGAGACCTGCCAACGCCATGCAATAGGCCTCAAAAGAATAGCTGAGAGTTTCAGTGCCAAGGCGATTTCCAAGATCACTTTGCGGTGAAATTTCATAGCCTTGGGCAGAGAGCTCTTTGAGGATTTCCGAGCAGGACGCCAGAGCGTCGAGACCCACCGCGTGGGCCAGGTTATGGGCTTTTCCGGGGTAGGTCGACAGGATCAGGCTTGGGCGTTTTTGCACATTGGGCAGAACGGCAAGGCGCAGCCAGCCTTCTATCCGGTCCACGATCGCGGTAATGCGATCTGGCACTGGGCGGTGGGCAAAACGTGAATATTGCAGGTCTGAATCCTGCTTGCCGGGAGATTTGAAACTGATCACTCCAGCAAGGATGCGGCCGTCAACTTCAGGAAGGACCACATGCATGGCAAGATCGGCAGGGGATAATCCGCGGGCGGCCGCTGCCCAGTCTTTCTTGCGCGCAGTTGAGAGCGCCACCTGAAACACCGGGCAGCCGGTGGTGTTGAGCGGTGAGGCACTGCCGTCGCTGCCTTGGGCGGAAAACGCGGTGGCGTTGACAATGGCAGCGGGGGCCAAGCGAGGCAGGGTCTGACGCAGCCAGTCGGAAGTTTCTGGGGACTTGAGGCTGGCGGCAAACATGCCATAGGCGGCATAGCCGCGCGCGCGCAGCTCTGCGATGAGCCCATCAATCGGGGCGGTATCTGCCGCCGTCAGGTAGGAGCGATAAAAGCTGACCAGAACCAGGGGTTTGTCGCTTTCCTCGGGCTCAGGGATCACGCCCTTGGCAGGGTCATAGAACCCATGCGCAGGTGTGGATTTGTGACCGGGTACGGGCCCGGCATAGAGCCCGGCAGCGAGGGAGAGTTGCGCCAGTGCCGCCTGCGCTGCAACAGCGCCACCGGCATCACAGAGCGCCTGCAACCGCCGCAGGGTGGAAACGGGCAGGGTTGAAAGCTCGTCTAGGCGGGGATCTTCGCGGCCATCGGCCGGCAGCAGGGCAAGAGCGATGCCTCTGCGACGGGCAAGATCCTGCAGGGTGGCCAGTCCGTAGGGCCAATAGCTTTCGCCGCCGATGAGGCGCACCAGAATGCCCTTGGTGCCTTCCAGCGTTTGCTCCGCATAGGTATCCACCGACAGAGGATGTTTCAGCGCAACCAAATTGGCCAGCCGGAGGCTGGGCAGTTTTCCTTCTGCGCGATGCCAGCCTGCCGCAAACGCGCCAAGGTCGCTGTCGGAGAAAGACAACACCACCAGGTCCGCAGGTGTTTGCCCTAGATCCTGCGGCGTATCTGTTTGATCCAAGCCATGGCTTTCGCGGAAGACAACATGCATCGTTCAAAGCCTTGCCAAGAGATGGGGGGTGGGCAGCGCCTGACCTTGGGAGGATGCAAAGCTCCCTCCCGCTTTGCTCCGGTCAAACCCTTGGTTTGATAGGGAGGTCAGGCGCTGCCCGGCGGTATTGCCGGGCGAAATCATAGAAATTTCGCCGGTTGGCATCAGTTCATGCCCCCAGTTCAGCGCGGATGGCGGCGCCATCGATGTTGTCATGCTCAGCAATTACCACCAGCTGGGTGCGACGTTCGCTGTTCCCCCAGGGTTGGTCATATTGAGCGCGCAGGCGTTCGCCCACGGCCTGCACCAACATACGCATTGGCTTTCCTTCCACCGCCACATAGCCTTTGACGCGCAGGATATTGCGGGTTCGGGCAAGTTTCACGATGGCATTTTGCAGCGCTTCCGGATCGGAAACTTCGCCCATTTCGACAACAATGCTCTCAAAATCGTCATGCTCGTGATCATGGTGGCCATCGTGATGGCTGGGACGTGCCTCCAGGTCGTCTTCGGCGGCGGCATTCAACCCCAGAACGATGCGTGGATCAATTACCCCTTCGCTCATGGGCAGGATCGGCAATTGGCGGGGGGCTTCGGTCTCAATCACTTTGCGCGCAGCCTCCAGCCCGGCTTCTCCGGCCAGATCGGCCTTAGACAACAGAACGATATCCGCGCAGGAGATCTGATCTTCAAACACCTCGGAGAGCGGGGTTTCGTGGTCTAGGCTGTCATCGGCTTCGCGCTGGGCCTCAACGGCGGCAAGATCAGGGGCAAACTGGCCTGCAGCCACGGCCTCGGCATCGGCCAGGGCAATGACACCGTCAACAGTGATGCGTGAGCGGATTGCGGGCCAGTCGAAGGCCTTGAGCAGAGGCTTTGGCAGCGCCAGGCCGGAGGTCTCGATGAGGATATGTTCGGGCTGTTCCGGCAACGCCATCAGGGCCTCAATCGTGGGGATGAAGTCATCGGCCACGGTGCAGCAAATGCAGCCATTGGCCAGCTCCACGATATTGTTTTCGGGGCAGTTTTCGTCGGCGCAGGATTTCAGGATATCGCCATCAACACCAGCGGTGCCAAATTCGTTAACCAGAACAGCCAGACGTTTTCCCTGAGGGTTCTGCATCAGGTGGCGGATTAGCGTGGTTTTACCCGCACCCAGAAAGCCGGTGATAACGGTGACGGGGATTTTGTTGAGGTTGCTCATTGGGGCTTAATCCTTGAAAGGCAGTTTGATCGGGGGGATGCGGGCGATGGATTGTTTGCGAAAGACCTGCGGGCGTTCGCGCCAGGGCACCAGACCATCCGCTGTTGCAGCATAGGCGGCAGCCCCTGCGAGAATGTCATCGACATGCTGGTCAGGATCCAGGTCACCGTAGATATAGCTCCAGCGGTCTTCGCCGCCAGTCAGAACCATTGCGCATCCGCGTTTGCAAGCTGAGAGGCATTCGACACCACGTACGGTGACACCAGCGGGCAGCTCTGCCTCATCCAGCGCGTCCATGAGGATTGCACCCGGCCGCGTGGCTTCGGGGTCAACGCCTTCGCGTTTACAGGTGGTGCAGATCGTCAGAGTGACCTCTGTTGGATTTCCAGCGGGGGTCTCCGCCATATCTTCAGCCATCAGCGCGCGTCCTTTGTTTGCAGGGATCAGGGCTGGGCCAGCAGGGAGAGCGCAGCGAGGCACTCCCACAACCAGTCGCGAAACACCCCGTCCGCTCGTTGTCTCATGCGTTGGCAGGTCTCCCGGCTTGCGGATTTCGACGGGCGAGGCCTGTCTGCGGTGCTCTTGCCTTCCCGGCACGGTGGGCCAGTGGCATCAGAGACCTTTCCGGTCACGGTCGCGGGGGCGGCTGTGCTTGAGAGCTGATAGCAAAAATCCCTATCAGCCTGTCACATTCCCTCTTCGCCTGCAATTTGCAGGAACCAACAAAAACCCCCTTGCGCTATTGGGGGCTTCCTTGTCAAGACTTGGGCAAACAGCAGGAGTGAACCCCGTGAGTGATAAGTCCGAAACCGGCGTTTCAGAAGAGGAAGCGGCACGTCACGCCTCCAAGATGGCCAAGAAGAAGGCCGCCCGCGATCGCATGATGAAAAACAAGGATGGTGAAAAGGGGCTGATCATCGTCCACACGGGTCCGGGCAAGGGCAAATCCAGTTCGGGATTCGGTATGATCATGCGGTGTATTGCCCATGGAATGCCCTCGGCTGTGGTGCAGTTTATCAAGGGCGCATGGCAGACAGGTGAGCGCACGCTGATCGAAGAGAACTTCAGTGATCTGTGCCAATTCTACGCCATGGGCGAGGGGTTCACCTGGGAAACCCAGGATAAGGCGCGCGATATCGCCGCAGCAAAAAAGGGCTGGGAAAAGGCCAAGGAAATGATCCGCGATGAGCGCAACACCATGGTGCTTTTGGATGAGATCAACATCGCGCTGCGCTATGACTATCTGGATCTAGAGGAAGTGCTCGAGTTTCTGGTGGAGGAAAAGCCGCCGATGACGCATGTGGTGTTGACTGGGCGCAACGCCAAGGACGAGCTGATCGAGATTGCTGATTTGGTGACTGAGATGGGCCAGATCAAGCACCCCTTCCGCGCCGGTGTGAAGGCGCAAAAGGGCGTCGAGTTTTAGCTCTAGTATTGCAGGGGTAGGGCCCCTTTCTGGGCTGAGGCAACAGGTTGTTTCGCGTGCGAAACAGCCTGTCAGCTTTGCTGATACAAATCCTGGGCGTTGCACAGGGTGCGGGCGGCTAGGGGTTGAGTGCCTGCAACGTCTGGTTAGCGTTCCTTAAGGGTTTCAGCGCCTTGCGCGCCGTTAGGCGCTGCCCCTGGTCAGCTGGCCTTGAATGTAGGCATCCACAGCCGCGCGCTGGCTGTCATCCAATCGCAGGTTCAGTTTGGTGCGCCGCAGCAGGAAATCCTGACCTGTGCGGACCCATTCATGGGTGACGACCCAGTCCAGTTCACGCGCTGTGATGGTCGCGCCAAAGTCCTGGCCCAGATCGGCGGCGGTTTTGGCGTCGCCCAAAACATCCCAGGCCTCCAGACCATAGGCCCGCATTAGCCGGCGGGTCGCGTAAGGCGACAAAAAGGGATAGTCGCTTGCCAGTTTTGCCGTCAGCTTGCTCACATCGGCCACTGGAAAATCACCGCCGGGCATGGCGACGCCAGCGGTCCAATTGCCGGAAAGCCCTGGTAGAGCTTCGCCAATCTTGGCCAAGGCAGCCTCTGCCAGTTTCCGGTAAGTGGTGATCTTACCACCAAAGACATTGAGCAATGGCGCCTGTGTCTGATCCAGTGTCAGCACATATTCGCGGGTCGCCGCCGTAGCCGAACTGGCCCCATCGTCATAAAGCGGACGGACCCCGGAATAGGTCCAGATGATATCATCGCGGCTGATTGGTGTGTCAAAATACTGCGAAGCAAATTTAACCAGATAGTCTTGCTCCTGCGGGGTGCATTCCGGTGCGGTTTGCGGGTCCGGGTGATCCGCATCGGTGGTGCCGATCAGGGTGTAGTCTTCCTCGTAAGGGATAGCAAAAATAATGCGCCCATCCTCTCCCTGGAAGAAATAGCAACGCCCGTGATCAAAGAGTTTTGGCACCACGATATGGCTGCCACGCACCAGGCGTACGGTTTCGCGACTGTTCTGACCCAAAGTCTGACGGAGCAAATCTGCCACCCAGGGACCGCCGGCGTTGACCAGCATCTTGGCGCGGTGTTCTTGGGTTTCCCCGCTCGCGTGATCCTTGACGGTAATGATCCAGTGATCTGCCCCGCGTTGGGCACTCAAGACTTCGGTACGGGTCATGATCTGCGCCTCGCGGGCGGCCGCATCGCGGGCATTCAGCACCACCAAGCGAGCGTCTTCAACCCAGCAGTCCGAATATTCAAACGCCTTTTTGAACTTGGTTTTCAGTGGTCGGCCAGCTACATCCGTTGTGAGATCCACTGTGCTGGTGCCCGGCAGAATGCCGCGTTTGCCCAGACTGTCGTAGAGAAACAGGCCGAGACGGATGAGCCAGGCCGGTCGGCGTCCTTTCATCCAGGGCATGAATGTGGTCAGCAGTTTGGAAGTCGGCGTATCGTTGTCGAACCGCATGTCCTTATGGAAGGGCAGCACAAACCGCATAGGCCAGGAGATATGCGGCATCGCGCTCAACAGAACTTCGCGTTCGATCAAGGCCTCACGCACTAGGCGGAACTCAAAATACTCCAGGTAGCGCAACCCGCCGTGGAACAACTTGGTTGAGGCCGATGAGGTGGCTGAAGCCAGATCGTTCATTTCAGCCAGAGTGACAGACAGGCCGCGGCCGGCAGCGTCACGGGCGATGCCACAGCCATTAATGCCGCCGCCAATGATGAAGAGGTCGGTGATTTTTGGATCAGTCATTTTCGCGGCTTTCGTTTTGATTTCGGTTGGAGTTGGCGCAGAGGATCCGGGTGCCTGCAGCACTGGCGGCCTGACAAAAAGAGGTGGGGGGCATGTGATCGGTGATGATCACGTCCAGATCAGGCAGGCCGCAGATCCGTACCGGGGCAGAGCGCGCAAATTTACTGCCATCACAGAGCAGTATCGTTGTGCGTGCATTTTTTAGGATGGCGCGGGCGACCGAGACTTCACGGGCGTCATGGTCCAGCACGGCGCCGTCTTCGTCGAGCGCTGAAGCGCCAATAACGGCGTAATCCACCTTGTAACGGGAAATGAATTCAACGGCGTCCTCGCCGATGATCGCACCGTCACTTTGGCGTACCGTACCACCAACTAGGATGAGCTCTTTTGTTTCACCGCCCATCATTAGATTTATAATATTGATATTATTAGATAAAACTGTAAGTCCGCGATGATTTTCAAGGGCGCGGGCCGCCTGTTCAGTGGAGGTGCCAATATTGAGTGCCAATGAGCAATTGTCTGGAATAACCTCCGCCAGAAGGGCCGCCATGGCCTGTTTCGCTGTGGCGTTGTGCTTGCGCCGCTCTGCATAGGCGCGGTTGGCAGCCGAACTGACGCGAACCGCACCGCCATGAACCCGTGACAACGCCCCGCGCGCGGCCAGATCTCGCAGGTCGGTGCGGATGGTCTGAAGGGAGACCTCAAAGAGCGCGGCGAGGTCTTCGACCTCCACGCGCTCTTGGCTGTTTAGCAGGTTCAGGATCTTGTCGTGGCGATTCGCGGCATCCATGGGCTTTCCTTTTACGAGGATGCCTATCGGATCAGTTGATTTTTGTCACTATTTGTTTTCGATTTGCTTGCGAGACGACGGTTTTCGAAAGTAGCGCCTGAGCGACGACATGCCGGGGTCTGCGTCGCGGTCTAGGTCAGCGGCACAAGGTGGTTATCCCAGGCCAGATCATGGTGCTTTAGCTGTTTGGCGAGGCGTCCAGTCAGAACGGCAATCTCGCCGAGGCCGGTGCTGGCGATCAGCCCGCTGCGCGCAGTGGCAAGACCACAGACATCACGCAGCGCGTGTTCCTGGATAAGGTTTCCACTGTTGGTTTCCATCACTTGCACCACGCCACCCCTGGGGGAGGTCACAGCGATAGCCTGATCGTCGGGGCTAAACGCGACGGAGCCGCCGTAGCCGCGCATGTTACGCAGCCGAGGGTCTCCTTCAGCCAACAAGCGGGCTGACCTGCCAGGTTCATAGAGCCCAAGCAGCGGCAGATCTGCGCTAGGATCCCCTTGCCACTGCATTGCAAAGCCCACAATGCCCTGAGACGAAAGTGCAAGGTGGCGGATCGAATTGAGGTGCAAATCGGGGCCAAGTTCCATCTCCTCCAGCACTTCCCCCTCCAGGGACAGCAAGCAAATGTTGGGACGCATCTGCGGTAAGTTCAGTTTGGCGCGGCCACTGTCTGGGTGGGTCTCAATTCCGCCATTGGCAATGGCAAGCTGGGGTCCGCCCTGGCTGTGGCGCAACAGCATGTCATGGGGACCGATGCCACCAGAGCCAAAGCTGCCGAAACGGCGATAACCCTCAGCCACGTGCCAGATGCCAATCCTGCCACGCCCATTCTCATAGTCGTTTTCGGTGGTGAACAGGCGAGAGCCATCCGGGGTGAACAGCCCGTGACCATAAAAATGATGCCCCTGCGGTGGTTCCAAGCGCGCAAGAGGCGCTCCATTGCGGCAATCTATGACATCGGCAAATCGACCGGGGCGCCGGGCAAATGCAACGGCCTCGGGGCGTGTTGGATGGGCTGCGGCGGCGTGGCCCCGGCCGGGCAGTGGGCAGGTGAACTGGATTGCGCCAGTCTCAGACAGGCCTGCCAGCAGGTAGCGTCCATCGGGATCTTTTGCGGCGGTAAGAAAGGCTGGCCGGCCGAGGTCTGCCCAGCTCGGGGTGGGGGCCAGGCTACTTGCAAGAAGGCCTGCAAGAAAACCGCGTCGCGAGGTCATAGGCCATGTCCTTCTTCAAAATGGGTTAGTCGCCGTCCAGTGAATTGAACCCGGCCAGAACCCCAAGGGAGGGCCCCAGGTCACTTTCGATCAGAGCTCGCAGGTCGTTGACCTCCTGCTGGAGCGCTTCAAGGCGGAAGCGTTTGGCTGGGTCGGCAACCCCTTCTAGGCGCGGATCATCCAGTCGCAGAGCCCGCAGTATTGGCTTTTGGAAGGCGGCCTCCAGTCGGGCTATCAGGTCTTGATCTCCATCAGCCAGGGCAATGGCCAAAGGCTGCAACGATTGTAGCGCCAAAACAATGTGATGTTGGCTACGACCCGAGCGCCAGGCCTCTGCACGTTTGGGGCGTGGCTTGTCAAAGCTGCCCAAGGGACGGCCCAATCGCATATCCGCCAGCAGTTGCAGGCCTGTATTCAAGGATTTGTAGAGCTCTTGTTTGACTTCGGTTTCGTCTTGATAGCGTCCAGATGCGTTGCGCATCTGATTGGCATAGGAGTTCTGCCAATCCTGGTAGATATCGGCGGTATTTGTGGCGATATCCTGGGCCATGGCGGCGGTCAGGGCGCAGCGGTACGCATGTGGCTCGGCGCTGGTGAAGTTCTGATCAAAATACATGAACTCCAGCGCATAAAAACCGCGCCCCGCGATTGAGGATTGGGCGAAACCTTCCGAGGTTAGCAGCGTGGGATCGGTATCGCGGAGGTGTTTGGCCAGGGTTTTTGGGGTTTTGCCACGGCTGTCAGGCCAAAAGGCCAGCGCAAAGGCGCGATTGTTGGTCTCTGTTGGGCCAAAGCGCAAGTGGCTGACCCGAACCCAGGCGTCAAAGGCCTGATGATAGGCGTCGCGCAGCGAGCTGGTGCTTGGGCGGCAGGTGGTATCTGCAATCCTGGCCAGATCCTCGCTGCTCTCGGCCAGGGCCTGCATGTCAGGCAGAATCTGATCGTCAAGGATTTCATCTACCATATCGGCGCGCGCCGGGGTGGTCATGACGGCGGCGCAGGCAGCCAGTGCTAATATAATGTGTTTCAAGTCAGAGGCTTTCCAGAAAACGTATGAGGGCGGCCCGGTCTGCAGGGGCAAGCGTTATCACCCGATCGCGGGCGGGCCCTGCTTCGCCGCCATGCCAGAGAATGGCCTCAAGCAGAGTACGGGCGCGACCATCATGCAGATAGGTGGCCAAGGGATTGACCTGTTTGGTTAGGCCGATGCCCCAAAGCGGGGCAGTGCGCCATTCTTGGCCTGTGGCGCGCCCCTCGGGGCGATTGTCCGCCAGATCTGGCCCCATGTCGTGCAGCAAGAGGTCGCTATAGGGCCAAATCAATTGAAAGCTGTTCTCGGGTCGATCTACCAAGCGCTGGGTCACATATTTGGGCCGATGGCAGCTAGTACACTCGCTGCTGTAGAACAGCTCTTTGCCGCGCAGAACCTGTGGATCATCGCTGTCGCGACGGGCTGGCACCGCGAGATTACGGCTATAGAACGTCACCAAATCCATATTGGCCTGATCAATTTCATGGCCCCGGATATCGCCGTCACCATGGGGAGCGGTCAGACAATGTGTCTGGCGCCCGGTACAGTCACCGGCAGGGCTAGGGAACAGGGGCGTCGAGATGCCTATATCACCGGAAAAGGCTGCGGCAGATTGCTGATGCACTGTCGGCATTCCTGCCTTGTAGCCAAAGCGCCCTAGCATGATTTGGTTGAACTCGGGCGACCAAGAGAGGTTGGCGCGGCCAGAGATACCATTGCCATCGCGGTCCGTCTCATCTGCATATTCAAGGATATCAGCGGTTGAAATCGCCTCTAACAAGCCGAGGCCAATCATTTGGGGTGCCAGCCGGGGTGAGAGCATGGCCTGCGGGTGGAGGGGGCCATAGCCAAGCTCTGCCACACTATAGTGGGGGGCGCGCAGGGTTACGGTTTCGCCCCCGGCCAGTTGGACCTGCCGTGGGCTGTATTGCACGCGAAACCGATATTCCGGTGCCAGACCGGGGGGGGAAAAGTCCTGGAGCTGATTGCCATAGTTGGGATCGGGTGCGGTGCCGATGTAGTCTGTGACTGGCTGCAGGTTTGTCGGCACGTCGCCGGGGATAGATATGCGCAGAAACATCGAGGCGGAACGATAATCGGGATTCTCAGGAACTGTCCCGCGCCCATCCTTGATGTGACAGCGTTGGCAGCTGCGGGCGTTATATAGCGGGCCTAACCCATCGGAGGCCAGGGTAGAGGCGGGGGAAAAGACCCAGATCTTCTTGAACAGCCCATTGCCAAGTTTGAACTCCAGCTCCTGCTCAAACGAGAGATTGGCGCTATGCTGGGAAAAGGCTTCGTCATCACTGCGCGCGCGTACTGTCGCGCCGCCGGCAGGGTTCTCTTCAAAGGCTTCAGAGGTTGTGAAATCCTGCGTGGCCGCTGTCACTTCCGCAACGCGGGCCTGTTCTGCGGCGCTGCGGGGCAGGCGTTTCAGGTGAGGGTCCCCGAGAGGCAAAACCGATAGATCGAGGGGGAGCGAAGCTGTCGGATCAATGGCAGAGGCAGGGGAGGCCGCCGCAAGCGCGGCAGCCAGAAGGAGCTTACTCTTCAACCGCTTCCATTTTGGTGGCGTTGAGTTGTGCATAGTTTTCGGCACCAATCCGATCGTGAAGGTCAAGCTGAGTTTCGAGGAAGTCGATATGCCCCTCTTCGTCTGCCATCAATGTCTCAAACAGTTTCATGGTCACGTAGTCACCTGCCTCATTGCAGACTTCGCGGGCCTCTTTATACAGCGCGCGGGCGCTTTCTTCGGCAGCAAGATCGCATTCCAGTGTTTCTTTTGGGGTCTGACCGATGCGCAGCGGGTCCAGCTTTTGCAGATTGGGGTGACCGCCCAGGAACAGGATACGTTCAATCAGATCATCTGCATGCTGCATCTCTTCGATGCTTTCTTCACGGCTCTTTTTGGCCATGCTGCCCAGTCCCCAATCGTCCTGCAGACGGTAGTGGAGCCAGTACTGGCTGACGGCTGTCAGCTCATGACGCAGCGCTTTGTTGAGATAGTCGATGACTTTGGGGTCGCCCTTCATAGGTACTCTCCTGAGTTGCTCGGCGGCGCAGATTTTGTAGCTGCACGGGTACAGTCATCTTATCATTACTGCGCATGGTGTCGAGGAAGAGTGGCATGCATCCGCCACAATCTGCCGCTTTGCCAAGGGCATGGTAGATCTTCCCAGGTGTGATGATGGTGTCAGGGTCAGCATTTCGCATCCAGTCGATGGCGGCGTGGATGTCATGGTCTGAGATCGCAGTGCAGTGACAGATGATCATTCAAGAGGTCCCTGGGATGTGTCGCGCCGAGGAGTCGTTGGGTCGATGCAATGTCTGACAAAAACAATAAGAATACAAGGGAAGTCTTATTGTTTTTGTCAGGTAATTGGGGTTTGCAAAGAGATGGGCCGCAGAACTGCGACCCAAAGAGGTGTTTGAGGTCGGTGTTACCCGCCCAGAGGAATAATCAGGTTGAGGCCCAAAATGGTATCCTCGACACCGCTGTCATCTTGAAATGCAAGAGCTCCGCCAAGGGCAAGGCCGTTTTCGAACTCATACTCCGCCGCAATTGAGTGCAAGTCGGTTTTTCCCGCAGTGTCCATGTCGCGCTGCGACAGAGTGCCGGACAGGGTCCAGTTTCCAATGGCATAGGCTGCGTTCAGAGTGACAAAGCTGGCGTCATCGGCTGTGCCGCCAAAATTGCTGAAAGCTGCGACCTCAGCAAAGAGATCAAGGCCGTTGTCAAAGGAGTGGCCAACGCCCGCGACAAAGCCCTGTTCGTCGTCCACATCGCCAAGGCTGGCACTGAGGTGGCGTGCACCAATATGGAAACGGGTATTGTCCACCTCATGAGCCCACTGGATCGCAAAGCTGTCCAGTTTGCCTGTGTTGCCTGCACCACCGGTATTGGATCGATTGCGGCCACGGTCCGTGCCCCAGGAGCGGCTGAGCGCGGTGTCATCGGCAAAGAACAGGCCAAAGGACAGGGTGCCTGCACCGTTCAGCTCGACATCGGCCAAAACGCCCAGTTGTTCCGTCAGCTCATAGTCTTCGGAAAGGGTGCCGCCAAAGAAGCCCGCTGTATGGTCCCAAGCCCCACCAAAGACAGGGTGCAGTTTACCGATCGACACGGTCGTTGACTCGCCGATGCCAAAGCTGAAGCCGAGCTCTTCCACGTAGAGGCCCATGTCTTCAAAAGTGCGGTCCACAGTTGGGTCGGTGACGCTCTCACCGGTCAGCGTAGAAAAGATCGCCATGCCGTTGCCAAATGTGTAGGTGCCGGTGGCAGTGATAATGGCATAGGTATTGCGGATTTCATTGGCGGCCACATCAGAAGATATGACTTGTTCATTGCCAATTTCGATCTCGCCTTCCCAAGTGAAACCCTCAGCGAGTGCCGCATTTGCGCACAGGACGACGGGGACGCTGAGGGCCAGCGCCGCAGTTGTTTTGAGTGTCATTCAATTGTTTCTTTCTGATGGCGCGACCCGACCTAGGGGAGGTCAGGTCACTCTGGAGCAGTGTTCGTTATGTTATAACATAGTGGTTGATTATTCAAAGACCGCTGAAGGATTGTCAAGACTGTCGGAGCCTTCGAATTCCAACCCATCCAGGCTGAGCAGGGTCACCACGCGTTCAATCGACCTTGTCTGGTCTACCAGCCCGTTGACGCCGCCCATGATCAGGGCTTCGCCTGCGGTATTGCCCTGCGCCAACATCTGGTCGTAGGAGAAGCCTGCCTCTGCGGTTGATTTGATGCGACCCAGCGCCCGCATGGTGGTGGCCAGTTTAACCCGCATTTCACTGTCCAATGCGGGATTGGCTGCCACAACCAGATCAGAAAGGGAGGGGCCGGACACCAGCTCGCCATTTACGCGAATGTACTCGCCGAGGTAGACGTTTTGCACACCCAGCCCATCGTAGTAATGGCTGTTATGGGTATTGTCGGAAAAGCAATCGTGCTCTTCTTCTGGGTCATTCAGCATGAGCCCCAGGCGCATGCGCTCCCCGGCCTGTTCCCCATAGGACAGCGAACCCATGCCTGTCAGCATGGCAGAGATACCTGCGTTTTCATCGGCCAGCAGAGTGCTCCGTGCTGCGCCGGTTTCATCCCATTGTGCAGCCATCCACTCCAGATCGGAGACCAGAAGATCGGTGGCGGCTTTGAGGTAGTCGCCGCGGCGGTCGCAATGGTCATTGGTGCAGTTGTCCCCTGCGGCGTAGTCGGTCCAGGAACGGTTACCCGCACCATGGTCTGTTCCGTTCAGATCCTGACCCCAGAGCAAGAACTCGACCGCGTGGTAGCCTGTGGCCACATTTGCCTCTACGCCATCGGCTTCATGCAGGGTCTCGGAGAGCAGGTCGGGGGTGATGGCGCTGGTGTCGATGGATTTGCCGGAGAGATCAAATGCCGAATTGGCGACGACGTTCAAAACGGCCAGAGCGTTTTCGTCGCTGGGGCCGCCATAGGTGGCATCCACATAGTCAATCAGTCCCTCGTCCAGTGGCCAGGCGTTCACCTTGCCTTCCCAATCATCAACAATGGCATTGCCAAAGCGGAAGACTTCGGATTGCTGATAGGGGACGCGGGCGGCAAGCCAGGCTTGACGTGCAGCTGTCAGAGCCTCGGCGGAGGGGGAGGCGATCAGGGTGTCTACAGCATGTTGGAGAGTTTGCGCAGTGGCAAGGCTGTCTTTATATTTTGCCTGGGCAATATTGGCGTAGTTGGTGAGAACCTCGGCTTTCTCCGCTGCCAGGCCTGGGGTGATGCTAAGTGCGAGACCCGCAAGGGCGGAGCCAGTGAGAAACAGATTTTTCATTTTGAAATCCTTGGGTGGGTTGGCTTGGGAAATTTTGCCTGGGTGGGGCGGTGTTGGTCAGTGAAGCGTTGCAGTTCCCGGGCGATAGCACCGTCGGGAGGGCTCGCCGCAGGTGAGGTGTTGTAAAAACAATCCAGCTTGCGCAGCCCGCAGGCTTAGCTCCTGTGCTTGTTGCGGCGCGACGATTAGGGCAGCCAGCAGGTCTGCATCTGTGGCTTCGCCTTCAGTTGCGGCGGCGACAAGGTTGGCTAGACAATTCTCATCCGCGCCTAGGCAGGAGCAGGTCAGACCGTGGCGTATCAGGGGGCGGCGGCCGTGGGCGATGCAAAATTCGCAGAGCGCTCCAAAGCTTTCAAAGGTACTTTTGGCCAGGCCAGAGCCCAGGGCTTGGCAGAGCGTTTGATGTAGGTCCGCACGCGCCGTAGCACCGCCGAACCACGCGCGAAAATACCGCACGACACCAGCCTCCAGTGGAGGCAAATCCGCCAGCAAGCCGACGGCAACACCGCCGCGTCTGGATGGTTGCGGCTGGCTCATTTTGTCAAGATTAGCTTTCCGGCCCGGGTGATCCGCAGGCTGTAGATCTGACCATTGAGAAGAATGCGCGCCTGAATGCCGCCGCGCGTCAGGTCCTCTGCGTGGTAGGTTGGGAAAACTTCGGGGGAGGCAGTGGTTGCCACTGGATCAGATGTCATCTGGTTCATGAGGGTCGCCCATTGTTGAATTCCGCCTTGTCTAAAAGCCATTCCAGACAGAGCCCGGAGAGGGTTCCGCTGGGGGCAAAAACCGGAGCCCAAAGCGCGTCACGTTCTTCCGCCTCAACAGGGCGGCTGCGGGACATATTGGTCTGAGGGGTTTTGATCGACATGGTGGCGATTTCTATTTGTGTGATGCGGATTGGGGCTGGCCTGTCGAGTCAGGTTGGCTGTGAGTCTTATACCTGATTAATTTAATCAAGAAACCCTTCCTGACTATTTTTGTCAGAAAAATTTACATAGCTAATACATGTTTCCAATTTGGAAACTATCGTGACCATTGGAGACGCAAATACGCGGCCCACCAAGTGCGCGGGTTACCAAATGGAAAACCCCGCCTTCGAAAAAGGCAGGGTTTACAGGTTTTGGCTCGCTGGGGCGCGCCGGATTGGCGTGTCTGGCCGAAGGCGTGACTTAATCGCGGGTCCCTGCGAAACGTGCTTGCCATTCTTCACTCTGGTCGTCGGTGATCTTGGCAAAGAGGTTATCCGGTACGGTGAACTCATGTCCTACGGGTAAGGTGGAAAGGGCTGCTTCGACGTCTTTGGGCCAGCTGTCGTCGGTGCAGTTCAACGCCTGCATCAAGACATTGGATGCGGTGGGGATAAAGGGGGCGCTGAGCACGGCGTAAAGCCGGATCAGGTTGAGCCCAAGGCGCACCTGCGTGGCAGCCAGCTGAGGGTCGGTCTTGAAGGTAGACCAAGGGGCGGTACTTTGCAGGTATTCGTTGCCGGCCACCCAAATAGCGCGCAGCTCTTGCGCGGATTTACGCACTTCCATGTTTTCCATGTGTTGCTCGTAGGCGCGAACACGGGTGGTGAGATCTGCAATCAACGCCTGCTCGGGGGCGCCATAGGGGGCGGACTCAGGCACAGCCTCGCCAAATTTTGAACGGCAGAACTTGGTGATGCGGCTGACAAAATTGCCAAGCACATCGGCTAGGTCTTTGTTCACGGACTGCTGGAACTGCTCCCAAGTGAATTCGGAATCCGAGCTTTCTGGCGCATGGCTGAGCAGCCACCAGCGCCAATAATCTGCGGGCAGGATTTCCAGCGCCTGATCCATGAAGATGCCGCGGCCCTGGCTGGTGGAGAACTGGCCACCGTCATAGTTCAGGTAGTTGAAGCTTTTGAGGTGATCGACCAGCTTCCAAGGCTCGCCTGAGCCCAGGATCGTGGCCGGGAAGGAGAGCGTGTGGAAAGGGACATTGTCCTTGCCCATGAACTGAACATATTTCACATCGTCGGCGCCCATATCGGTGCGCCACCAGCGCTGCCAGTCAGCATCTGTCTTGCCATTGGCCTCGGCCCATTCACCAGCCGCAGCGATGTATTCGATAGGCGCGTCAAACCAGACGTAGAAGACCTTACCCTCCATGCCGGGCCAATCCTCGGTCCCCTTTTTCACCGGGATGCCCCAGTCAAGGTCACGGGTGATGCCGCGGTCCTGCAGCCCGTCGCCGTCATGCAGCCATTTCTTGGCGATCGAGGTGGTCAGCACGGGCCAGTCGGCTTTGCTGTTGATCCAGGCGTCCAGCTGGTCCTTCATCTGGCTTTGGCACAGGAACAGATGTTTTGTGGCGCGCACTTCCAGATCAGTGGAGCCTGAAATAGCCGAGCGAGGATTGATCAGGTCGGTGGGATCCAGCTGCTTGGTACATTCTTCGCATTGGTCGCCACGGGCATTTTCAAAACCGCAGTTGGGGCAGGTGCCTTCCACATAGCGGTCCGGAAGAAAGCGGCCATCAGCGTGCGAATAGATCTGGCTGTCGTCTACTTCGCGGATGAGGCCTGCCTCGGCCAGTTTGCCCGCAAAATGCTGGGTCAACGCGTGGTTCTGTGGGCTGGAGGAGCGGCCGAAGTGATCAAAGCTGAGGCCAAATCCCTTGGCGATATCGGCCTGAACCTGGTGCATTTCGGCGCAGAATTCATCGACGGGCTTACCCGTTTTGGCGGCAGCGAGCTCTGCAGGGGTGCCATGTTCATCGGTGGCACAGAGAAACAGAACCTCGTTGCCGGTGGCGCGCTGGAACCGGGCGTAGAGATCAGCCGGGAGCTGACTGCCAACCAGGTTTCCAAGGTGTTTGATCCCATTGATATAGGGAATTGCCGAAGTGATCAGAACGCGTGCCATGCCATCCACCCATGTGTAAAGTCAGTGGCTCATCTACCCCATGCGGCGCGGCGCGAAAACCCCGGCTGAGCCATTCAGGAAATTTTTGGGTGCCAATCCAGCTTTACCTTGCTTTGCGACCCACTCTGGCGCACCTATAACGGGAATAATCTTCCCAATGCCTTGAAATGTCACAGGGGCGTTCTCAAATACATTGCATGCCATTGCATACCGAAAGCCATTTTCTGACCTAAGGATCTTGCCCATAGATGTTTGACTACCTGTTTGCCCCGGATTTCCTGCCTTTTACTTTTGCGCTGGCGCTGTTGTTTGGCCTGGCGGGATTGGAATTGGCGGCCTTGCTGATCGGGGCGAGCTTTCTGGGTAGTGGAGATTCAGATGCGGATCTTGGTGGGGTGGATGGCCCTGACGCACTGGATCTGGGCGATATTGGTGGAGATTTCTCCATAGACGCCGATGGCTTGAGCGATTTTGGAGATCTGGGCGACCTGGATCTTGCAGATATCGATGGCATGGATTTGGCCGAAGGTACTGCGACGGTAGAGGCCCCGGGCGGGGTGAGCAACTGGCTGGGCCTGGGCAAAATGCCGATGCTGATCTGGCTTGCGGTTCTGCTCTTGGGCTTTGGTCTAAGCGGCACGGGGTTGCAACTGGGCTTGAAATCCCTGTTCTCCCTGACTGCCCCAGCCTGGCTTGCCGCAGTGCCAGCTGGTGCCTTTGGCCTGTGGTTTGCCCGTAGTTTTGGTGCTGTCTTTGCGCGGCTCCTGCCACAGATAGAGACAGAGGCCCTGTCAGAACGCAGCCTGGGACGTCGACGCGGCGTGATCACCCAGGGCACCGCTGCCAAGGGGCGTCCCGCTGAGGTGCGGGTGATGGATCGCTACGGCAATGCCCATTACCTGCGTGCCGAACCCTTTGCCAAAGGTGAGGAAATTGCTCAGGGCACCGAGGTCTTGGTGATCCGGGACAGGCGGCAAGATGCCTATGTGTTGATCCCGCTGTCTGAATGAGACCCTGTGCCGCCATAGGACCGCTGACACATAGGCAGGTTTGAAATGGCCAAGAAAGCGGCCGAACAAACAGCCGAATTTTTATTGAACGATGGAGGAATTCAAATGGATTTTCTGATTATTACTGTGCCTGCCGTGCTGGCACTTCTTCTTGTTGTTGGTCTAGTGCTTGGGCGTTTGTATCGACGCTCAACGCGCGAGGTTAGTCTGATTAGAACGGGCTCAGGCGGTAAGAAGGTCATCATGGATGGTGGCGTTCTTGTGGTGCCGCTTATGCATGAGGTCAGCCCCGTCAACATGAAAACCCTGCGTTTGGAAGTGAAGCGCGACGGCGAGGCGGCCTTGATCACCCAGGACCGGATGCGGGTTGACGTTGGCGTGGAATTCTATGTCTCGGTCATGGCGACGGCGGAAGGGATTGCCCGCGCCGCCCAGACTTTGGGCGACCGCACCTTTGACGTAGAACAGCTGCGCGAGATGATCGAAGGCAAGCTGATCGACGGTCTGCGCGCCGTGGCGGCTCAGATGACTATGGATGGGCTGCATGAAAATCGCGCCGACTTTGTGCAAGAGGTGCAAAACGCGGTTTCCGAAGATTTGACCAAAAACGGCCTCTCGCTGGAATCCGTATCCTTGACCGCGCTGGACCAGACGCCGTTTGAGGCTCTGGATGAAAACAACGCCTTTAACGCGGTTGGGATGCGTAAACTGGCCGAGGTGATTGCGACCTCAAAGATGGAGCGTGCCCAAATTGATGCGGATGCTGACGTGTCGGTGCGCCGTGCGGCGATGGAAGCCCAGCGTCAGAAGCTGTTGATTGAGCAGGACGAGGAACAGGCCCGGATTGAGCAGAAGGAACGGGTTGAAACCCTGCGTGTGGCTCAGGAAGCTGAGATCGCAGCCCGGACCGAAGATTCTGTGCGTGAAACCGAACGCTCCCGTATTGCCCGGGAAGAGGCCATCCGCTCAGCCGATATTGAGCGCGAGCGCAAGATCCGCGTCGCCGAGATCGCCAAAGAGCGCGAGCTGGAAGTGACCGAGCAGGAACGCCAGATCATTATTCAGCAAAAATCAGAAGAAGAAAGCCGCGCTCGTGCCTCTGCCGATTTGGCCCGTGCCGAGGCTACCAAAGCAACCGAAGCCGTGGCAACCGCCCGTCAGGTGGCCGAAGCCGAGCGTGAAAAGCAGATCGTGCTGATCCAGGCCACCCGCGAGGCTGAGCGCCAGGCCACTGGTATTCGTCTGGCCGCGCAAGCCGAAAAGGATGCTGCTGCTGACCGGGCCGAGGCCCGTCGCGAGGAAGCTCAGGCTGAGGCCGATGCGCTCAACATCCGCGCTGAGGCGAAAAAGAACGACATGCTGGCCGAAGCCGAGGGTAAGCGCGCCATTGTCGACGCTGAAAACGCACTCTCGGCTGAGCTGATCGGCATGAAGATTGATCTGGCCCGTTTGGAGGCGATGCCATCCATTGTTGCTGAAATGGTCAAACCGGCTGAGAAGATCGACTCGATCAAGATCCACCAGGTCAGCGGCATTGGTGCCGCGGGGGGCAATGGCAGCAATGGCCAAACAATGTCCGCCGGTGCTGGAGAAAAACCAGTGGTGAACCAGGCGCTGGACTCGATCATGGGGATGGCAGTGCAGATGCCGGCTTTGAAAAAACTGGGCGAAGAGTTGGGCTTGTCGATGGAGGATGGTGTCAGCGGTATCGCCAGTGCAGCCTTGGGAGCCCATGAGGCAAAACCTGTGGACCAGCAGCCGCCGGTTGTCGACACCGAAGCAACAGAGGTGGAGCCAGGCGCTTCGGCTTGATCTCAAGCAATCAGTTATCAGACTAAGGGGCCGGAGTTTCCGGCCCTTTTTATTTGCGCTCGCGTGAGCGCTTTAGCAGGCGACCAATGGTGAAAGAGGTGCGGGGCGCATAGACGTAGCGGGTACGGTCCTGGGCCTCTGGGGCGGGACGTGCTTGCATCCGGGTTAGGCCAAAGATGATAAGCAGAATATGACCTGCGGCGACAAAGGCAAACAATGCAGGGGGCCCATAATTGCTGATCAAGCTGGAGGCCACATAGGGGGCTGCAATCGCACCAAGAGCAAAAAAGAACATCAAGGCGGCTGAGAGCTCAACCCGCTGTTCGGAGCTGGCAAAGTCATTGGCATGGGCAGAGGAGAGCGAGAAAATCGGAAAGGTGGTGAGGCCGAAGAACCCGGCGGCCAACATGACGCCAAGCGTGCCGGATTGGCTTGCCATCATGGTAATGAGACAGCTGACCACAGCAGCCGCTGACAGCCAGATCAGCACCCAGCGCCGGTCATATTTGTCCGCGAGCCAGCCCATCGGATATTGCGCCAGCGCGCCACCCAAAACAAATGACGCCAGGAAAAAGGCAATCTGGTCGATCTCCAACCCGACTTCCTGGCCGTAGATCGGCCCGACCATACGGAATGAGGCCGAGCTGAGCGCGGCGACAATCACCCCGGCAACTGCCAAAGGGGAGCAGCGCCAGGCCAGCATGGGTCGCAACCGTGGTGCGCCGGGGGTCTCGGGCTGGCTGGCGCGGGTGAGAGTGAGCGGCAGCAATGCTGCACAACACAGCAGCGCCAAAAGATTGTAAGAGACATAATAGGCTGGTGGCAGCACTGCGATAAACAGCTGCGCGCCCAGCGATCCGCCCATATCCACCAGTCTATAGGTGCCCATGGCCCGGCCACGGGTCTCATTGGTGACCTTGGCATTAAGCCAGGCTTCGATCACCGTGTAGGCTCCGGCCACGCAGACCCCTGATGCAATCCGCATTGCGGCCCAGGCATAGGGATCCTCCGTCAGCGTGTGGCCAAGCAAGCCCATGGCTCCCAGGGCGGTGCAGACGGCAAAGGTGCGCGAATGGCCAATGGTTCCCAGCAGGCGCGGCGCCCACCAGCAGCCGATAAAAAATCCCAAAAAATGCGCCGATCCCAACAGACCGATCTGTTCCTTGTCAAAACCTAGGGTAAATCCGGACAGGGCATCCAGCGGTCCAACCCCTCCCGTTGCAAACTGCAAGAGCACGACGGAGAGGAACAGAGCGGCAAAGGACAAGATCATACGCATAACGGCACTCAATGCGCTCAGCCTAGGGGGAGCAAGAGGTTTTTCGACGCAAATGTCGCATCCAGCCTGTTGTTGGGGATTTATATCACCTGTTGGAGGCTGGCGCGGATGTCCAGGCGCACTGTGTCACTGACCAGCCGGGGATAGCCTGACGCGCCAAAGGCGCCACGGCTGAGGCTGCCGCGCAGAGAGAAATCCAGACGGCTGAGATCATCAACGGTGCTGCCTGGACGACGAAAGAGGTCAACGCTCAGCGAGAGGGGGCGGGTGACACCACGCAGGGTGAGATCGCCTATCACCTCGGCGCCATTGGACAGGCGCCCATCGTCGCTCAAGAGAACGCGCTGGGTGGCAAAACTGATGGTGGGAAACTTTTCAACATTGAGAACCTCTGGGCTGGTCATAGCCTGGGTGGCAAAGATCAACCCGGTTTTGGCAGCGCTGGCATCCAGAGAAACAGAAACGCGGGTGGCGGCGAGCCGCTTTGGGTTGAGCGCGATTTGCGAGCGAAGAATTGGCATCGTGCCGTTTTGCCAAAACCCATTGAGCTGAAATCCGAACTTTACCTCAGTGGATGCGAGATCCAACACGTAACCGGGGCTTTGGTTCGGGCTTGCTGCCGTGGCCAGTCCTGTGTTCCCGACAAGGCTGATCAAGCCCAAAAGCGTTTGGCGTCGTGAAAGCATGGTTGCGCCTTTGCTGTACCTGGCTGCGCAGATCGCGCGGCCCTGCAGAAGCTTAGGCCGATACTGTCATCCACACTAGGAGGGGAATGATCTTTTTGTTTTGCGCGCCTCTTGCAGCAGGGGGCGGGGGAGCGACGCCAGGCCAATATTCAGCTGGTGCGTGGCGCGATGGCTCCGCCAGCCTTTTCCCAAGCAGTAAAGCCTCCCTCAAGATGCATCACCGGCGCCAGGCCCATCTCCATAGCGATCTTTGCACTCAAAGCTGAGCGCCAGGCGCTGGCACAGTAAAACACATAGGTTTTGTCCTGATTGAAGACGGGCTTGTGATAGGGGCTGTCGGGGTCAATCCAGAATTCTAGCATGCCACGGGGACAGGAAAAGGCGCCTGGGATCAGCCCTGTGCGCTGCAACTCGCGGATATCACGCAGATCCACAAAAACGTAGTTGGAATCCTGAGCGCATTCCTTGGCCTCGTTGATGGACATCGTGGCGATGGTCTCATTGGCTTCGGCCAATAGGGCTTTAACGCCCTTGGTGATGTTCTGCGCCATAAGGAGCACTCCCTCGTCTTGCTGTTGTAAAGCCTTTTGGAGGGTAAGCTCTCGCATTCTGAGGGGGAGCACAAGAGAGGCCAGTGGAGAAGGTGCTGCCAGATTTCGAACTCTGATCCTTGCACCCAGATCACGGGACGCTAAGGTCGCAGGCGGAATGCAGGGGGACCACCGCTCTGTTGCCAGTTGAGAAGTAAAGGAACGTGCGATGAAGATGAACCCCTTGGGACGCACAGGGATGCAGGTGTCGGAGCTCTGTCTTGGGACTATGACCTTTGGCACTCAGACGCCGGAAGTGGAAGCCCATGCCCAGATCGACTATGCGCTGGCGGCGGGGGTGAATTTCATCGACACCGCTGAAATGTACCCGGTGAACCCGGTACGGGCTGAAACCACAGGGCGCAGCGAAGAAATCCTGGGATCCTGGCACAAAAAGACGGGACGTCGGGGCGATTACATTCTGGCGACCAAACACTCTGGCGAGGGAATGGCAGCGGTGCGCAATGGGGCGCCGATCTCTTCCAAGACAATTGCTGAGACAGTGGAAGGTTCACTGAAACGGTTGCAGACGGACTATATCGATCTCTACCAGTTCCATTGGCCCAATCGTGGCAGCTATATGTTCCGCAAGAATTGGGATTATGATCCCTCGACCCAGAACCGGGAAGAGACCCTTGACAATATGCGCGACTGTCTGGAAGCGCTGCAGGGACAAGTGGACAAGGGCAATATTCGCGCCTTTGGCCTGAGCAATGAAAGTGCCTGGGGGACGGCGCAATGGCTGCGACTGGCCGAAGACGGGCTGGGGCCAAGGGTGGCCTCTATCCAGAATGAGTATTCACTGATCTGCCGGATGTATGACACTGACCTAGCCGAGCTGAGCGTCAATGAAGGTGTGGGGCTTTTGGCCTTCTCACCGCTGGGAACCGGGTTGTTGACGGGGAAATACCAGGATGGCGCGGTGCCAAATGGCTCGCGGAAATCCATCGTTCCAGAGCTGGGTGGGCGGCATTCGCCGCGGGTTTATCATGCGGTTGGGGCCTACCTGGAGATCGCCGCGCAGCATGGGCTGGATCCGGTACATATGGCTCTGGCCTGGTGCCGTACACGGCCCTTTATGGCCAGCGCCATCTTTGGTGCCACAACGCAAGAACAGCTGGAGCATGCGCTCAAATCGGTGTCGCTGGAGCTGTCGGCGGAGGTGCTGAAAGAAATCAACCAGGCCCACCGTGCCCATCCAATGCCCTACTAACACGGTAAGAGAGCTCTCCCGCCTGCGCCGGAGGCATAAAATGCCTCTTTGCAGTTGGGCCCGGCGCCGCGCTTCGCGCGGCGTAAACAGGCAGTAAAATTGCTGAGATACCTCTCAGGAGCAGGTTTGCCCCTGAGAGGCCAGAACAAGCCTATTTCCACAGGCTCCGCCTCAAGGGTGAACCCTGCTGCGCAGGGCCGACGAGCGGCCCTTGACCCGGAGCCTGTGGGGCCAAAAAGTCAGTCAATGAGTGGTGGGGCGGGGGGATTCCGGGCGGGACTGGCCGGAACTGCCAAAACTGGCCTTCTCAGGTGTATTGCGCATTTGGCGCAGCTCCCGAGCCGAGGTGCCATGGGCCACACGGAAGGCGCGGGCAAAGCTAGAGGGCGAGGTAAAGCCGGTGGCCAAAGCCACCTCCATCAGGGACAGATCGGTGTCGCTGACCAGACGGCGGGCCTCTGCCAGCCGCAGATGCAGATAATGGTCCTGTGGCGTGGTATTGAGGCGCAGGCGAAACTGCTGTTGCAGGCTGCGCGGGCTGGTGCCCAGGCGCTCTGCAATAGTGGTCAGGGTCAGGGGCTCATCCAGCGCGGATTCCATCAAAGCATTGGCCTTGGCGGTGAGGGCGTTGTGTTTGTGTCCGCCCAGGCGGCTTTGCGGGCGGGTCGGAACTGCGGGGCCATCATAGAGGAACAAGCCGGCCACGCGGGCGGCAAAGCCGGCGCCATGGCGGGTGCTTATGATGTGCAGCATCATTTCAATCGCCGGGGTGGCACCGCCGGAGGTCAGGCGTTCGTCCGAAACGGTGAAGCGATCATTGCGGCAGTCCACCTCGGGGAAGCGCGTGGCAAAATTCTCCAGATCCTCCCAATGGGTGGTGGCGGGATGGCCCTGCAGCAGACCGGCCTCGGCCATCAGCCAGGGTCCGCCATCAATGCCGGCAATGGTCGTGCCTTGCGCTGCAATGCGGCGCAGGCCGGCCAGCAGGCTGGGGGTGGCTTGCTGGGCCAGTTGGAAGCCGGCTACGACAATCAACAGCTCGCAGTCTTCCAGCCGGGCCAGTGGAAACCCTGGCACTGTGAGGCCACTGGTGAGCATGGGGGCCTCTTCGGTGGCGCTGACATAGTCCCAGTCAAAGACGCAGCGCCCGGCCAGCCGGTTGGCGGCGCGCATCGGATCGACGGCGGCCGCAAAGGAGAGTGTGTTGCACTCATCAAGCACCAGCACCGCTGTTTTCAGCGGGCGATGTTCGGGTTGCAGGATGTTTTTTGCGGATTTCATCAACTTCGATTCGCTTAGTGTAAACTGTCTATGCCAAGGCTGAGGCAGACTGGGGGGTGAAGCAAATAGGAATCTGGGGAAGAGCTTGGGGATAACTCTAGGCACAACCCTGTACATTGCGGGGAAAACCAAAATGCCTCTGAATATGAACAAAAACGTCTTTATCACCTGCGCCGTGACCGGGTCGGGTGGGACGCAGGATCGCAGCCCACATGTGCCGCGGTCGCCCCAGCAAATCGCCGAAAGCGCGATCGCTGCGGCCAAGGCTGGCGCAGCCGTGGTGCACTGCCATGTGCGCGACCCCGAGACCGGCGCGCCGAGCCGCGATCTGGCGCTTTACCGCGAAGTGACAGACCGTATTCGGGACAGCGACACCGATGTGGTGCTGAACCTTACGGCCGGCATGGGGGGGGATATGGTCTTTGGCGATGTTGAAAACCCGCTGCCAGTGAACGAGGCCGGAACCGATATGATCGGCGCCACTGCGCGGATGGCCCATATCGCCGAATGCCTGCCAGAGATCTGCACCCTGGACTGCGGTACCATGAACTTTGCCGAGGCAGACTACGTAATGACCAACACGCCCGGCATGTTGCGGGCCATGGGGCAGATGATGGCGGATCTGGGCGTAAAGCCCGAGATCGAGGCCTTTGACACCGGCCATCTTTGGTTTGCCAAAGAGCTGGAGAAAGAGGGCATCCTGCAAAGCCCTGCGCTGGTGCAGCTTTGTATGGGGGTGCCATGGGGCGCGCCCAATGATCTGAATACGTTCATGGCTATGGTCAACAATATACCTGAGAGCTGGAACTGGTCGGCCTTCTCGCTGGGGCGGGATCAGATGGCCTATGTGGCGGCTTCTGTGCTGGCGGGTGGCAATGTGCGTGTTGGGCTCGAGGACAATCTCTGGCTCGATAAGGGCGTGCTGGCTGAGAACTACCAGCTGGTGGAACGTGCGGGCACCATTATCGAGAACATGGGCGGCAAGCTGATGGGACCGGCAGAGGTGCGCGAGCAGCTGGGGCTGACAAAACGCCGGCCAGTGGCGGCGTGATCGAGCGATGCGCAGCCTCATGAAGATCCCCACGCAGCACAGAGCTGCGCGGGTTTCATCGACAATATGTGGCTCACTCGGCGCGGTGGATGCGGCAGAGAAAGCAATTGTTGCTGGCGCTGCGCAAATCGACAAAGGCGACGT
>CAJXIL010000003.1 GCA_913054455.1 uncultured Roseobacter sp.
ACGTCAGGTTTTCAACCTGAAAAGAGGGGTTCGACTCCCCTACGGGCTGCCACTTCTCCTCATATCCCAAAAGATAGATATACCCAGTCACAGTGTTGTGACCGGTCCGGCTATGTTGCGGTGGGGGCTGGTATGAAAGCTGGCTGCAAGGATCGGTTGCCGCCAGGTTGTAAGAGGAAAAAAGGGGCGCCCTGCGTTCCCTGCAACGCCCTCCTACTGAGCTCGGAAAAGCCGCGCGCATAGGTAAACCAACCACCACTCCTGTCGCAGGTCCCGCTGTTCAGGCCACCCTGCCACTAAACTAGCCTCTAGGATATGCCCTGTGTCGCAGTTTGTGGTTCGTCTTTTTGCATGCCCTGTTCAAAGAACAGATGCTGCGAGCGTCCTGCCCGCTTAGCCGCATAGAGCGCGAGATCCGCTTGATGAAGCATCACTGCCGCCGATACGGGAGGCGTATTCCAGACCGATAGGGTTGTCCCGGCACTTGCGGAGATTTTGCACATCTGGCCACCGTAGGGCACTGGTTCTTCCAAATTGCTAATCAAACGTTTCGACAACGCCTCTAAAACCTTTGGCTCGTTAACGCCTTCAAAAATGATCACAAATTCATCGCCACCGACACGGGCCACAGTGTCGCTGTGCCGGGTACAGTCAACCATAACCCTGGCAACACTTTGCAAGACTGCGTCCCCTGCCGCATGTCCAAGGGTGTCATTGACCTCTTTGAAGAAATCAAGGTCAACATGCATCAGGGCAAAATCCGTACCAGAGCCAATCAGGCGTTCTAGGATGTGATCCATGGCACGGCGATTCTTGAGGCCTGTCAGCGTATCAGTAAAGGCTTGCTCTTCTGCGGCAATCTTAGCCCCTTGTAGACGGAGATTTAGCTGCCGTGAGGCCTCCATTGCAGCCGATTTGGCCTCAACCAAGTACAGCATCTCGATGGTCAGGTCCGTGGGTGAAAAGTCAGCGCTGGTCAGGTCATAGTCGCGTACGGCCTCAAGCACTGAAATACCAAAGGACAAGTTGATCAGCGCGCCCTTGCCGTCTGGCAACGGAACCAAGACGCCTTTTAGGCTGGTCTGGGGCGACTCACGGAATTGCAAATGCAGCTTAGCCCCTGCGGTCTTTAGCAGGTCGTCCATGGAAGTGACCCAGCGTGGCCGCTGCAGGTCAAAAACATCAAAGAAATTCTTCCGCTTCCACGTCATGTCAGGGCGGAGTTTTTGTAACGTTGGCCCTGCAAAGCGAAAGCGCCCGGCAGAGTCGACGACAAGATACATCGGGCAGATTTGGGCAATGACACTCGTCATTTCATCCGCGGTCATCATAGGGCGTGAGCTCCCAAATCAAAAGTACGACCCTCGGCAAAATCGGTCTCGACCAATGTCACTGAAATCACCTCAGCACCGTCCTGCGTGCCGCGGTGGTCAAGAATAACCAGATCTCCATAGTCGTCTGCCATCGCGCGCAAAACACCCATCATGACATGGGCAAAGCCGGGCAGCCCTGGCTGGCATATCAGATCGAACTGACCCGGAGAGTTCTCAACAAGCTCCAAAGCGGGCAAATGTAAATCAGCTACTGCCAAGCGTGCACGGTCGGGCAAATCATCCAAGGAATGCAAAAATTCTACGTAGTTGACGCCACCAAAGCGCAATAGGCGCCGCAGCGCCTCAACCTGGGGGTTGGACACCAAAAACGTACCTGTATCCTCCAGGATTTCAGGCAGCGGACGCTCCAGTGACCGTTCCATAGCGGAGAGCATTTTGTTGGATTGCTCATCCGTATAGATCAACATGGCCTCGAACTGAGCAAAGCCAAGATCCGCATTATTCATAATGTCGTTCCACCGTTCTTCCCCGTAGGTACTGACGACGAATGCTTGAATTGCTCTATTGATCAGACCATGCATAAATTGGCCCCTTGTTACTCTTTGCCCATACTTGGCGCCGGTTCGTTAAGATACGCCGAACAATTAAAGTTTGACAGAATTTCAGTCCAGATCCCTGTCCTGAAACGTCCTCGCAATCTGATTTCATAAGAGTAGCATTTTCCAACCACTCCTTAAACGATGCTTCCCGCAAAAACTGCAGGTTTCCCCCCTAAGGTGCCGTGAGCCCTCTCTTGGCTCCTCAACCGATTCAAGGCACCTCCACCGGAAGCGGACATAGCGTTTTCTAAGAGACCGGGGAAGAAAAACTACGGATCAACGCTTCAACTGTGGCAAGAAATCCCACTGGAGAAAATGAGAAAAGGGATGCGCGCCCCACGCCACCCCAAGGCTACATCTCATAACCCATTACTTCTATTTGTGAAATAGTCTTGCGACACCAACAGAAAGACGCGTGTAAGCGTCTGACTGCCCCCTCCTAGGGTTTCAAAAAAACTCTGCTAAAAGCTCCGAATATGGCCTTGATTTTCCCCCATCTGCAGAATCCGGCTCTACCAAATGAGCATCTTGGACCATTTAGAAGTCAGTTGGTGCGCCGCCCTCAGCTTTTCGACGCGCGACAAACGCCTTCAGCTCTTCTTGAATCGCCTCTTCCATCGGAGGCGGCGTGAAGTCCTGCAAGATGTCCTTGTAGATCTTATTGGCACGTTCCGGTGTCCAAACCGCACCCGCAGCCTCCCAGGCCTCATAATTGCGCCAATCGCTCAGATAGGGCTGGTAAAAGGCCGTCGCATACCTATCCTGCGTGTGCTGGATGCCAAAGAAATGTCCTTCATTGCCGACCTCACGCACCGCATCAAAAGCGATATCCTCTGGCCCGGTGGCGCAGATATCTGGCTGCATATAGCGCTGTATTTGCTGCAAGATCTCGCAGTCCATGATGAACTTCTCTGGGCTGGCGATCAGCCCGCCTTCCAGCCACCCAGCCGCATGGTACACCATATTGGTTCCCGATTGGACTGCCGCCCAGAGCGAATTTGAGGTCTCCCACATGGCCTGGCCATCTGGCACATTGGCCGCGCAAACCCCCGAAGAGCGCATCGGCAGACCATAATAGCGCGCCATCTGCCCAGTCATCTGCGTGGCGCGCATGTACTCAGGCGTTCCAAAGGCCGGGGCGCCGGATTTCATATCTACATTTGAGGTAAAGGTGCCAATGGCACAGGGGGTGCCAGCGCGCACATACTGAAACAAAGCAATGGCACAGAGCGCCTCTGCAAGGCTTTGCGCCACTGCGCCCGCCATGGTGACCGGGGCCATCGCCCCCGCCAGGGTAAAGGGCGTCACGACCACCGCCTGCCCCCGGCGCACCAGCCGCAGGCAGCCATCTATCATCGGGTAGTCATGCTTTAGCGGCGAGGTGGAATTGATATTGGTATACATTCGCGGCGTAGCTTGGAATTCTTCCTCAGTGAGCCCCCCGGCGATGCGCACCATTTCCATCACATCTTCAACCCTCTCCTTGCCCAGAGAGTAGGCATGCATTGCCTTATCCGTCAGCGTCAGCTTGTCATACAGCACATCCAGGTGACGCACCGAGGCGTGGATATCCACTGGCTCCACCGGGTAGCCACCGGCAAAATGGATGCAGTTGAAATACTGAGTCAACTTCAGCAAATTGCGGCATTGTTCACGATTTCCAGCAACCTTTTTGCCCAGATCCAGATCCCAGTAGTTGGGCGGCGAAGAGACATTTCCAAAGAGCAAGTTGTTGCCGCCGATCGGAAGAGTGCGATCTGGATTGCGTGGAGTGATGGTAAACTGATCCGGCGCCTTGGCGACCATCTCCATGACAAAGTCCCGGTCCATCCGCACCAGATCACCTTCGACGCGGCACCCGGCCTGGCTCAGCAATTCCAATGCCTCCGGATTGAGAAAAACAATGCCGATCTCTTCTAGGATCCGCATGGCGCCACCGTGAATGGCCGCAACGCCCTCCTCCGTCAGCGGTTCAATGGGGCGGTCAATATTTTGCGGTATGCTCCAGGGCATCTGCTGCAGGGCCGCTGCTCCGCGCCGTGCGGCCGCGCCTGCACGCCCGCCACCTCGTCTGCCTTTGTCTCGTGCCATGAGCCTCTCCTTGGTGGGTCTGAGCAGGCGCTCCGACCACAGTCCGCACCGCCGGGCCTGCCCCGTCAATGGCTCCAACAGGCCCAATCCAGCGCAATCACGACTGCCAGTTCACGACATATCCTGTCGTTTTCTCACTTCAATTTGGCCATGATGCTCTTTTCTGTACATATGTGCCCAGTTCCACACAGATTTTGCAGACTTGTAAATGGCAACGGCCATCACATCCTGCGATCAGGGCTTAGGAGGTCAGATTGGAAGCAGTATAGCGGCGCGGGCTTAGCGATCCAGCCAATCCGGAATATGACCGATATGCGGCAGCACCACATCCGCATGCGGGGCCAGATCGCTGTGTTCAGCCATGCCGGTCAGCACCCCAATTCGGGTCATACCCGCGGCCGCACCTGCGACGAGGTCATGCAGACTGTCACCCACCATGGCGGTATGCTCAGGCGCAACACCGGTAGCTGCGCAAAAGGCCAACAAAGGATCCGCATCCGGCTTGGCGCCATGACCACTGTCAAACCCGGCCACAAAGGCAAACCGGTCCAGCACGCCCGCGCGTTCGAGCTGGCTGATGGCAGAGATTTCCGAATCATTGGTCATCACCCCCAGCACCTTGCCCCGCGCCAGCAGCCCATCGAGAAACTCTGCCAGCGGCACCGCCTCGCTCAGCGCCGCGGTGGCTGCGCTTTTGGCCAAGAACCGCTCCAGCTCAGTCTCTTTCATTTGCGGCACGAAGGGGGCCAGGATAGCGGCCACCTCACCATTGGTGCCGGCAATGACCATGCTGTCCGCGCGAAAGGCCTGCTGGGCCAGATCAAAACTGATCACATCGGCCATGGCCTGCACCCGCGCCTGATCGCCCTGGCTAAGATGTGCCAGCATATCCGCCGCCCAAGTGTTCCAAGTCTCGGAAAAATCGAACAGAGTTCCGTCTTTGTCGAAGAGAAATGCATCTACCGGCATGGTGTGTCCTTGGCCTGACCGTCTGGCGCGAACCGTATCGGCAAAATACCGTGGCGCAAGGGCTTTCTTGCGCCGACCTCACCTAAGTCCAATGCACCTGCGCGCCGCCTGGCAGCGCCATCCGCGCCAGCATCGGCATCTCATAGGCGAGGCCTGCCTGATCGCAAAATTGCACCACCCAGGCATCGTCCATCGTTAAGAAATCGAGCAAAGAGGCCAAAAAGGCTGGATCAGCAGCGTTTTCGCGTAAATCCCCCTCCGCCACGCCTGTGGCCCCCATAAACACCGGTAACAACTCATCATTTGTCATAACCCAGGCAAGCGCCTTAAGGGCAATCACCTCGGCCTGATCGGCGGAAACCTGCATAGCGGACCTATTCCTGACATGTTGCGGACAAATTAGTAAAAACCCGAAACAGTTTATTAACCAGTCTGACGGAAACTTCCAGTGTAGCGAGCAAAAGGTTTGAAAGGCGATTTGCGTGCAAGGAACGATCCTGGTCATAGATGGTATCTCCACCAACCGCATCATGCTGAAGGTTCAGCTGGCGGGGGCCTGTTACGGCGTGGAACAGGCGGATTGCGTTGCCGATGTTCTGGAGGCTGCACGCTATTGCCGTCCTGATCTGGTGCTCACCGCCATGAGCCTGCCCGATGGCACTGCGGCAGACGTAAAGAACGCCCTGCGCCAGGATGAAATGCTCGCTGATATTCCTGTCATTGCCATCACCCAGTCTAATGCCCCAGAGCGTCGCCTGCACGCCCTGTCAGCAGGGATTGATGATGTGCTGCCACAGCCGGTGGATGATGTTATCCTGCAGGCCCGTATTCGCAGCCTGCTGCGCTCTCGTAGCGCCAATGAAGAGCTGCATATGCAGCGCGACGCCTCCCATGGCTTTGTCCTGCCGCTTTCTGATCGGGCCGGCCATGAGGAATGCCGCGGCGCCAGCGTTGCCCTGGTTGCCCTGGATACTCAAACCGCCCAGGCCTGGGCCAAGCGGCTGGGTGACCATGTCCCCTACGAGCTGCACTGCCATGATCTGGACGATATAAAACTGATGATGAGCGCGCCGGTGGCTGATGTCTTTATCATAGAGCTGAACGAAATATCCGCAGGCCCCGGCCTGCGCTTGCTTGCGGATCTGCGGGCCCGTGCGGCCACCCGTCAGTCGGTGGTGATCGCGGTGCCCAATCCAGCTGATCCCATGATCGCCGCCGAGGCCCTAGACCGCGGTGCCCATGATGTGTTGCAAGCAGGATTTGACGTCGATGAGCTGGCCCTGCGCCTGACCACTCAGCTGCAGTATAAATCCCGCAATGACAGGCTGCGTGACAGCGTCCGCAACGGTCTGCGCGCTGCCGTACAGGATCCGATGACCGGGTTGTACAATCGCCGCTATGCCAAACCCTTCCTGGACCGCACCGCCAAACGCGCCGCCGAAAGTGGGGACAGCTTTGCCCTGATGCTGGCAGACTTGGATCACTTTAAGCAGATCAACGACCAATATGGCCATCCAGCAGGTGACGCCGTGCTGATCGAAGCCGCCCGCCGGTTGCAAGCCCAGATGCGGCCTGTCGACCTGGTGGCGCGCGTTGGCGGCGAAGAATTCATGATGGTGTTGCCTGGCGCAGATGAAATCAGCGCTGGCATCGCCGCCGTGGAGCTTTGCAACGCCATCAACAGCAAGCCGTTTACTGTACCCGGCATCGCCCAGCCAATTGAAGTGACCATCAGTATCGGAGCTGTGATCGGTCGCGATCTCACCCGCAAAGAAGACCTGACGGACTGGGCCGAGATGGGTGAAAAGCGCGGCCAAGACAGAGGTGCCAGCAATGTCACCGAGCTGATCTCCCTCGCGGACCGTGCGCTGTATGACGCGAAGGATGCTGGCCGCAATCAGGTCACTCTGGGTAAAAATTCCACTGCGGCTGCCTAACCAGACAGCCCGCTCCGACAGCGATTTGGGCCGAACAGCGCAACCTAGGGCAGGTACCTTTCCGGCAATGCCCACCACCGCCCTTCTGGCACAACTTTCGGGCCCGCCGGGCTGCTTCTGACCGGGTGTATCAAAACATCTCGGGCCAGTCTGTCTCTTCGATATCAACCATTAAGGGTTCGCCAGGGGTCACTGTAGGATCTGTCAAAAACGCCTCCACCACCGCCCAGGCCTGACTAGGGGCAACAAAGGTGCCTACGGGATAGAATTCATCTACGCCGACATCGACAATCTCCGCCATTGCCGCTGCGTCTGAGACGGACACAAAGGTCATCCGGTCCCGCCCTTTCCCGGCGTTGTACATCAGGCTGATCCCATGTGCAGGACTATGGGCAACTATCAGATCAAAATGTTTGTCATTGGCGTCGATGTACTTAAACGAACCACCCGCGACACCTGCTCTCCATTTTTCCGGAGTGTAATCCGTAAAATACCCACGAAAGGCATCGGGATCAGGGAGCGTCCGCGTTTTCTGCCCAAGAAAATTCAACACATAGCGTCCGTCGCTCATCACTGCCAATCTCCGAAAAATCCATCCTTGGTGACAACAGCCTGACGTCTGTCAGGCAGCACTATCTTGAGAGTATCAATCCCCATATCTTTGACAAGGTCCGGAAGCACCGCCTGACAAGAGCTGCACGCGACCCGGTCAACGTAGATCGTCAAAACCGGCGGCATGTTTCCTCCCGTTTTGGTGTAGATTTGCATCAGCGTATGGGCCTCAGCATGATACATGGCCTGCCGCTCAAAGGTACCCTTTTTGCCCTTAGGCACCTCCATCCGCTCTTCCCAATGCTTGACCAGCGCATGGTCGGCCTCTGAGAAGTTAGTAGAGTTCACCCCGATGACCACTTCCTCGCTGTCGCCAACCTTGACAGTGGTAATGGAAACGGTGCCATCTCCCCCGCGGCTATCGGTAACTCTTCGGCTTCCCCGCAACGTCTGGATGGAACTGAAGGCATCTGTCGACGTCAGCTCTGTGTCGGCGACAACAGACTGGTCCCCATATCTGACCTGAGCTTCCAGTATCATGGCATCAATGTCGACAACCGGGCGATCGTCGGGCACAAATTTCGGCCCCTCCGGTGGGTGGTTTGGATCATACCGCATGCGCGTGATACTGGTGTCTGCCCGTCTGAGCACCGGAACCTGCTCCTGCGTTGCAAACCAATGGTGCCCCTCTGGAAGATCGTCGCCGACGGGCCACCCCAGCTTGGCCGCTTGTTCGCTACCTTGACTGGGAGCCGAAATCCATCCGACCCCCTGCCCATCAAAGTTCTTGAGTTGCAGGAAATGATATTCAGTCGCATCCTCTAATTCCCGCTGACGAAAGGCAATGGCGTCCAGTTCCCGCTGGCTCAAATCCCCCTGTTCGCTCCGCAGGCGCAGCAGCTCTGTTTCCGCAGCGATCTTGTCGATTTCGGCTTTGGCTTCCCAACCCTTTGAGCCAACCGGCGGGTCTGGCTGATCGGCAAGCATCGACTTAAGCTTTTGCGACAGGCCACCAGAATTTTCGATCTGGCGACCTACGTTGGCGTGCAGACCAAGGAGATCCTTGTCAATTTTACCGCCACCGGTTTCTATTCTGATATTTGTTGGCGCATCCCCCACCTTGGGGGCGTCATAGGCGACACGGATCTGACCTGGCGACAGATCAGGGTGCGTTGTCACCACATAGGGCGTCCCAAACTCTGCCTGGTTCGCCAGCTTGGTGAAGCTGGTGTCATCAGCGGAAAAGCCCCCTCCCGCTTTCCTGCCAGCCAGGCCCATGCCGCCCCAGAAACCGATATTGAGAAGCCCCATAGCCTTTTGGGTTTCCGTCATCTGGTCCCATTGGTCAGCCATCATATGAGCCTGATCACCCATCGCGACCGCATCTACGGTGCCAGATGCCACCTGCAGACCCTTGGTTACGCGGGCAGTTCCCTGGGTAATTTGCATGCTCTTTGTGGCCATATTTGCCGTCCGTGCCGCAGCCCCCAAGGCCCCAATGGACAGCGCCCCTGCCCCAACCTCGAGCCAATTGCTACGGTTCTCGGCATTTGTCACATCGGTGATATCAACGCCACGCTGGCTGTCATCGTAGAGCCGGTCCCCCGCACGCCCCACCTGCCAAAGTGCAGCACCGCCCCCTGCGACAACGAGGGGCGTGGCCAAGCCACCGCTGCCAACAATGGCTGCGACCCCCACACCGACCCCAACGATCATAGCGGCAACATCTCCCACGACACCGATCCATTCCAGAATGGTATCGACTTTGACGGGGGTGTTTTCGGTTACCATCTCGCCTGCAAGATCCAGATCCACGGCCTGGCCGTTTGCTTTGCACGCGGGATAGGTCATCTTTCCAGGGGGCAACTGATTGTCGCTACGCCAGTGTTCAAAGTCATCATAGCGAAACCCAAAATCATCCACGAACCGCGCGGATTTCGGGTTTCCATCCGGGGCCTTACCCTGATCAAGGCGGAAAACGTTCACATTGATGACGCCGACTTCGGGATTGGTGACGACCACAGGGATCACGGTCATTTTGGCCGGATCCCCGCCCTCCTGGGCAATCAGCGCTGCGATCTTGTCGATCCGTTTATTATCTTTGTAGTAATCGTGGCTCATCCCGGCGTCTTGCCGGGCAGCAGCCTGTTCGGCGGTTTCCTCCCCGAGAACGGAGAGCGGCAGCCCCAGCGTTTGGCCAATTGAGTTGCGCAGGACTCCCGCTTCACCAGAAGTTGGCAGCTCATGGGGGGTAACCCCCCGCCCCGCATACTTCTGAATCACGGGGCCAGCCATCGCCTGCGCGACGATCTCACTTTCCCAGCCCTGCGCCAGCGCCTCGGCATCAAAATCAGGGTTGTTGGCGATCTGCGCCAAGGCCCAGTTTCGCATCTCTGGGGCAACGGATTTGGCAAAGAGCATTTCCCGCGCACCAGAGACCGCCATCACCTTCTCAAGCCGCGCGGAGGCTTCGACAGCCTTGTCGCCCCCTGCAACATTCCCAAGTAGGCGTGACATGGCGGCGCGGTATTCAGGATCTTCCAAATCATCGGGTGTAGCGGCCATGAAGAAGGTGGTGCCGACAAGATCCGTTTCTTCCTCGCCCAGTACCCCCTTAGCCAGCGCCTCGACCAGGCCCGTGCGCTTTTTCAAATCAAAGGGTAAAGGGTGCAGATCCTCATCGAGCGTTTTCTTGTCGGCCTCAGGTAAAAAACCGGATGCGCGCAGGGCAAGAGCCACCTCAGCACCCTGGAACGCCTCAAGCACCGCGCCGGCATCCAGGTCAAGCGCGCGCATCATCATGTCGCTTTGGGCCGCCGAACTGTCAGGGTCAGAATAATAGGAGCCGCCAGTGTCAAAGAAGCGTTGGTCATTACCGGACCTTGCCGCAAAGGCCAGTGCAAGTGCGCGGCTGGCGCGGGCATCATCCCTGACCCCCTCTGCCGCTTCTTGGATATGCTCACTGGTGCCCTTTTTGCACCAAAGCTCCGCTGCCATAAGCGACAACTGCAGCATTTCTTGGCCGTTCAAAACGCCCAGCGCGGTATCTTCTCCCAACAAGGCCGCCGACAGGTATTCGCCGCCCTCGTCATCACCGCCCTGCCAGTAGTTGTCATATTCCCCGTATGTCTCAAGCCACTTTTTCATCTCACCTTTGCGTTCCGCGCTGATGCCTTCCACCATCGGAGCAACAGGGTCAGGCAGCGGTTCGGGCGGACTGAACGAGGCCGGTGCCACCTGCGAGGCCGCGGGTGCGGGTGCGGAGGACTTCGGCGCAGGGCTGGTTGCATTCAATTTTTGATCAACGGCCATCAGAATTTTGAGCGCTAGGTCAGGCTCTGCCTTGGCAGCGCGATCAAGAAGACCCTGCAACTTTCCTGTCAGGTCATCCGAAATCTGGCCCCGCGCCGCCGCAAGCTCTCCGCGCATTTTTTCAAGCCGTGCTTCAGGTGTCAGTTTCTGGTCAAGCATGGCCTTCACACGCGCCAGTCCCGCCTGGGCCTTTTTCAACTCTCCATTTCGCACCAAAACCACAATCGCCGACAGAGCCCGCCCATATGTGGCTTCATCTTTCTTCGTCAGCAAATCCCGCTTGGCGAGAAGTGCCTGCGTCAGCGCTTTCACCTCAAGAGCGGTCTGCGCTTCCGCTGTTTTCGGCGAAGCGGCAACAGCATCTTCAGCTGGGTCACTTTCTTCGGTTGATCCGTCTGGCAGGGTAACGATCACTTTCATGATGAACCCCTGCGCCGCCAGCCATCTGCGTGCGGCTTTGGAGAAGGCCCGTGGAGGCGGATCTGCACACATGACGGAAATCACCTTGCCGGAGACGGTGATAACCCCCCAGGCGCCTTTGGGCCCGCCTCCATCTGCCTTGGCCTGTCTTCGCATAAGGTCGATTGGCAGCCGGTGATGGGCCCGCAGGACCATACCGCCTTTGGCAATAAGCCATGCAGCATTCATAGGTTTCTTGCGGGCTTTGCGGATCAGCTCTCCAATATCGATACCTGAAACCGGCTCCTCTTCCTCCATTGTGTCTGACCCAGCTTCGTCAGGCTCTGACACTGGCCTGTCCACTTCGAGATCTGTAGGCTTTTGCGCCTGCTCCACATGCTGGCTTTCAGGTTTCGCTTTTGTGTCGCCTGCCTCCACGGGACTGGTTCGCACCTCCGCAGGGGCTGGTCTTTCATCACCTGCCCCAGGCCCCTCAAAGGCAAACTTTTGTGTTTGCCCATGATCGAGCAAATAGGCCTTAAAGCTCTTTGTAAGCAGCGCCGCGGGTTCTTCTTCGCACCTCAGAAGCAACTTGCCGCTTTCAAAGGACATAACCCCTGCGCCCCCCTTGCCGCTGCCGCCGCTCTTGCGCACTGCAGCCCAAAGGACCGCTGGCGTCTTGCGTGGATCAGTAGCCAAAAGAGGGCCATCCTTGGAGACTAGGAACGCAAAATTAAGAGGCTTGCTGCGCGCCTTTGCCAAGGCCGTGACTAATTCCTTCTTTGCGGTCTTCTGATCAATTTTCACTGACAACAACTCCAGGCAACAATGCAAATAATTAAACAACTATAGGGCCACACTAGAGCCGCAATATCTTTGCTGCAAGGTTGCAGTAGCACTGCCAAGCAACGCGCCATTCCGACCCGAATGATCCACGACGTGGCCAGCTGTGGAAACCTGGGCTTCGGAAACAATGGCTTGTCAGCTGCTCTGAGGCCCCTAAGATACAGGCCTATTCACGAGAAACGGGCTGCCGATGGAACCGAAGACTCCACATGCTGATCGCGTACTTGAAGCGACAAGCTCCGCTTCCGCAGCTGCACGCTCACGTATCGCGGCTAGCTGGCATCGCTCCGTTCAAAAGCACGGCCTGGACCCCGATAACCGGCGCGCGCCCGAAATAATCGAACAATCGGCGCTGCAAGATCGATTGAACGCCTGTGAAAAACTCATGACAATCGCCGCGCCGCGATTGGACGCACTGTTTTCGCTGGTGGGCCAATCGGGTTGCGCGGTCTTGCTGACAGATGCAAAGGGCGTTGTTCTCGATCAGCGGGTCTCTGATGCGGATAAGGCCGCCTTTGAGACGTGGGGGCTGAGCGCTGGCGCGGATTGGAGCGAGGAACGGGAGGGCACCAACGGGATCGGCACCTGCCTAACCGAGCGACGCCGGGTGATCATTCATCAGGATGAACACTTTCACGCCCGCAACACCGGTATGAGCTGTATCGACGCGCCGATTTTTGGCGAAAACGGTCAGATCGTTGGGGCGCTTGATGTGTCCTCTGCACGGGCAGACCAAACCGAAGCCTTCAATCGCCTGATTTGTGCGCAGGTCGCGCAGACCGCCCGCGCGATTGAGGAAGCCAACTTTCGTGCGGCCTTTGGCACCGCGCGGATCATCGTCGCCGAAAGTGATAATACAGAGACCGCCTGCCTATTGGCCGTGGACAACCATGACCTAGTGGTTGGCGCAACCCGTGAAGCGCGCCGTGCTTTTGGGTTGGCAGGCACCGGACCGCTGGCTGCCCGTCCGGCAGCTGACATTCTGGGCCAAGAAGACGGCCCCACAGGGTTCCAACGGGCCGAACGGGCCGCTGTCGTACGCGCCCTTGCACGGGCAGATGGGAACGTCTCGCAGGCCGCGCGCCAGCTTGGGGTGGCGCGCGCGACGCTGTATCGGCGGATGAAGCGGCTCGGCCTAGACGATCTCTGACCAAATCCGTCTCAGAGATGAGACACTTGTCCCAAACAATCTGTTTTGCCCTACTGACGGACGCGAAGGCGCTTGTCAGGTTGTGCCTCAGCCCAGGTGGAGGACTTGGGCAAACTGGAGGACAGACCTATGAAAGATCTCGCACATACCGACGCCGGCACCTACACATCGCCGTTCAAAACAAAATATGGCAACTACATTGGCGGCAAATTCGTTCCACCAGTGAACGGCAGATATTTTGAGAATGTCACACCCATCACGGGCGAAAAGATCAACGATATTCCCCGTTCAGACGAGGCCGATGTGACCTTGGCACTGGACGCAGCCCACGGCGCAAAAGCCGCCTGGGGGACGACATCGGCGACAGAACGCGCCAACCTCTTGTTGAAAATCGCCGACGCTATTGACGCCAACCTTGAACTGCTCGCCCAAGCTGAGACCTGGGACAATGGCAAGCCCATTCGCGAAACCATGGCTGCCGACATTCCGCTTGCCGCCGATCATTTTCGCTATTTTTCCAGCGTTCTGCGCGGACAAGAAGGCTCGATGAGCGAGATCGACGCCGACACTGTCGCCTATCACTACCACGAGCCCCTTGGTGTGGTAGGCCAGATCATCCCCTGGAATTTCTCGCTCCTGATGGCCGCTTGGAAATTGGCGCCCGCCCTGGCTGCGGGCAACTGTATTGTGATGAAACCCGCCGAACAGACCCCCGCAGCTATCATGGTTCTGGCGGAAATCCTGAATGATCTGCTGCCTGCGGGTGTCTTGAACATTGTAAATGGATATGGTGCCGAGGTCGGCGCGGCCCTGGCGACGTCCAAGCGGATCGCAAAAATTGCCTTCACCGGCTCTACCGCGACGGGTCGTACTATCATGAGGGCGGCAACTGAGAACCTGATCCCAGTGACGCTGGAACTGGGCGGTAAAAGCCCGAACGTCTTTTTCTCAGACATCATGCGGGAAGACGATGCATTCTTTGACAAAGCCATCGAAGGTTTTGTGCTCTTTGCCTTCAACCAGGGGGAAGTCTGCACCTGCCCCTCTCGTGCTTTGGTGCAAGAAGACATCTATGACGCCTTCATGGCGCGCGTCATTGAGCGGGTCAAAGCCATCAAACACGGCGATCCGCGCGATCCAGAGACCATGGTTGGCGCTCAGGCGAGCACGGCCCAGCAAGAGAAAATTCTGTCATACTTCACCATTGGCCGAGAGGAAGGCGCAGAAGTACTGATTGGGGGTGCTGCAGCGGAGTTCAGTGGTGAATTGGCCGGCGGCAACTACATCCAGCCGACGATCTTCAAGGGGGACAACAGCATGCGTGTCTTCCAGGAAGAAATCTTTGGACCGGTTGTATCCGTCACAACCTTCAAGGACGAAGCCGAAGCCTTGGCAATTGCAAATGACACCATGTATGGCCTCGGAGCCGGGGTCTGGTCACGAGACATGAACACCTGCTACCGCATGGGCCGTGCCATCCAAGCAGGCCGGGTTTGGGTGAACAACTATCACGCCTATCCGGCGCACGCGGCCTTTGGTGGCTACAAGCAATCTGGTATCGGTCGTGAAAATCACAAGATGATGTTGGACCATTATCAACAGACCAAAAATTTGCTGGTTAGCTACAACCCCAACAAACTGGGGTTCTTCTAGGCCAGTTGGAAACGCCCTCGTGTCTTTGCGCGGGGGCGGATACCATTTCAGGGCGGGTGTCCCCCGCCCCTGTGCCCCCAGGCAGAGTGCCGCTTAGGCTGCCATAGGTGGACTGGACAGAGCCCAGCCTGATCACCGCGAGAGGCTGCGCTGCAATAGGCTCAGGCTCAGGCTCAGGCTCACCAATTCCCGATGGAAAGAATAAATCAAACCCAAGCGCTGTGCTGATTGTTTAACTCGAAACAGAAACGTGCAACTGTTCCCCTGATGCGTAAACTTTTATGAGGGGCGTGATGAAACCGCTAGTAATCAGTGCACTAGGCTTAGCCGTCGTAACCATGACCTGCTCACCCAGTTTTGCCCAAGCCCCCACCGCCCCCGCGCGCCCGGCCAAGGTTTTTACGGTTCAGGCAACAGATGTTGATCTGCAGCGTGTTTATTCAGCCATTGTTTATCCCTCCCAAGAGGTAGAGCTTTCCTTCCGGGTTTCAGGACAGGTTATTGACCTGCCGATTCGCGGCGCAACACAGCTCAGCGAGGGCGATGTTGTCGCCCGTCTAGACCCGCGAGATTTTGAAACTGCGATTGCGCAACTGGAGAGCCAAAGAGACCAGTCCATGGCGCAACTCGAAGCGTTGCGTGCAGGCGCGCGCGCTGAAGAGGTCATAGCCCTTGAAGCTTCCGTTGCCGCCGCTCAGGCTAAGGTCAATTTGGCTCTGGACCAAGTGGAGCGCACCCGGACCCTTGCCGAGCGCGGAGTCGCGGCCCAGGCACTGCTGGATCAGGATGAAGCCAATTTGGACGTGGCCGAAGCCGATCTACAGGCCAAAATTGAAGAACTGACCATCGCAAAATCCGGCGCTCGGTCCGAAGACATTGAAGCAGCACAGGCTGCTCTGCGTGGGTTGGAAACGCAAATTCAAACCGCACGGGATAACCTAAGTGATGCCACCCTCAGGGCCCCATTTTCCGGAATTGTTGCTGTCCGACATATTGAGAACTTCAGCAATATCCAGGCAGGCCAAGATATTGCCTTGCTACAATCTCTCTCAACTGTGGATCTTGCCTTTGACGTGCCCGGCGTAGACGTGAGCCAATTGGCCAACCGAGAAGATCTTCAGGCCTCCGTTGTCTTTAGGGCAATGCCCGACCGGATCTTTGAAGCTGAATTGGTTGAATTCTCAGTCCAAGCGGATGTATCCACACAAACCTATCGTGGCCGGGTCGCAGTTGATCTCCCCCAAGGGGTGGCCATCCTGCCGGGGATGGTTGGAAACGTAGTCATCACAGTCCAGCGTGACCGACAGACTGCGCTGCAGCTGCCCTTAACCGCAGTCGTGGCGCAGGCAAACGGCGCACCCTTTGTTTGGATCGTTGATCCTATATCTAATTCGGTTTCGCCGCGTCAGGTGGAATTAGGGGCAGCCATGGGCGACCTGATCAGTGTTACCACTGGGGTCGCTCCCGGGGACACTGTTGTCACTGCCGGAATTGGTCAGCTCCAAGATGGTATGGCCATTCGACCGATCACCAAGATCGGAGACTGACCTCATGGACTTTGCACGTTTTGCGATCGAGAAACGTCTGATCTCTGCGATTGCCTCTCTCTTAATCCTGGTCGCTGGGTATTTTGCCTATGTCAGCCTGCCCCGGTTTGAAGACCCTGAATTTGTCATCCGACAGGCACAGATTATCACGCCCTATCCGGGTGCCAGTGCTGAAGAAGTTGCCGAAGAGGTGACAGATCTGATCGAAAATGCCTTGCAGCAATTGCAGGGCATCAAAGAGGTAAGATCCGTTTCATCTCCGGGCCTAAGCAACGTCACCGTCGAGTTCACCATCCAATCCGTACCTGACTATCCTGAGCTAAACCTGCGTTTCACGCAGATGCGCTCCAAAGTATTGGATGTGCAATCTGAACTCCCGCCCAATGCCCTGAGCAGCCAGGTCTATGATGATTTTGGCGATGTCTACGCGCTCTACTTTGCAATTGTTGGTGACGGATACAGCATGGCTGACCTGCATGCCTATGCCAAGACTCTCCAACGTGAGCTTGTCACCGTGGACGGGGTGTCAAAGGTCGTCTTGAATGGGGTGCAGGAGGAGGTGATCTATGTGGAGTTTGCCCCGGCACGGCTGACCGAACTAGGCCTGTCACCCTCGCAGATTGGACAGGTTCTTGAAGGTCAAAACCTCGTCACTCCGGGGGGCGATCTTTTGGCTGGCGAAAGGCGCCTCACGGTACGTCCTGAAGTCGCGGTCGACTCAATCGAAGACATCAAGAACCTGGTGATTTCCAATCCGCAATCGGGGGCCTCATTCCGGCTGTCGGACATTGCCACCGTCTCGAGGGGGCAGGTAGAACCTGCGAGCAATCGACTCTTTCGAGATGGCAGAGCTGCAGTCGGCATTGGGATCTCAAACAAGATTGGCGGCAACGTCGTCAAAACCGGTGAAGCCGTAAAAGCCCGCATGGATGCCCTGATTTCTGAGCGCCCCATCGGCATGGAAATTTTGCCCATCTCTGACCAGTCAGAAACGGTCAAGGTCTCGGTGAACGACTTTGTAATGAACGTGGCTTTGGCTCTGATCATCGTGGTTGGAACCCTACTGATCTTCATGGGCCTGCGGTCCGGCATCCTGATGGGGGGGATCCTACTGATTACCGTGGCAGGTACACTTTTTGGCATGTACCTATATGGGCTTGATATGCAGCGTATTTCCCTAGGGGCTTTGATCATCGCTTTGGGAATGCTCGTCGACAACGCCATTGTAGTGGTTGAGGGAACCCTCGTGCGGGTGCAACGCGGCGAAACGGCACGGGATGCCTCAGTGGCGGTGGTCAATCAAACCAAATGGCCACTGCTTGGCGGGACAATTGTTGGACTGCTCGCATTCTCTCCAATTGGATTTTCGCCAGATAACACCGGGGAATATGCCGGCAGCTTGTTCTGGACCATTTCAATTGCTCTGCTGTTTTCCTGGCTGGTGGCGGTCTGGCTAACGCCCTATTTCTGTACGCTTCTGCTCAAACCCTCTGTGTCTGAAACGGTCAAACCGGAAAACGCACTGCTCGGCCTTTACCGCAAGGCTCTGACCTCAGCCATTCGCAAGCGCTATGTGACCGTTGGCGTCGTTGTGGCGCTCTTTGTGTCAGCCATTGCCGGTTTTGGTCTCGTACCGCCGGGCTTTTTCCCGCTATCAACGCGAGCCCAGTTTGTCATCGACTACACCCTGCCAGAGGGAACAGATTTCTCTAGAACCGAAACGGATCTTCTGGAAATCGACAAGCGTGTCAGCACCCTGGAGGGTGTTACCGGCACCAATCTGGTTGTCGGATCCGGCCACACACGGTTCATGTTGATCTATGAAAGCGCCGACCCAAACTCGGCCTATGGGCAAATTCTGGTCGATGTTGAAAACTACCGGCAAATCGAAGCGCTGCGGGCTGACATTCAGGGCTGGATTGACGAGACCTACCCCGATGCCAATGCCAAGGTTTGGCAGTTTGTCCTTGGGCCGGGTGGCGGCTCAAAGGTCGAAGCCCGGTTCTTTGGCAATGATCCAGTCGTGTTGCGCGACCTAGCCAATCAAGCCAAGGCAATCATGAGCGAGGCGGGCGCCATTGCTGTCAAAGACGACTGGCGTGAGCAGATCCAAGTCATTCGACCAGTCATCAATACGGAAAACGCCCGCCGACTTGGCCTGACGCAGGGCGAGATTTCCAATGCGATTTATGAACATTTGAAAGGCACCAATATCGGCCTCTATCGTGAAGGGGATGAATTGATCAAGATTGTCATGCGGCCCCATGAGGACAGCAGAAATGACATCAGCGGCTTGCATAACATTCAAGTGTTCAGTCAACTCAACGGGGGCTATATCCCCGTTTCGCAGGTGGTGGATCGCTTTGAGCTGGCCTTTGAAGCCGGCAACCTGCGCCGCATTGACCGCAAGCTGGCAATCACCGCCCAAGCCGACAATGCGCCCGGCGTTCTCTCCGGCGATTTGTTCGAGCAACTTCGGGCACCAATCGAAGCTATTTCAATGCCCTCGGGCTATGAATTCGAATGGAAAGGGGAGTTCGGCAACAGCAAGGAGGCAAACGCAGGGCTGGCCTCCACGATGCCCCTAGGTATTGGGGCAATGGTTCTCGTGGTGATCTTTTTGTTCAATGCCCTACGCCAACCTTTGATCATCTGGTTGACCGTCCCTCTGGCCTTGATTGGCGTGGTTTGGGGGCTTGCGCTCAGCCAGACAGCACTGGAGTTTATGGCCATCTTGGGCATCCTGTCACTGACGGGGATGTTGATCAAAAACGCAATTGTTTTGATCGATGAAACGGACAGCCAAATTCGGGATGGAAAAGCGCGAATGCAGGCGATCATAGATGCCTCTGTAAGCCGAGTACGACCCGTGTCACTGGGAGTGCTCACAACGGTGTTGGGCGTCGTCCCACTGCTCTGGGACCCATTCTTTAAATCTCTGGCTGTCGTGATCATCTGTGGGCTGGGTTTTGCAACCCTTCTGACTTTGATTATTGTTCCCACGCTCTACGCTGTGTTTTTCAAGGTCAAAGACGGCGAGCGAGACAGCTGACTCGATGAGTTAACCCACCTGAGGTGCCGCGCGGGCGGTTTCTAAAGCTTCCAGCAGTTTCGCCTTAGCAACGGGTTTGGTAAGGCGAATATCCTCAGGGCGCAGCCCGTTTCCGTGCACCTTTGCTTCATTGGGATAGCCGGACATGAACACCGCCCTGAGGCTAGGCTGCTTTTCCCGCAAAAGCCGCGCCAATTGTGGCCCCATCACCTCTCCGGGCATGACAATATCCGTCAACAGGATGTCAAAATGGCCAACGTCTTCATAGATCCGCAAGGCTGCGTCGCCAGTCTCCGCCGGATGGACCTTATACCCTGCGGCCCGCAGAACGCTGGTGATGAGCTCTCGCAGCTCCGGCTCATCCTCGGCCAGCAGCACAGTTGTTGTGCCCACGGGCATCACCTCAGGGGGAGATACAGGAGTATTTTCGGTCGCTGCCATGGTCGTTCCCTGTGGGAAATATAGCTTGAATGTAGTGCCTTCACCGACCTCGGAATACAAATGGACCATGCCCTTGGACTGCTTCATAAACCCTTGAACTGCGGCTAAGCCAAGCCCCGTTCCCTCGCTCGGGCCCTTGGTCGTGAAAAAGGGATCAAATACCCGACTTTGCTGTTCTTTGCTGATGCCGGATCCCGTATCCGTCACTGCCAACATGACATAGTTGCCCGGCTCAAGCTCTTCCATTTGCAGGTTCAAATAGGACGCGTCAGCCTGCACATTGGCCGTTTCAATTGTCAGCTGCCCGCCATTCGGCATAGCGTCGCGCGCATTGACCAACAAGTTCAGCAAAGTGTTTTCAACCGTACGGATATCCGCATCTACACTCCAAAGATCATCAGCAAGGACGACCTTCAGATCAATGGACGCAGGGAGAACCCGGCCTCCCCATTTGCGCGTACCTTCGACGACTTGGTTCAGGTCCAAAGGTTCAGGACATAAGGGCGCAAGCCTCGCAAAGGACAACATGTCCCGCGTCAAATCAGAAGCCCGATGGACTGCCGAAAGCGCAGTCGCGGTGTATTTTTCTCGCTCATCCTGGGTCGCGTCATCGTCTATCAGTTCTAGATTGCCACAAATAATGGCCAGCAGATTATTGAAATCATGCGCGATCCCACCAGTCAGGTTGCCAATGGCTTCCATTTTTTGTGACTGGCGCAGGCGGTCGGCCATGGTCTTGAATTCGGTTATATCCTGCAAAATTCCGACGATTTTTTTGTCTTTTGCTGTCTCGCGCCCCTGCAATTGCGCATGTATGCGCAGCCACATCGCAGTGCCGTCGGCATGTTGAGCCCCAAACATAATAGAGACAGGGCTGCCCTCGCTGCGCACGCGCAGGATATAGTCTTCAAAGGCCACTCGATCAGCTGACTGAACATGCTTTTCCACAAAGCCAGCAAGGTGTTGTGCGATAGAACCCCGTTTCCATCCAAAAATACCCAGGATTTCATCTTGCCAAACAAAACGATCATCAGGGTCCAGGGCAAAGCCCCCCATCTTGGCGATTTGCAGGGCCGACTTCAGCTGTGTTTCTTGCTTTAAGAGCTGTTTGCCGGCCAAGGCGTTTCGCTGAACAAGCAACAAGGCAATCGCAAAAATGGTCAAAACCGCAAAGATTACAAATGGTGATGACGCGATAAGGATCGCAATGCCTTGGCTCATTGGGCTCCATACGAGATAGGCTTCACCAAGATCGCTGGGCGGGGTAATCATTACCCCGTTCATACCTGTTGGAATGTCCCTGCTGACACTCAGATCGGCCAAAGAGAGGTTCGACAGGATTTCCAGAAGATGCACATCATCCAGTAAATAGACCATTGTCAGGATAAAGGGGCCGCCCTCATTTAGATCAATCCCGCCTGGATCGGGCACGATGGCATGGGTTGAGGTGAACCCGACATAGGTCCCAAAATCAACAGTTCCCGAAAGCGACAGCCTATCAAGGCGGGTAAAAACGCCACCGTTCGCAGAGGCCGCAGGCAACATTTCGAGATAGTTTTTCGCAATCTGGGCCTTTGCATTAGTGTCGATGCTCTCCAACAGTGCCTTGGGTTTCTTGTCAAAAAACGGATGATTGGTCCGGCTGAAAACGACACGCCCTTCCGGATCCAAAAGCAACGAAGCGCTGTATCCCGTCGACCGTAACAGATCCAACCCGAACCGTTTGCTAACCCAGTCCTGATCGAATTCAGTAGCAACATTTGCATAGGCTGCATTTGACGCCGCATATCGTTCGAGCGAGAGAACCAACTCTTGCTTTCGACTTTCGATCACCCTGGATACGGAGGTGATCTCCCGTTCAGAGGCTTCTTGCTCTGCGAGAAATATTCTGAAGAACACGACAAGAAAAACACCAATCAAGGCGGCGAATGTCAGGGTGACAAGCTTGACATAGGATCCTGTGTTGTTGGGGCGGTTTGACAATCTATCCAACGCCCCCTTTTTCCAGCATTCCCGAAGTAGACACAGGTCCTGTTATCATCTCGCTACTCAACACTCGAACTAACGCGCACTTTTTGCGAAATCGATCACTCTAACGCAGCTGAACCTCTGGTGCCCAAAACACTCTGATGCCCAATTTAGTATGATAGGCCAGCGAATTTTTCAATCCGATTAACATCGGCACCCATATCTCAGGATTGTTCCTCTGGCCATATGGTGCACCCGTTGACAGCAAACCAACAATCGCAACATTCACAGTACGAAGCCGCGCAGCCTGCCAGATCTGAGGGGGCTACGTCACTTTGCACACCTCTCGCCTTAGGCTGGGATGTCACTGCTGGCACCAAGGCATTCCGCCACCCCAAAGAGGCTGCCCCTCAAAAGCGCGGCCTTGCGGGTAAATACACTATCATGAATTGGGGATTGAAGATCGTTACACAGCGGGTGGGATTGTTTCGGTTTGTTCAAGCGAAAGTTGGGTGCCAAAGGCCTCGGCGAGGTGCCCGATATGCTGTGCAAGGAGTGATACCGCCTGATCAGCATCTTTGGCACGTACGGCTTTGATTACCGCAGTGTGCTCGTCCATTGAGCGGTCCGTTTTTTCGCTCATGATCGTAAAAAGATGGGTTCTGAGCGCTTTCAGAGGAGAAATCGTGAGGTTGTAAGACTTCTCCAAAGATCGGTTTCCCGCGCCTTGGATGATCGCATTGTGAAACTGGTGATCTGCCATGGTATATCTCTGAGGGTCCTTCGCGGCAAAGGCCCCTTCCATTTCGGCACTGGCGTGTTCGAGGTTTCTGAGCAAGCCATCAAGATTGCGCTCTATCCCGAGACGAAGGGCGGCGCTCTCAAGGATCGCACGATGCTCACACAGCTCATCAACGACACGCATATCCGGGGTAAAGACAAAGGTTCCCCGTTTGGGCGAGATCGTCACCAGCCCCTCGGCTTGCAGGGCCGCCAAGGCATCGCGAACCGGCGAGCGGCTGACGCCCAAGACATCGGCAAGCCGCTGCTCGGAGAGCTTTGAGCCCAAGGGCAACTCGCCGGAAACGATGGCGTGGCGAATTTTGTCTCCGGTTACTTCCATAAGCGACTTGGGATGGTCGACGGGTTGCATTGAGGCCTGCTCCTTGGTTGTCCAACAGGATCATGTGTGAGTTGAAGGTGGTCGTCAAGCTAACATGTTACATGCCACTTGACAGGTCAAACTACCATGGTGGATGGTAAGGAAGTGAGTCGACAAGCTGAGACTGGTCGACATTCAGACCAGGGACAGTGGAGCAAAGACCTTGATTGAAGCGATTCAGAACACCGACGCAGATGGCGTAGTTGATGCGTTTCGAACCATAGTAGGTGAAGCCCATGTTCTGACCCGACCTGCGGATGTTGAGGGCTATGTGACAGACTGGACCGGGCAATACCGCGCAACTGCTCTGGCGGTTGTTCGCCCGGCCACGACGCGAGAGGTCGCCGAGATCGTTATGCTCTGCAACGCCCGCAACATCGCAGTCGTGCCACAAGGCGGGCGCACCGGTTTATGTGGGGGTGGCGTCCCAGTGGCAGGCCGGGAGTCAGTCGTTGTGTCCTTAACCCGTATGAACGCGGTTCGGTCCTTGGACGCGAAAGGTCGCACTGTGATTGCCGAAGCGGGAGTCGTGCTGGAGACATTGCATGACGCTGCGCTGAAACACGAACTGGTGTTCCCCCTGGTGTTTGGTGCAAAGGGCAGCTGCACCATTGGCGGCAATCTGTCGACCAATGCGGGTGGGTCCAATGTCGTACGCTATGGCAATACCCGCGAGCTGTGCCTCGGGATCGAAGCGGTGATGCCTGATGGCACGGTCATCAATGCGCTGACAGGCCTGCGCAAGGACAACACTGGCTACGATCTGAAGGATCTGCTGATTGGCGCGGAAGGAACCTTGGGGATCATTACAGCGGCGGTTTTCAAGCTATTCCCAGCGCCAAAGGCGCGGACAACTGCTTTTCTGTCTGTTGACTCGCTTGACGCCGCACTCTCTGTCTTGAACCACCTGCAAGACCATACAGGCGGCGGCGTGGAAGCCTTTGAATACATGCCACAGCCTGCTTTGAATGTGATCTGCAAGGTATTTCCCGCCATTCGCCGTCCTTTGGAGGGCACAGTGGCAACCGGCATCCTAGTCGAAGTCGCATCTTCACGGCCCAATGATGCGGCCGAGATGCAAGATGGGACCATCCGGCTCTCAACCGAGGTCATGGAGCTTTTGGGCGAGCTGATGGAAGAGGGGCTGGTGCTGGATGCCATGGTGGCACAGTCCGAGCAGCAGCGCACCGATCTGTGGAAAATGCGCGAGTCTATCCTAGAGGCGATCACCGAAGCTGGTCCTGCCTATCACCTGGATATCTCGCTTCCGCTGGCACGGATCGCTCGGTTCGTCGAGGAGATGGACCCGGAAATGGACCAGCTTGGATTTCAACCGCTAACGGTCGGTCATCTGGGCGATGGCAATCTGCACTATGCTCTGTCTGCCGCAGAGGGGCGAGATTGGGAAACCTTGCCACTCGAGAGCGCCAAGGAAAAGGTCTTTGCCTTACTCAGCGAACTCGGCGGCTCTTTTAGCGCGGAACATGGGATCGGGCAAAGCAAACTGCCCGTGATGACAAAGCTGAAAGAACCCGCGCAATTGGAGGTTATGCGCGCGATCAAGCAGGCTTTGGATCCGAACAATATTCTCAACCCTGGTAAACTGCTGCCGCCGAATTAATCCGGCTAAACTGGCAAGGGGTTGGGCGCATTCGAGCCATTCAATGGAGGTAACGACATGGCGAGCTTATTCAAAACCATCAACCAGACCATTTGGGCCACCGCATTGGTGAGTACCGGTATTACCGGCACGGCCTCGGCCGAGTCCCTGTTCGAGGGGTGTCCTTCGGGTCCGATTATCCAGCGTTTCATCGAGTTTGGGAAAACCGGTAAGATGCCACCCGATCTGGGGAAATGGCTGAATACCCCCGCGGATCAATATGTCGAACCCTGGCAGCCTTTCGACAATGTTGATTATGTCGGCGTGTGTTGGGTATCGGCCTGGCTTGTGCACACAGATGCCGGTGTGGTGCTGATAGACACGCTCTATGGCCCATTCCAAAAGTTAATCGTCGAGAATATCCAAAAGACGGGAACAGACCTCGCCGATATCAAATACGTTATGATGACACATGGGCATTTCGACCATGTCGGTGGCGCCGCTTCGCTCAAACCTTTGCTTCCAAACGCAAAATTTGTGATGACGCAGGGCGGCTGGGATGAGGCAGTAGAGTCTGCGGCCAAATCTCAAGGTGGGCCACGGGCCTGGGACATGATCGAGCCAGAAATCACCGTCGCTGATGGCGATGAGATCACGGTCGGCAACAACACATTCAAGGTTATCGAAACCCCCGGACATACATGGGGGACAGCCTCTTACCTGTACGACGTACAGGACGGAGATAACACCTATCGCGCCATCACAATCGGCGGTCTTGGCCTGAATGCCATCGAAGGCCCGCCACAGGTCGAAGCCTATATCGAAAGTGTCGACCGCGTCCGTCAACTGGTTGAGGCTAAAGAGATGCCTGTTGAAGTTCATCTCACCACGCATGGTTTTTCGGCAAACCTCGACGAAAACCGCCAGAAACACGCGGCCCGCAAAGACGGTGATCCAAACGTCTTTGTCGACCCTGAGGCCCTTCTCAATCAGATCGCGGGCCTGCGCGATCGCGCGGTCAAGCGGCTGGAGATCGAGAGCGGGAATTGACAGAATTGATTATGCCATATAATAATAATAATTATGTTGTATAATTAAATTAGGGTGCCCAGCTTGCTAAGCGCCAGTTGGGCAAAGGGAAGACGACAACATCAAGGAGGAGAAACCATGCAACTCAAATCAAAACTGCTTGCTCTTGCGGCATCTGCGCTTGTGGCCGTATCGGCACCTGCTTTGGCCGAAGACTGGGCCCCAGACGGGCCTTTGACCATCCAAATCGGCTTTGGTGCCGGGGGCTCGACAGATACGATGGGCCGCGTTCTGGCCGAGGTCATGAAGGAAAACACCGGCTGGAACATCGTGGTCGAAAACAAGCCCGGCGGTGGTGGCGTCGCCATGTTCACCGGCCTGTCGCAGCGCCCGGTTGACAATAAAACCATCGGCATGGGGGTCAGCATCCCCGTGCTTGTGCAGCTCGTCCAGCGCGGCGACCAACTGCCCTTCGATATCGACAGCTTCGATTACCTCGGCACCGTCGCCAAAGCTGAATTGGCACTGGTCGCCAGCAAGGATGCCCCATTTGACGACCTGGAGGGCATGATCGCCTACGCCAAAGAGCAAGGCACCCTGCCCGTGGCCACCATGGCCCCACCACAGGTTCTGGTGATGAACCAGACCAAGGCAACAACCGGAGCCGAATTCAATCTGGTCACAGCTGATGGCGGCGCTGAGGTCATGAAGCTGATCCTTGGTGGTCAGGTCCTGGCTGGTTTTGGGTCAGGCGAGCATTACCCCTATCTAGAATCCGGTGACATGAAAGTGATTGCCGGCGCCAACCAAGCCCGTCTGAGCTATGCCCCCGAGGTGAAGACCTTTATCGAATCTGGCGTTAGCGCCTATGTCGATCCAGTGTTTTTCCTGGCCATGAAAGACGGCACCGACCCAGCAGCGCTTGAAGCGATTTCCGCTGCTATCAACGAAGCGACAAAGGCACCGTCCTTTGCCGAGATCGTTCAGAACGCTGTCAAAGGTGATCCGATCAACATGGGCACCGAGGGCACCAATCAGATGATGGTAGATGGCCTGGCCAACGCCAAGATCCTGTTTGCAAAATAAACAACGCACCCCACCCCGCTGCAATTGTGGCGGGGTGTTTCAGTTTTCGGGGAGGAAAACATGAGTACTCTGTCAGATCGCATTTCTGGCTTGTTTTTTATGGCTATGGGACTGGCGATGTATTTCTGGGTCAATCCGAACTACATCGAAACCGTCGAAGGTGGAAACCTATCGCCCAGCACGCTCCCCAATATCATTTCCATCATCCTCGCCAGCGCTGGAGCCTTTGTCGCGATCAAACCCACCACGCATCGGCTCCGCAATCCGGTTTTGATGGCCAAGACCGGTTTGTATGTAGCGCTGCTAACGGGTGGCATTTGGGCCATGTCCTGGTTCGGATTTGAATATGTCGCGCCCGTTCTTGCACTGGCAATTATGTGGTTGATCGGAGAGCGCCGCCCGCTTTGGCTGGGCCTTGGGGTCGTCGCGATGCCTGCGCTCATTTGGTTCCTCGTAACACAACTGCTTGGTCGAGCCCTGCCGTGAAGGACATCAGACATGGTTGATTTTTCAACAATCCTGGCCGGTTTTGGGGATGCCTTTTCCCTATTCAACCTCGCCTTCGTTTTGTTCGGCGTCATTCTCGGACAGTTTGTCGGGGCGGTCCCCGGCATTGGTCCGATTATGGCCATGGCAATCGCTATCCCCTTTACCTTCGGGCTTGATCCGCTGCCTGCCATTGCCTTCCTTGTGGGCGTCAACAAAGGCGGCCTTGTCGGTGGCGCGGTTCCTGCGGTCCTTATGAACACCCCCGGCACACCAGATGCGGCGGCCACGGCCATGGATGGCTACCCCTTGGCAAAGCAGGGCAAACCGCTGAAAGCCACAAAGATGGCGCTGTTTTCTTCGGTCACGGGAGACACATTCAGCGATATCGTCCTGATCACTGTCTCCGCTCCGCTAGCTATTCTGGCGCTCAAAATGGGGCCGATCGAGGTCGCAGCCCTGATGATTTTTGCCTTTTCGATCCTTGCTGGGTTGATCGGCAATTCGATTGCCAAGGGAGTTATCTCCGCAGCCTTTGGCCTTCTTGCCGCCTCCATCGGGCAGGATCCGGAAAACTTTACCCCGCGCCTGATCTTCGGCTATTGGGATCTCTTCGACGGGCTAGCACTGCCTTCGGTTGCGATTGGTATGCTGGCCATTTCCGAAATCCTGCACCGGCTTTCCGAAGCCCATGGCAATATGCGCCCCGCTATCAACGCCAAGGATACCGGCAACCCGGATGACCGCCGTGTCACATGGGCCGAGTACTGGTCCTGCCGCTACACGATGCTGCGTGGCGCGAGTATCGGCACAGTCCTGGGGGCCCTGCCAGGCATTGGGTCAACTGCTGCGGCCTTCATGTCCTATGCCATGACAAAAGCAGGCTCCAAAGATCCGGGAAGCTTCGGCAAGGGCAACATTCAGGGTATCGCCGCCTCGGAATCCGCAAACTCAGCCGTGGTTGGCGCCAACTTGATCCCCCTCCTCACCCTGGGCATCCCGGGCAGCGTCGGCGCCGCGCTGATCATCAGCGCCTTTATGATCCATGGTATGCAGCCTGGCCCCCTCTTGTTCGAAAATCAGGGGCGGCTGGTTTATGGTCTGTTTGGCGCGATGATCATGGCCAATTTCGTCAACCTCTGGGTTGGCCAACTTGGCTTGCGGCTTTGGGTCAGGGTCGTCTCCGCACCGGAATCGATCATCTTCTCCTCTGCTCTGCTCCTATGTTTTGTCGGCGTTTCCATGGCCACCAGCGGGCTTTTTGGTGTGACGATCATGCTGATCTTTGCAGTCATCGGGTATCTGATGGCCAGCTTTGGCTACTCTCTAGTGATCTTTATCATCGCGTTTTTCCTGGGGCCTCGGTTTGAAAAATCCATCGCACAGTCGCTGGCCCTTACCAATGGCGACCTCACCCAGGTTCTAAAAAGCCCCGTCGCGCTGGCGCTGCTTGTGCTGTCGGTGGTCTCGGTGGTCTGGTTCCTGCGCAAAAACACCGAAGGAGAGGACGAGTGACGCAGATCATCCTGCCCAGTTCCTTTTTCTCTGAACGCATGTGGAGTTTGTTTTGACACTTAAATCCATTCTGAGCGCCTATAGCGGCGATGCCTCGAAGGGCAGCGGCTTGCGCCATGCTTTGCGACTTGCCAAACACCACGACGCCTGGGTGACCGGCGTTCTGCGTCACAGCCAGAGCGATCTGGAACGAACCCTGCGCGGAACCGTTCCTAAGAGCTTCCTCAAGACCTTCTTTGAGGCTGAAGCAGCGCGGTTCGTGGAGATTGCCGATAGGTTCAAGGAAATCACCAAGGAAGCAGGGCATAGCGACAAGTCTGACTTTGTCGATCTAGACGCTGAAAAGGGCCTCTCGCTGTCGGAAATCGCACGCTCTTTTGATTTGATTGTCACCGGTGTGCACTCTCACAGGGAAAACGAAGCGCATATGTCGGCGAACCCCGATCTGATTGCGCTGCGCAGCGGCCGCCCGGTCTTGGTCGTTCCAGATGGATACGAAGCGGACGGGCTGGCAGAGCACGCCCTTGTCGCTTGGGATGGCAAAAGAGCCTCAGCCCGGGCGATTGGCGACTCCATGACTGGGCTTGAAGATAAGGCCAGAGTCACCCTTTTGACCATTGGCTCACAACAAGCACCAGGAACCGAGTATTTGCTGCGCAACCTCGAACGCCACGGAATAGACGCAAACCTTGTCCTGAAACCGCGACAGGGGCCGATTGCCGACACGATCCTGTCAACGGCAGAGGACCTTTCAGCTCAACTGGTGGTCATGGGGGCCTTTGAACACAGCAAGTTCAGCCATGATGTGTTCGGCGGGGTGACCACGGACGTCATCGAACAGACCAAAGTCCCTGTATTTCTATCCCACTAGCACACCAAACACCCACCAGCACTCCAAACACTATTGCAAGACATGGACACCATCCAGTCCATGACCAACTCAAAGGAACAGATAAGTGTCAGACCAAAAAGAATACATGCATCAATCAATCGCTCAGGCGGTTCGCGATCATGGCATTGATACCATGTTTGGTTTGGTGGGGGACGCCAACCTCTTCATGGCAAATCACTTTGTCAGTGGGTGTGGTGGAACCATGGTTCCTGCGGCGCACGAAGGTGGCACAGTGCTCATGGCGCAGGCCTACACCCAAGTCACAGGAAAAACCGGCGTCGCCACAGTGACCCAAGGCCCCGGTCTGACCAATTGTGTGACTGCCCTCAGAGAGGGCGTGGTCGCCCGCCGCCCAATGATCCTGTTGTGCGGTGACACGCCGGTGATGGCCCCGTTTCATCCACAAAACATCGACCAACGCGAAGTCGTCAAAGCCTCGGGTGCCGGATTCGAGCAGGTGAAGGCGCCGGAAACGGCCGCGCGCGACGTGGCAAATGCCTTTTACCGAGCCCGCAAGGAACGCCGCCCAATCGTGGTGAATATCCCATCCGATTTCATGTGGGCCGAGGTCAGACATCAGCCCGTCCAGTTCCCAGTTCCTGAGGCCGCGAGCGTTATCACCGATGGTTCGCTGCACGAAGAGGCCATCGGTATGATTGCCTCTGCAAAGCGGCCGCTGATCCTGGCCGGTGCAGGCGCGGTAGAAGCCAGGGACGAATTGATCGCACTGTCCGAACGCCTGGAGGCACCCTTGGCCACCACCCTGAAAGGCACCGGCCTGTTCAAGGGGCACCCCAACAACATCGGCTATTTCGGCACCCTCAGCACGGCAGAAGCCTATGATGTCATTGGGGCCGCCGATTGCATCATCGTCTTTGGCGCCTGGATGCACTTCCTCACCACGGACCGTGGCGAGCTGTTGAAGGGCAAGCGCGTAATCCAAGTGAACAACAGCCCATCCGATATCGGTGCTTTCTACCAGCCAGACGCTGTCCTGATCGCGGATGCTGCGAAAACGGCCGAGAATATTCTCTACTGGCTGGACGAAGCAGAAATCGCCCCTTCTGGCTTTGCCAAAGAACTGCCCTCGCATGATATCTCAGTTCATCCCAAGGGCGATCCGGCGCAGTCCACCGATGGCTACGTCAACTTTGAGTATGCTCTGGACCGGCTGAACGAGGCACTGCCAAAGAACCGGATCATGCTCACCGATGGTGGGCGCTATATCACTGAGGTCTGGTGCCGCGTCGGTGTGCCCGACCCCAAAAGCTTTCACATGAGCGACAATTTCGCGGCCATTGGTCAGGGGATGCAGCAGGCCATCGGTGCCGCCCATGGCGACCCGAACCGCCCTGTGGTTCTCTTTACAGGGGATGGCGGTTTCATGATGGGTGGCGTCAATGAGTTCAACACTGCGGTGCGGACTGGCTGCGATCTGATCGTGATCATCTGCAACGACTCCGCCTATGGGGCCGAGCATATCCAGATGCTGGACCGGAAAATGGATCCGTCTCTGACAGAATTCACCTGGCCTTCCTTCGCCGAGGTCGCCAACGCGCTTGGCGGACAAGGGGTCCAGGTCACCACCCCCGAGGAACTGGATGCCGCCATCGAAGCCGTCAACGCCCGCAAGGGGCCCATTGTCGTGGAACTGAAGCTGGATCCGAACAAGGTTCCTCGCATGCGCATGTGATCTGTGGCACTGTAGCACTTTGCTACTAGGGCGACTATTGGCCCTCCTGCGAATATCTGGAGAAGGGGTCTTCCCCTTTCTCCAAACAGATTTAGGCCGGGGCGCAATGAGTGGCCCGCCAAGGTCAGCATTTCGGTTACCGGGTAAGACCCCTCGCCGGGTCTCTTATGAGACAGGAACTGGCAGCTTGTTAGAGGCCTTCATCTCCCGCAGCGAGAGGTTTGAGCGAATGCTGGTCACTCCCGGCAGACGCCGTAGTGTGTGGTCAACGAAATCGCTGTAGTCATCCAGATCGCGGGCAACGACGATGAGAAGGAAATCGTCCTCACCCGTTGTGTTGTGGCAGGCAAGGATGCTGGGCGTGACTTCTATGATCCGTTGGAATTCGGCCGTCGCCGCCTGATCATGCTGGGAGCAACTGAGCTGCACAAAAGCCATAACCCCAAGGCCAAGCTTGCGTCTATTAATGTTGGCTTGGTAGCCTTCAATGATACCGGTCTCTTCCAGTTTTTTGAGCCGCCGCCAGCAGGGGGTCTCGCTCATGTTCAGCTGCTCGGCCAGTCTGGTGTTGGTCATCCGCCCGTCGCCCTGCAGGAGTTCGAGAATCTGTGCATTGACCGCATCGATACCTGTCATGAGTGGAATACCCTCAAAATAATTGGTTAAACATGGTATTTCTTCCGCAAATTACTGCAAAACGGGGCAGAATAGCAAATTCATTCCCTCCCTTTTCTGTAGAATCCCCTCCCAATCGGTCCCACAACTGAAAGACTCTGCCATGAAAGCTGTCCTGTTCGAGAAGTTCCAAGAAGCCCCAAAAGTTGCTACTGTCCCGGACCCAACGCCCGAAGCACACGGCGTTGTCCTGAAAGTCGAGGCCACCGGGGTCTGCCGCAGTGACTGGCACGGCTGGATGGGGCACGATAGCGATATCGACCTTCCGCATATACCCGGTCACGAATTGGCAGGCGTCGTCGAGGCTGTTGGAAAAGATGTGAGGAACTGGCGGGTGGGCGACCGGGTCACCGTCCCGTTCATCTGCGGTTGCGGGTCGTGCAGTGAATGCCATGCCGGGCATCAGCAGGTGTGCCTGCACCAAGAGCAACCGGGCTTCACCCATTGGGGCAGCTTCGCCGAATATGTACCGATCCATCAGGCTGACTTGAACGTGGTGGCTCTGCCGGAAAGTATGGATTTCGCCACCGCTGCCAGCCTTGGCTGCCGGTTCGCCACGTCGTTTCGCGCAGTGATTGACCAGGGCAAGATCAGCGCAGGCCAATGGGTCGCTGTGCATGGTTGCGGCGGCGTCGGCCTGTCTGCTGTGATGATCGCAAGCGCCGCAGGAGCTAACGTGATTGGTGTGGATCTCGACCCAGCCAAACTGGCCTTGGCCAAGGAGCTTGGAGCGGTAGCCGCCATTGACGGTAAGGGCGATGTTGTTGAGGCCATCAAAGAGATCACCAAAGGTGGCGCGCATGTCTCGCTTGATGCGCTTGGCCACCCAGCGACTATGACCAATTCGATCCTCTGCCTGCGTCCACGCGGCAAGCATATTCAGGTCGGCCTTATGCTAGGCGACCACGCTGCCCCTGCCATACCAATGCCAAAAATCGTCGGACAGGAAATCGAAATCCTTGGCTCACACGGGATGCAGGCCCATCGCTACGGCGCGATGCTCGACATGGTCAAGAGCGGCAAGCTGGACCCCGCCCGGCTGGTTGGTGACAAGATCGACATCGATGCTGCCCCAGAGGCTCTGATGAACATGGACAAGTTCCAATCCATCGGCGCCACCGTCATCACGAGTTTCTGAGCCATGGACAAGATTACATTCATCGGTGGAGGCAATATGGCGATCGCCATAATCGGTGGCCTGGTGGCCAGCGGGTGGAACCCATCCGACATAACCGTGGTCGACCCCAATGCCGATCGACGTGAAAAGCTGAGAGTACAGCACCGTGTCCACACGACGGTCGATGTGGCCAGCGCCACAGAGGCAGACATTATTGTTCTCGCCGTCAAACCGCAAATCATTGCCACTGTTGCTGAGCAGATAGGCGCAGACCTGTCCAACAAGCTGATCATCAGCATCGCGGCAGGGGTCACGATTGCCACCCTAGAAGGCCTCTTTGGACCTGTCGCCATTGCGCGCACCATGCCCAACACCCCCGCTCTGATTGGGCTGGTGGCGACGGGGCTTTACGTCAACGATCATACCACCGAGGTGCAGGCCGCTGCAGCACAGGCCATCATCAAAGCCTTCGGAATTTGCGTCGCCGTCGAGCGTGAGGACTTATTGGATGCCGTCACGGCGGTGTCGGGCAGTGGTCCGGCATATTATTTCCTGATGATTGAGGAGATGATCCGGGCCGGAACCGCCCTAGACCTGACGCCAGAAGACGCCAAGGCCCTGACATTGCAAACGGCACTTGGCGCGGCGACCATGACCGCCAGTGGGGAGGAACCGGAAGGTCTCAGGGCCGGCGTCACCTCGCCAAACGGAACGACCCACGCAGCGATTGTTTCAATGCAAGACAGCGGGTTTGGCAAAGTCGTTGCAAAAGCCATGACCGCTTGCCGTGACCGTGCTTTGGAATTGGGAAGGGCATAAGCCATGTTTGAACAGGTTGAGGACTATCCCGTCGATCCCATCATGATCGGGGCCGACTACTTTGCACAGGATCCGCGGACGGAAAAGCTCAATCTAACCGTGGGCATCTACCAAGACGAACATGGGAAGACACCTGTGTTGAAGGCCGTGAAGCTGGCAGAACAGCAGCTGGTCGACAAACAGACTAGCAAATCCTATCTTGCTTTGACCGGCGACGCGGAGTACTGCCGCGTACTAGGGCGCGAGATCATGGGTGAGACCTATGATGACAGCTGGGTGGCCGCACAGACCGCAGGTGGGGCAGTTGCCTTGCGTGTCATGTCGGACCTTTTGGGGCAGATGCCCAAGCCGCCCACCGCCTGGCTGCAAACGCCGACCTATGGCAACTATGTCCCCATCCTGACGGCAGCCAATGCCCGTTTTGCTCATGTGCCCTATTATGATGCGCTAGAGCGCAAGATTACCTTTGATCAGATGCTGGACGTTTTGCAGGCCGCCAAACCAGGCGACGTCTTCCTGATGGAAGGATGCTGCCACAACCCGACCGGCGCCGACATGAGCACAGAACAGTTTGATGCTTTGTTGGATGTGCTTGAAGCCCGCGGGATCATTCCATGGATTGATCTGGCCTATCTCGGGTTCGCGCGCAGCTGGCAAGACGATTGTGAAATGGCCCGCAAGATCGCTGCGCGGTTTAGCGAATGCATTGTCTGCATCACCCTGTCCAAATCCTTTGGCATCTACCGCGATCGTGCCGGGGCGCTGTTTGTAAAAACGCAACCTAACGACAGGGACCGGGTCCAGCGCGCAGTCTCCGCTATCGTGCGTTCAGGCGCGTCCCATGCGCCGGATCATGGGCCATCGGTCGTGCGAACGATCCTGCAGGACGACGCCCTCAAGCCCCTCTGGTTGGAAGAACTGGACCAGATGCGCCAGCGGGTCGCCGGAGTGCGCCAGCAAATCACCGCCATGGAAAACACCCTGTTTGGGACGGGCACGCTTGCCTATATCGGCAGCCAATCCGGCATGTTCTCGCTTCTGCCACTGACCGACGCACAAGAAACCATACTAACGCGCGACCACGGTATCCATGTCGTAAAAGGCGGACGCGTGAACGTGGCGCGCCTTGGCGCATATGACATCGAGAAGTTGATCAGAGCAATTCACGAAATAACAGTGCCTCGGTAACGCGCCCCGCGACCGCGCCTCTCGAATCTTGGCAGAGGCGTGCACCAGAGGAAGCGGGAAACTCAGCCGGTCAGCATGGAGGAATCTCTTTCCCGCGCTCCTGATCCCCTCACGGCTCGAGAAGGTCTAGCGCCTCCCTACGGAGGACTTCGGCCAGAATATCACTGCCCGCGCGAGGCTCTGGAAGTGCGGGCTGGATCAATGCAATGTCGCGTTTCGCTGCCGGATCACCCAGAACCCGCAACCAGACATCTGTGCCTCGACGGGCCTCAACAGCGGCATAGATGCTTGGGAGGATCGCAAGACCTGCGCCTGTCGCCGCCATCAACCGGATAGCGTCAAGGCTGGTCCCTTCGTATTCGTCTGACACGCGCCCCCCTGCCCGCGCCGACAGTCCCGCAACGATATGGGACAATCGGTGACCAGGACTAAGAGTCAAAAATGTCTGATCAATCAAGGCGTCAAGCGGCAGCTCATCGGTTTGCCCTGCAAGAGGGTGATCAAGAGCCATGGCACCCCAGAGCCTTTCGGTAAAGAGATAGGTGCTCAGCGCTCCTGGGTGATCCTCTGGAGTAGAAATGATCATGTCCAACCGCCCACTGCGCAGACCCTCGCTCAGACCGCGGGTGCTTTCCTCACGGACGATCAACCGAAAACTCGGATGTTCCTGGTGCAGGCGGCGCACCACGCCAGGCAGAAGATAGGGACCAATTGAGGGCAACACGCCAAGCCGCAAGCGTCCCTGGAAAATGCCACCCCCCTGCGCTGTCGCGCGAAGATCCTGAAGTTCATAGATAATTTGCCGCGCTCGCCGCGCCACTTCTTCGCCGATCGGGGTGATCTTTGCCCCTGCACGCCCCCGTTGAAACAGGGTCACGCCCAGATCGCTTTCAACCTCAGACAGCTGAGCTGACAGACTGGGCTGACTGACATTCAACTGAGCAGCTGCCAGCCCAACCTGACCGGTTTCGGCGATGGCAATAATGTATTCAAGTTGGCGCAGGGTTGGACGCATCATAACCTCAAACTATGCTAATCAGAGCTTATATATATTTGAACCCATGTAAAAATCTACTCATATCACGATCCAGGAACAATAGACCTGTGAAAGGAACAGCCATGAAATGCCCCATAGACGGGACGACACTCGCACTCAGCGAAAGAGGCGGCGTCGAGATCGATTTTTGCCCCAAGTGTCGTGGAGTCTGGCTGGATCGCGGTGAGCTGGACAAGATCATCAATCAAACCGTCACAACGCTCCCACCCAGAGATGAGCGCGGCTACACCGCCAAGCCCCGGAAAAAGCGGGATAGCTTTCTAAAAGAGCTGTTCGACTTTTAACGCCCAGCAGAACCGCACCACCGCATGTGAACTGGGCGGTTCTGCCCCCCAAGATGATGGCCGGGATCTATCATGCCACCGGCCCAGGAAAATTTCTCAAAGGTAAATTCATGGAACTTTCATTCGCGGCTCTGGCGGGCAACTTAATGGCGCCGACAATTTTGTTTTTTGTTCTGGGTCTTGTCGCGGCCGTTGCACGCAGCGACCTGTCGATCCCCGAAGGCGCCGCCAAGATCATGTCGATCTATTTGTTGTTGGCGATCGGGTTCAAAGGCGGCGCCGCTGTGGCAGAACGCGGTGTGGATTCACAGCTTATCGCTGCGCTCATCGCAGGCATTATCCTATCATTTTTCCTCCCCTTTGTCGCCTACGCGCTGCTCAAGGTCTTGACCCGGTTGGACGGGCTGAATGCCGCCGCTGTCGCAGGCCACTATGGGTCGATTTCCATTGTTACCTTTGTGACAGCTGTCAACCTGCTGGAAGCGCGCGATATTTCTTCCGAGGGCTACCTTGTCGCCGTCGCTGCGGTCATGGAAGTCCCTGCCATTATGTCTGCGCTTTGGATCGCAGCGCGCAAGGGCGGCGTCGCTGCGGTAAATCCGTCCCTGTTTCGGCATATTCTTGGCAATGGATCGATTGTTCTTCTCGTTGGATCCTTCTTGATCGGCGCGATAACCGGTGAAGCTGGGCTACAGGATCTGCGACCCTTTATTGTTGTGCCCTTTACGGGTGTGCTGGCTGTCTTCCTACTGGACATGGGGCTTTCCGCTGGACGGAGCCTGCTGGAAAACCGCAAGGACATCTCAAGCGGGGTCATCGTTTTTGGCTGCGTCATGCCAGTTGTCGGCAGCGTTATGGGCCTGGGCTTGGCATCACTCGTTGGCCTATCCACGGGTGGTACCTTCTTGTTGATGGTATTAAGCGCATCCGCCTCCTACATCGCCGTCCCTGCTGCCATGCGATTGGCCTTGCCCCAGGCCAAACCCGGCATCTACCTGACGCTCGCACTTGGCGTGACCTTCCCTTTCAATCTTACACTCGGAATGCCGCTCTATTTCATGCTGGCAAGTTGGCTAGGCCAGTGAACAGCTAATATGAGTAGGAAACCGGCCTTTGGGTAGAGATACGGTTGAGCTCCTCACCGATCTTTGCACCATTAGCGGTTTAGACAAAGCAACTCGCTGCGACCTGCTCCCTGAGAGCGCATCTATCGCGGTAAGATGCTGCTCTCTTGAGTGCATTCCCCTCGGTATAAACGTGCAGGGGTAGAACACCTAAGACGCGACAAAACCAATCTGGAACAAAGGAAAAGGATCAAGGGCTTGGGAACCACGGAACCAGAGCCACGCCGAGCTGCAATGCCAATGAAGCGAACATTGTGAGGATCCATGCAGGTTGCGGATGGCCGCTGTCAGCCCAAAGTGGCCGGTGCGAAACGAGGTTGGGTCTTGTTACACCACATGCTCAAGTCGCGCCTCGACTTCCCAGAACCAGACATACTAGATGACAAACGCGGCTTTTTGCCCACAATGTCGGCAGTGAACTCGAACCTCCAATTTCCAGTGAAAGTCCGCTTTCGGAAGTTGTACACATTCGATTTTGGGCAATTGGTGCGATGGGAAACCGTCGCCTGGCGGTAATAGTCCTAAACTTGGTTCAATATTAGCTGCGTTTTATTTGGCAACCGCCAATGCGATTTTTTTTACACGGGGCAGATGCCATGTCGAACAAGGTTCTATACGGACAAGCCGCTACATCAGTTTTGATCGCTATTGCAGAGTAATCGCAGTCAGCTTTGTGGACGGCACAGTCCTTTCTTGGGAGTTGTTCAACGTCTTAGCGCACCAAAAAGGGGCGAATGGATCGATGTCGGGTCAGCTGTTCTTTTTCATCAGGCTTTGAAACGCGATGCGGCGGTCGTTCTCGATTGCGGACGGACGGTGGGTTTCGCGATTGACATAGACGTGGATAAAAAAGCCCTCGGCGGTGGCCGTGTTCTCGTCATTGCGGAACAAGGCGACTTCGTATTTGATCGAGCTTGAGCCCAGCCGGGCCACTCGTAGACCGGCTGTTACCCGGTCGGGAAACCCCATTTCAGCATGGTATTTGCAGCCGCTTTCAACCACCAACCCATAGGTTTCGGAAGTGCGCGGATCCAATAGGCCCCGCTCGATCAGCCATCCATTCACTGCGGTGTCAAAGAGAGAATAATGGACCACATTGTTCATATGGCCATAGATGTCATTGTCCATCCAGCGGGTTTGCAGCGGATAGAAGTCCAGATAGTCCGCGCGGGTGGTGATCGGTGCTTTGCTCCCCATCACCAGGCCGCCTCGTAGATGTCGTAGGCATCCCTTTCGGTGACCTCACGGGGGTTATTGACCAGAAGACGCTGTTGGACCATCGAATCCGATGCCATTTTGGCGATGGCCTCTTTGGGGATATCCACGTCTCGCAGGCGGGTCTTCATGCCCAGATGTTTGGACAAATCAGCCAATGCGTCGATAAAGGCGGCACAGCGCGCTTGGCTGCCTTCGATCTCAGCTATATGTGGAAAGGCGTCTGCGGCGATCTCGGCGTATAGCATATGCGCATCGGGCGCGTTAAAGCGCAGTACGTGCGGCAGGACCAGCGCGTTCGACAACCCATGCGGGATGTGGAAGGTGCCGCCGATGGGATAAGCCAGAGCGTGCACCGCAGCCACGGGCGAGTTGGCAAAGGCCTGCCCCGCCAGCATTGAGCCTAGCAACATTGCGCCGCGTGCGTCTTTGTCCTGGCCATTGAATACGGCGGTTTCGATGTTGGCGCCAAGGAGGCGCAACGCTTCGCGCGCCAGCATTTTAGACAGAGGATTGTTGTTGGCCGATTTAGAAGCATAGGCTTCGATCGCATGCACCATCGCGTCGACACCGGTGGCCGCTGTAATATGGGCCGGTAGACCCACAGTCAGGTCTGCATCAAGAACGGCGATGTCCGGTAGGATGATCGGTGAAGAGACACCCCGCTTTTCCTCGGCCCCCACAGTGATGATCGAGACTGGCGTAACCTCGGATCCTGTGCCAGCGGTGGTTGGAACCAGAACCAATGGCAGGCGTGGGCCCTTGGCCTGCGCGACCCCCCAGGCTTCGTCCAGATCCTCATTCGATCCCAACAACAGCGCCACAAGCTTGGCCACATCCAGCGATGAGCCGCCGCCGAATCCCAGGACACCGGTTGCCCCGGCCGCGTGTCCGGCCTCGACCGCCTGCATCAGCGTTTCACGAGACGGATCGGCCTCTACTTTATCAAAAACGACAACGCTGTGCCCGGCAGCCTCAAGTGAGGCGATGGCGGGATCTACAAGCCCCAGCTGGCGGAGACCGGGATCCGTTACCAGCAAGACCGATTTGCCCAGCGTTTGCCCTGCCACCTCAGCAAGGCGAGCCGAAGCTCCGGTTTCGAAGATCAGAGATTTGGTCGTATTGAAAATGAACGGTGTCATTTCGGTATCCTTGAGTGTTGTGTCACGCCTCTGCCTTGTCGATATCACAGAGTTTGAACCGTGTGATATTGCCCGTTCTCCTACGCGGAATTTCTGCGGCTTTTTTATAGTAGGACTTTTTTAGGAGCAAAGCCGACTTTCACAATAGGCAGGTTTTGCTTCAAGACCGGGTTACGTTCCGTCACCTGCATTCCGGCGCGCCAAAACCTTAATTGCACATGCAAAAGCAGAATATGTCAGAACTCACATAACGCGGGAAATCCAGCCTTATGCACCCAGAGGCAAGCGAGTTCTCACATACGCAAACGTCGTTGAGGGCAACGCGCCGCGGTGAAGACCCGATTTCAGAAAGCCCCCACTCGCACCGGATTGGGAACTCCAGATTGGAATCGATCGTTCGCGCCATATGTGTCAAATGCGGACCAAACCGTAGTTTCTCTGGGATCCCGTGAAACCCCACTCTTACAGATATCGTGCCTCGCTGAGGCATTGGCCACCCTTAGGTTTTCACCTCAGACAAATTGTGGCATATTGCAGTCAGCTTACGATGGGGAGCTTAAGCGATTACAGGTCAAGATTTTCAAAAGGCGATAACGCTCCGCCATTTGCGGATCATAGCTGCCCTGGCAGATTTAAAGTTGGTTGCACGCGTAGCTGAGGCTCTCAATGTTACACAGCCTGCGGTGTCAAAACAGATCGCGGAATTGGAAAGAATTGTCGGCGTCCCAGTCGTGACGCGGGATCGCAACAGGCTGTATCTGACACCGATCGGGAGCCGATTGGCAGACTATGCCAAACAGGCCCTTAATCAGCTTGAGCGGGCTGCCTTTGATGTCGAAGCCATGGCCAGTGGCGTTTCGGGATCCGTTTCAATCGGCGCGGTAAGTTCCGTCGCCCCATCCCTGTTGCCCAGCGCCATTGCGCTGTTCAAGCGAAGCACCCCACAGGCGAGCGTCTCCGTTTCGGAAGGCCATTTCGTCGAATTGTTCCCACAGCTCGAAGCGGGTGCGATTGATCTTCTGATCGCGCGGATATGGCAACCACAGGAACTGCCCGGCATCGAACAAATGCCGCTGTTTTCAGAGCCCGTGGTCGTCGTGGCCGGACGCAACCATACCCTCACGCGAAAGAAAGACCTGACTTGGTCGGATGCCGTTGATTTTCCCTGGATTTTACCTCAATCGAATTCGGTTGCTCGACAGGCTGTGGACGCATTGTTTGCGAGCAATGGCCTGACCGCGCCCAGCAACACGATTGCCTCGCTTTCGCTGGCATTGAACGTGGAATTGCTGCGCGAGATGCCCGCGCTTGGCCTCATGCCGCAAAGGCTTGCCCAAACTCAGGCCGCACGTGGCGAAATGATCATTCTTCCGCTTGATACGCAGGGCCTGTTATCAGAAGCACGGTGTTTCTGGCGCACAGACCAGATCACGCAGAATGGCACCCTCGCGCTGTTTCTGAAATGCCTGCAGCAAACAACCGACGAGACAGGGACCATTCCATTTGGTTAACGTACCGGGCTGAGAAATCACTATTTCCGCCCGAAATCTTCATTACCTTAACCAATTACACGACTTGGGAGGGTTTCGGTGTCAGTTTCATTCATCTTTGTGCTGGGGGCGAACAGGTGAGTCCTGCAGAGCTAACAACGCTATCTGCGACCGATGTTCTTGCGCGGTTCAAGAACAAAACCTTGACGCCAAGTGACTATCTAGCAGCTTGCCTGGAACAAATCTCGCGGCTCAACCCCAAGATAAACGCGCTCACAGCAATGGAAACAGAGCAGTCCGTGTCCGAAGCATCGCGTGCGACCCTACGCTGGCAGGCCGGAACTCCTAAAGGGCCGCTCGACGGGTTGCCCATTGGTGTCAAGGATTTGCAGGAAACAAAAGGCTTGCTAACCACTCATGGCAGCATCCGCGCGTGCGGAAATGTTCCAGATCAGGATCTGCCCATGGTGGCACGATTGCGCGCGGCGGGTGCAATCATCCTTGCCAAAACGAATGTCCCGGAACTGGGTGCGGGCGGAAACAGTCGCAATCCAGTGTGGGGTGCGACGGGCAACCCGTTCAATCCCAATCTGATTGCAGGCGGCTCTTCCGGTGGATCAGCGGCGGCACTGGCGGCAAATCTTCTGCCCCTTTGTACAGGCTCAGACACCGGTGGATCGCTGCGACTGCCCGCAGCGCTGTGCGGGATCGTTGGGTATCGTCCATCGGTCGATGTTATTGCACACCCGACACGCCCACTGGGATGGTCCGGCATTTCGGTACTAGGGCCGATGGCACGCACGGTGGATGACCTGATCCTGATGCTGAATGTGTGTCAGGGGCATAGTCCCGATGACCCCTTATCGGTCCCGTCAAATCCGGACCGTTTCGCGTCTGTTCCGCCACTTGATCTCAAAAATCTGCGGGTCGGATACAGCGAGGATTTTGGCAACGTGCCGGTGGACCCCGGTATTCGCGAGGTCTTTCGTCACCGGGTCAAGCATTTGGCCCACCATGTCAAAGAGTGCCGCCCGGCGGACCTCAATCTAGGGGACATGGATCGCGCATTCGATATCCTGCGTGCTGAAAGTTTTGTTGCAGCATTTGGAGAGGCGCTGGAATCCGCTCCCGAGGATTTTGGCCCGCATATCGCAGCCAACGTTGCCCTGGGGCAGGCTATGACGCTTGCAGACAGAGGCTGGGCGCATGCGGAACAAACCCGCATATTGCGCAACTTCAACCGGCTGATGCGAGACTTTGACGTGATCGTTCTGCCAACTTCGCCGATATCGCCATTCCCATGGACGCAATCGCATGCGACTGAAATCGATGGCCAGCCCCTGGATGTTTATTACCGCTGGCTGGCATTGGCCTATCGTGGGTCGCTGACGGGTGGCCCCGCTATAACGCTACCCTGTGGACGTGACGCCCTGGGCATGCCTTTTGGGCTACAGATGCTTGGGCCATTGCGCGGTGATGAAGGTTTGCTAGCGGCAGCCAAGGCCATGGAGACCCTGTTTGCCAATGCGACTGAAACCGCCCGCCCCGTTCCGGATCTGACAAACCTTGCACCCTCGACAGTGGGGTTGCGGTCAATCGTGACACATCCGCCAACCCCGAAGAATACTGAGCGGGCCGAAACCTCTTTTATCCGAACAGCGGTGTAACGTCATGTGGTTCATCCCCATTATCTTTGTCATCCTGCTGATCAGCGGCACGGCCTTTGCCTATCTCATGGGGGCCATTTCCGTAATGACCTTCGTCGCAGTGGACAAAAGCCAGTTCCTGTCGATCATGCCTCAGCGCATCTTTGCGCAACTTGATGTCTTTGCCTTTATGGCGATGCCGCTTTTCATTCTGACTGCGGAAATCATGAGCCGCGCAGGCGTTACCCGCAGCCTGATCGACTTTGCCATGTCCCTCGTTGGCCGGTTTCGCGGTGGCTTGGGGCATGTGAACATCCTGACCAGCGTGTTCTTTGCCGGAATTTCGGGCTCCGCCATCGCCGACAGCGCCGCCTTGTCTCGCACCTTCGTGCCCGAGATGAAGGCACGCGGCTATGATCCTTATTACGCTGGTGCGATCACGGCAGCCTCGTCGATGATCGGACCTATCATTCCACCGTCGATCATCATGATCATTTATGGCGGACTGACGGGGGCATCTGTGGCCGCCTTGTTCATTGCCGGTATTGTGCCGGGTCTACTGCTTGCCGCCGGATTGATGCTGCTGAATGCACTGATCGCCCACGTGAAAGGGCATCCTGGCGGAAAATCCGACGATCTTCCGCAATTCATCCCCAGCCTGCTGAACGCAGCCCCGGCCCTGTGCCTGCCGGTGGTGATCCTCGGGTCACTGGTGTTCGGCCTGGCCACCCCGACAGAAGGGTCGGCCATCGCCGTTCTTTTTGCGTTGTTTGCGGGGCAGTTCTACAAGGGGCTGAATTGGGGCATGATCTTTGACGCGGTCGAGGCGACGGCCAAGATGACCGGCACGATCTTCATCATCCTCGCGGCAATTTCTGTGCTGGGATATCTGGCGGGGCAATTGGGCTGGTCCAGCGCGCTTGCCAGTTGGGTAGACTCCTTCGGTCTGACCGGTACCAAGTATCTGTTTTTCCTTGTTGCCATCTTTCTGATCGCAGGAATGTTCATGGACACGCCGGTGGCGTTGACGCTTCTCATCCCTTTGTTCGCACCACAGGCGATGGAACAGGGCATCAGCCCGATCCAGCTTGGTATCGTGCTTTGCTTCAACCTGTGTGTCGGGCTGATAACGCCGCCGCTGGGTAAATGCCTTGTGGTGGTGTCGGCGCTGACAAACCTCAATTACTGGCGGCTAGCATACGCCGCGCTGCCCTTCATCGCCATTCAGGTGTTGCTGTTGTTGGCGCTAGTCTACTGGCCTGCCCTCAGCCTCACATTGCCGCGTCTGTTCGGCTTTTCGGTCGACTAAATCAATCAAAAGGGAGAAACCACATGAAACTCAAAGCACTTTCACTTGCGGCCTTGCTTGCCATGGCATCTGCAGCCTCGGCAGAGGTTAAAATTGCCTTGGACGGCAAGCCCGATCTGGTGCAGTCCGGCTCTTACAACTGGGCTTATGCCTTTGGCAATGCGCTGAAAGAGGCGGGTATGGATGTGCGTGAAATGCCACGCGGTTCCGTTGGCAATGAAGCCGAGAAATTTGACCAGATTTCGACCGGTCTTTTGGAGGTGTCCCTGTCAGATGTACGCGCCGTCGCACAAGTTGATCCTTTCATCTATGGCGTGCGCCTACCGTATATCTTTGATGACACGGCACATATGGATCGCGCTCTGGCGGCAGGCAATGTGTTTGATCGGTTGAACCAAACTTTGGCAAAGCAAGATGCCCTGGTCGTTGCGCTGGTGCCGATTGGGCCATCTTCGGGTGTGATTACCACGACAGCAGCGGTGCGCAAACCTGCCGACATGGCGGATCTGCGCATGCGAGCCTTGGATGACGCGCAAATCTCAATGTATCAGGCATGGGGATCCACAGGAACGATTGTTCCATGGGGGGAGGTGCCGGCTGGCCTGCAAACTGGCGTGATTGACGGCTATCTGAACTCGCCTTTTGTGCCGGTGATGTTCGGCCAGACTGATTTCGTAAAGAACTTCTCAGACGCTGGCGTGATCATTCCGATGCGTGCCGTCATCTTTTCCAAGGCATGGTATGATGGTCTGTCTGATACAGAGCGCGCAGCCGTCGACGCGGCTGTGGCGGCGGGCAATGCGGCAAACCGGGCATGGTTGGCCGAAGCCTCAGTGTCTGGCCTTACGGCGCTTGAAGAAAAGGGCGTGACCGTACAGCGTTTGACCGCAGAAGAACGCGCGGTGTTCCGTGAGGCATCCAAGCCGGTTTATGATTCTGGCCTTATGCCTTCTGAAGACGTGAAGGTCTGGACAGATCTGTCCGACAGCAACCGCTAATAGTCAACTGCCAGGCCCTTGGTGGGCCTGGCTTTCACCGGGAGATCGCCACATGCGCAATGTCATCATCGCAACAAGCACGCGGGTTCATGAAATCACGCGGCGTATCGCCGTTTTGGCTGTTTGCCTGATGTTCTTTACTGTCATGCTGCAAATCATCGCCCGTTACATCTTTTCTTCGCCCCCCATTTGGACCGAAGACGTCGCCCGCTATGCGATGGTTTGGACTGGGCTTCTAGGGGCCACATTGTCGTTCAAGACACGTACAGACGCGGTCCTCATGCAAAGCGTTTTCCCCAAACGTCCGCATGGCCTGGCCTTCCTCGCCGAGGCTATCCAAAGTGCCGCTGTCCTGATCTTTGTGCTGCCGGTGGTCTATTTTTGCTTTATCGGTTTGCGCGGGGGATTTGCAAAAGGCTATCTCGCAAGACAATCCGGGCTTACAGCCGACACGCTTGGCATCCCGATGGTCTGGATCTCGATATCGGTTCCATTGGCGATGATCATCATACTGGTGCACCTCGCGGCCAGATGGGCCGGAGATGCCGAGGATACGCTTCCGGAAACGAACCTGGACTAACTCACCTCGAAAAGGCCAAGGTCACCCACGTGGCCAAGCATTGCCGAAGTACGCGCAGGGCAAAACTGTCATGCCTGGTCGCGACCGAGATCGGCTCGATCCGTGGGACTGCTTTCGTCATCGCACCTTAACCTTGGTTTCAGCCCAAGAAGGATTGGATCTGGCGCGGTTTTGTACGGCCCCAATTGCTCGTTTAGGCCAGATTCCGTTCGAAAACGACGGGACTTTTCCCGGTCAGTACAGAGCGCCTTCGACGCGGATTATAGAACAACCCGTTGATGTATTCGAAGATGGCCATCTTGGCCTGCCGGTGCGTTTCCCATGAGCGCCGCCAGATCAGCTCGACCTTGACGGATTTGAAGAAGGTCAGCAACATCCACAAGCGCGTGATTTACGCAGGATACATCGAACATGAACCTTGGGCGTGACATGTCAAAAGGGCCATCACGAAGCTATCATCTCACTAGAAACCATTCACCAGATTGAAGAATGGAAGAACAAGAAGGCTTATGCTCCAAAGCGCACGGTCATTCATGAGAATTTCCCTCTTTGTGGTACTGTGGATTGTGCATGCTGCGACATGCCAATGTCCTCTTGTTGGTCAAGGAGCAGCACTTGCAAGCGTTACCCCTACTTCTGGTGCCAAACATGGGACTGCTCTGAGTACCGCAGGAACATCCGCGCTGAGAAAGTGGAAGCTGGGTTTTAGCAAGTCCTGAGTGCGATGACACCAACGGAAAGCAATCTCTCGATGGCCATGTCGATGCGAATGGATACGTCAAGCCAAAGCGATGACCAAACCAAACAGGCAAAGACGGCTCTGAAACGCCAAATCACTGAGCTAGGTAAGAAACAAGACGCATTGGTTGAGCGGTTGATTGAAACATCAAACCCAAAGGTCCTCGCAACACTCGAAACAAAGATTGCAAAGCTGGATGAAGACAAGCTGCGTCTAAGTGACAAAATCACCCAAAACACCAAACCGAATGCGACCATGGGTCAGGTTTTCGAACTATTGCGAGAGTCCCTGTCAAACCCTTGGATTATCTACGATAAAGGGCCACTTGCAGTGAAGAAAATCATCCTCAAAACGGCTTTCGAACTCCGCAAGTATCTGTAATATTTTAGTTTTTGGTATTTTTACGTCTGGATGTCAAATGGTGCGGTCGAGAAGACACAGTGCGTGTAGCACGCTGTTGCAGGATGCCTGTTTTGATAATTAATTTCAGGAACTTACGCAAGATCCTGTTGCCGCAGATCGCATGCTGATGCAGAAAATCGCAGACACATTGTGGGGCTAACTGTGGGGCCAGAACAGCATACATGACCAGAGCAAGACATAAACTGAGCGCAGCCAAGATCAAGAACACCGAAATCGGTACTCTATATGATGGCGGGGGTTTGCAACTGCAGAAAACTTCCCGCAACTCTGGAAAGTGGATCTACCGCTATAGCTTCCTTGGGAAAAGACGCGATATGGGTTTGGGCTCATTCCCTAGCATCGGTTTAGCAAACGCTAGATCGTTTCGCGATCACTGGGAGAACACTAAAATCTCGGGGCGCGATCCGATTGAAGTACGGGAAGATGAGTTAGCCCAAAAAATGAAACAACTAAGGGCTTTTGACCCCACATTCGAAGAAGCCGTGGAAAGGTGTCGCAAGCATAATGCTGCAAAGTTAAAGAAGGGAGGAGACGCTGGAAGGTGGCGGTCTCCTTTGGATACCCATGCTCTTCCACTGCTCGGAAAGAAGCGTGTATCCACTTTGAAAGTTCTGGACATCAAAAGAGTTCTAGAACCCATCTGGACCAGTCGCCAACCTACAGCTGAAAAAGTTGTCCAAAGGACCCGAATGGTTTTGAAATACTGTGCGGATCACGAAGCTCAGGCCGACCCCGAGATCGTCAACAAAGCTGTAGGACAACTTCCTATCGTAAATCATAAGACCAGAAACATTGTGGCTACTCCCTGGCAGAAAATCCCGGCCTTATACAATCGATTGAGCAAGCCAACATCCAGCAACTTGGCGTTGAGGCTAATGATTTTGACGGCCCAGAGAGCTGACAGTGTTTGTGGAGCTAGGCTTGATGAAATTGAAGGTGACGTCTGGACAATTCCAGCATCACGCATGAAGAGTACTGAAAGCCAAGCAACGGACTTTAGGGTTCCGCTGTCTCCAGAAGCTCTGCGTATTGTCTCTGAGTGTCAAAGACGTGGAAGAGAAGAGTTTCTTTTCATCGGTCATAGGGGCAAGCCCATTCATGGAAACGCCCTTCTGAAGGCACTAGATGAACTAAATGAACCTGGTCGGCCGCATGGATTCCGCAGTAGTTTTAAGGACTGGTCACGGGAGTGCCACTCCGGCATGCGTGAAGTCGCGGAAACATGCCTCGCTCACAAGGTTGGAAACAAAACTGAACGTTCATATCAAAGGTCTGACTTGCTGGTACCACGTAGGAAGCTAATGAATTCCTGGTCAAGTTTCGTAATTCAGAAGAACAAACCTGCTCATTTTGCTTCAAGCTAGCGGCAACCGATATGTCTGTCCCTTTCGACAGCCTAAGCAGGGCTGCAAGCTGACATCCGGCGTTTGTATGGTTGATCACTAACCAGGTGGACCGCCTCAGCTCGCCGTCGACGGCAGCTATGCGCAGTAAGTGAACTTTGCAAAGTTCTTAGACCGGTCCTTGAATGTCCTTGGAGATCGAGAAATGCGATGCATTGATGCTCTACCAAAGCAGACACTAAACCCGCTTTGAAGAATTAAATTTGGACCGATAAACGCTGACGTCAGACAGATTTGGAACGTAGAATCGGTTCACCAATCACCTGAAGGTGTTGACCCAGCCCCCTGAAATCGGGCCACTGAGGTGTTAGAGATCCGTCCAAGCAAAGGATGGACTATGAAACGCAGATTTAGTGACGAACAGATCATTGGAATGATCAAGGAATACGAAGCTGGCGTAAAAGCTCAGGAGCTTTGTCGCAGATACGGCATCAGCGATGCGACGTTTTACAAATACAAGGCGAAGTTTGGCGGCATGAACGTGTCGGATGCCAAGAAGTTGCGGGCTCTGGAAGACGAGAATAACAAGCTGAAGCGCATGTTGGCAGATGCGATGCTCGACAATGCAGCGCTTAAGGATCTCGCGACAAAAAACTACTGACGCCCGATGTGAAGCGGCGAGCCGTGCGTGATGTGATGGATCGGCACGGCTTGTCCGAACGTCGGGCGTGTGAATTGGCCGATCTGCATAGGTCGGTCTTCCAGTATGTGAAGCAAGATCAAGGCGATGACGCCCTGCGCAAGCGGCTGCGCGAGCTGGCGAATGAACGTCGTCGGTTCGGCTATCGTCGTTTGGGCATCTTGCTGGCCAGGGAAGGGTTTGAGGTGAACCACAAGAAACTGTTCAGGCTCTATCGCGAGGAAGGGCTGGCGGTGCGCCGTAGGCGGTCACGCAAGCGGGCTTTGGGCACGCGGCGACCCATTCTGGTGCCGGATCGCGCCAATCAGCGTTGGTCGTTGGATTTTGTTTCCGACGCCTTCGAAGATGGGCAGCGGTTCCGCGTGTTGTGCATTGTAGATGACTGCACCCGTGAGGCACTAGCAACTGTCGTGGATCGTTCTTTATCCGGCGCGAGGATGACGCGTGAATTGGATGACCTGATCCATCGGCGTGGCCAGCCCGATATGATCGTCTCTGACAACGGAACGGAAATGACGTCTCATGCCGTGCTGAGATGGTGCCAAGATACCGGAGTTGGCTGGCATTACATCGCGCCCGGTAAGCCAATGCAAAACGCGTTCGTGGAAAGCTTCAATGGCCGTCTGCGAGACGAATGTCTGAATGAGCACATCTTCGGCAACCTCGCCGAGGCCCGAAAGATCATCGAAAGCTGGAGGATCGATTACAACACACAACGACCACACACATCACTTGGCGGGCTGGCTCCGGCCGTATACGCCAATCTCAACCGTGCCACCCGGCCTGCTTCGCTTGAGCTACGCAAGGGCTCCGCTCAGCAGGCCTTGACCGCAACCTAATCACGAGAAAGAAACAGGAACGGATTCTACATCCAAACGGCCCGGATTAAGGGGCTGGGTCAGTGTCTTAAGCTGCACGTGAGGAATGAGGAGTTTCGTGGTCATCCAAAGCAAAAGAGGAAACCGTTTTTGCAAGAATATGCGACTGGTTCTTCATGCTTTGAGCTTGTTCAAATGATGCCCCGACACTTTCTGCATCCTTTTGCGTCGCTTGATCAAGCCGACTTGTTGCCTCATTAATCTCATTAATTCCAAGCGCTGTGTCTCGGGTTGCTTCCACAATCGCGAAAATCGTTTCCGTAGATGTCTCTAGGGATTTAACAATAGATTCGAATGCCTGACCGGACTCTTCAACGGCAAGTGCACCATGTTCCACGGTTTGGGAGGATTGGGCGACTATGTTAGAAATTTCTAATGCCGCCCCCGCAGATCGCTGAGCAAGCAGCCGCACTTCACTTGCGACAACGGCGAAACCCCGCCCCGCTTCCCCAGCCCGTGCTGCTTCAACTCCGGCATTCAATGCCAACAGATTGGTTTGGAAGGAAATATCTTCAATGACGTCCAACATTTGTTTGATTGTCGCTGAAGAGGTCTTGATGTCCTGCATGGCTTCAACGGCACGTGTCATCAATCCTGTCCCGGATTGTGCTTTGGCAGTGATCCCGCTCATGTCACTCCGAATTTCCTCAGCAGAATTTGCAACAGAGTCGACCGTACGCGACATTTCTTCCAGTGCGGCCGCTGTTTCTTCGACCGTGGCCGCAGTGCTTTGTGCATTGGTAGAGAGCTGATCACTGCTATTGGTGATTTCAGTCGCACCTACTGCAATTTGTTCAGAGGAGGTTGCGATATCACGGACAATGTTTTCAAGTGTCGAAAAGGTCTTGTTCATGGATCCGGAGATCTCACCAAAAACACCAGGCAAATGGTTCGGCATGCGTTTGGAGAGCTCGCCCTGCTCGAGGTGATTGAGAGAGGTCCGAATGGCCTCTAGCCCTTCACTTGCAGAGCTGCTGATTTTATTCACGCCACTACAAAGTTCGGCAAAGATGCCCTCTTTGTCCTCAGTGGCGAGGCGACGATTAAAATCCCCCTGCGCACAGGCTTCAACAACTTCATACATTTCCGCTGCCGCTTCCCGTTCCTTGGCCAGGTTATGCAACAGGCGTTTGGTTGCCTGACGCAGCTCGACAATCTCTCGCGCGGAACTACGGCTTTCGGCCAGCTCAACGTCTTCGTTGCGGGCAGCAGCGGCGAGTGCACGCGTGTTCTGCCCCAGAGGGCGAAGTTGCCGGTTCAGCCAGAACAGGAAAAGCCCCAGAAAGACAACGATCCCGCCGATAATCTGTGTGGCTGCATTGCGGATCGTTTCAACTTTTTCCGCATATTGATCGGTAAAGTCGAGGAGCAAGAACAGCTCATCATGTAGTGATCCCTCCTCAGCAGCAAAGTTCACTCTGGAGGCGACAAACTTCATGTTTCCTACACCAACAACACCACTATTGTTATCTCGGCTAGATAGGACCTCGAAGGTGCGCTGAGCCAGTTGATCACTCGTTGGCTCTGTGGGTTCTTCTGACGGGGCACCAGACTCGGCATCTGTGCTGTCAGCCTTTGCAGGCGCAGAGTTGAAGCGGATCAGGCTATACTCACCGACTTCTGACCTGGAGGCCAACAAAGCGTGGCCGCCCAAGGATTCCGAGATATTTGGCAGGCTCGCTTCGAGGTCGAGGGCGAGCAAGGCATAACCAACCTTATCCCGACCCGCCAGCATTGGCACGGCATATCCCGCCGCGATTCTTTCGCCATCAATTCGCGTGATGCCGAATTCGCGACGTCCTGTTTTGATGACATTCAACACCAGATCTGAGGCAGCGTGCCCAGATTGGTGGCGTTCGCTGGTCGAAAATGAAACGAGCTCCGCGCCATTTTCATCATATATGAACAGATCGCTAACATCGCCCTTTGCCGAGATCCGGTTAAAGGTCGACACCATGTTTTCGCGCAGTGTTTCGAGGTCCCGCTCTTGGATTGCCTTTGTGGCAGCCCGATCTCGCCCTACAGTGCGGGCGTGCATTGAAAGCGGACCCTCGCTTTGTTGGACAACAGAAGAGGCCGTGGCAGAAGCATTGTTGGCATTAAGGGAAAGCATCGTTTTTTCGACGCGTTCCATGATTACCATTCCGTTGTAAGTCGCTCCTAGAGCGAGAAGAACAGTAAAAATAACAATGCTGAGAACAATGCGGCTGCTAAGGGTCATGTTGGGCCTCATTCTTTGGTTGAGATAGCTACAATGGCATCCGGGTGATTGAGCGGTTACTCAATCGGAAGCCCGGCGTTATCCCAACCTGGGAAACCCTCATAGAAGTAGTAGACCTTGGTGTAGCCCCAAGAGATTGCCATCTTGCTGGCCTCGCTCGACCGCTCACATGCCACGCCGTTGCAGTAGAAAACCACTGGCTCATCTTTTCCGGCGATTGCCGCAAGGCTCTCTTGGGAGAAGTTCTCATTCAAACCGAGGTTTACCGCACCGGGAATGCGTCCACTATCGTAGTCAGATGGCTTACGGACATCCACAAAGGGCAGGCCTTGCTCAAAGTGTTCATAGGCCTCGTCGACGGAAATTGTTGTCGCGCCATCAACGTGCTCCGGGGCTGCGGCCATCAGGGGCCCAAAGGGAAGCAGGACGAGTGCGACCAACAGCGACATAATCTTAAAGATACTCTGCATTGAAACCTCCATGGAGCAGAACTACATGGGTCGGATGTAATTACCTTTCCCTAAATCACTGTTAAGGATGACAATTGGCGAACAATATCTAAGGTTTCTGGGAGTGAAAAAATCTTAAAAATTGAGCCAATTGATCTTCTAGATACACCTTTAACACCATCGCCTCCTTACGTTCGTGAGCTGTTTCCATTCGGCCCGACCCATCCTAGAACCCGCTGTTTCTCAAGCCTGCTCCCATGCTAAAAGTGGTGATGTAGAGAGTTAAACACAAAGGCCAACCATGAGGGCTCTAGGAGTGATTATGGTTTCAGTGCTCACAACATTTGCAAGACCCACTTTCTATGCATGGCTGGTCCTGGCGTAGATGTAGAATCCGCAACAGTTGAATTCCTCTGTAGATGACCGCTTTCAGCGACCTCAGGGAGGCTGAGTTCAGTCGCAAGCAGTGCACCCGAAGTGCAGGACGTTCATGCCCGCTTCTCTAATTGGGTTTCTAGGTCAAGCTCGTTTTCCTGTTTCTTTTGGGGCATTGTCACTCATCCGGGTCACGCTTCTCTTCGCAGTCTGGTTGATGCCGTCATGACACCGCTGCACGCATATGTCGGATCGGACGTGGAGAACCTTGCTTTGAGACGCGCTTCACTTTGCGCAGCAGACATTTTCGGCTTCTTCCACGAACCTCGTCCAGTGAGGGACGACCCCGTTAGGATTGGGGGGGTGGCGTTTTAGATCATGCCGTGCCTCCCACCTGGTCCTGACGGTATTCTGTGCCATCAATCCACATGCGGTGGAGCAAGACGGCGAGTTTACGGGCTACCGCGACCACCGCGCGACGGCGGCCTTTGGTGCGGATTAATCGCATGCCCCATGATTTGATCTGTGAGCCAGCCATCGTTCGCATCAGCAACGCATTTGCCGCAGCATACAATGTTGCGCGGACATCTCGATCTCCCGCTTTCGATATACGACCGGGATTATCGTGTTCCCCAGACTGATAGCGTCGTGGGGTCAGGCCAAAATGCGCGCCAACCGTGCGCGACCGCTTGAAGCGCGTCGGATCATCCACAGCAGCTTTAAATGTAAGTGACGCAATCGGGCCCACACCTGGAACGGTCATCATCCGCAGGCAAATTTCATCATGGCTAGCGGCGCGTTTGACGCGCCGGTCCAATTCCAGAAAGTGCTGATAGAGAACCACGCGGGCATCCAAGAGCGGCACCAAGGCATGCGCCAGCACGTCATCCATCTCGATGAGCGGCCGGACAACGCCATCAAAGCTGCCGTGCTTCACGGTCATAGGGAGGCGGATGCCGAAAATCTTCAACAGCCCACGGACTTCATTGGCGAGATCCATCGTCTTCTTCAGCAACGCCTTACGTGTGCTCAGTAGGGCGCGAACGCCATGCGCTTCGCGGCTCTTCATATGAACTGGACTGAACCAGCCCGTGCGCAAGACCTGAGCAATGCCCCGCGCGTCAGTCCTATCGGTTTTATTGCGCATCGCCGACAGCGCAGCATTCACCTGTCGGGCCTCCATACACACGACATCAAAACCTTCCGCTTTCAGGCCATGAAACAGATGTTGGCTCATGGTGCCCGCTTCAAAGCCGACCCGTTCAATCGGATGAGGAAAACTGGCAAGGCACACAGCGATATCGCTGACCTCACACGGCAACTCACGCTCCAAAAGCACCGTCCCTTTGGCATCAACGATGCAAAGGGCGCACGACCGCAGCGACACATCTAAACCAGCATAATAGTCCATCTTCTGTCTCCCTTGTTCACAGCTATCCTGTGATCCTATGGGAGCTCGACCTCAGAACAGAGGGCAGCCCAATTACGCATGCTTTGGGCTGAGAGCAGCCATTCACAACCTGCATGGTTCGGGGCTACTCTCGCATACAGTCCGCAACGTCGGCTATGCGCAGATTGCTGCCTTTGCAAAATCTGCCTTTTGACCTAGGAATATAGCCTGTGACCGCTCCGGTACCGTATGAAAGCGGACATTGCGAACTCCATGTCGCAAATTCACTGGTCGGACGGTGGCTAGGCGGACATTGCTACACTTAAAGAACTGAGCCGCAATGACTTCTCCCAGTCCGACACAGACAGCAGTTCTCAAAAATGTGACCTTTTCTTTTCGACCTATTAAGATTGTCGGTTTTTTTGTCAGGGCAGTTCCTTGGGTCTTTAGATTCGATAAGGGATTTTGCTGCAAAGCTCTCAAGATGAAAGTTTCCGTTTCAGATGCAGCACTCATGATGATCGCCACGGCCATTGTGATCTGTTCACCAATCTTGCCGCTGTTTATGCAGGCACGCCCACAAGTTGGAGACATCGCACTGGTTGTTGCGTCTCCTTGGGGAGATGCCGCATGGATTGCCAACAAGGCCGGCGTGCAAGAAGTGGCACCAGAGCGCGCCCCCTTGGGTGTTCTGGTTGCTCTGGAAAGTCCTGAAAGCGTTTCCCAGCTTTACGCGCATGGTGCTTGGCTGGTGATTGATGGTGAAAGAGTCTTAGAAATATGCGCAATATGAAACCCTCCGGGGACAAATCGAGTTCCGTCAACGGGATCTTTGCAAACGAACGTAGCATTCAGCAAATCACCAGTTGGCTCTTGGTGCCAGGCCCGGCAGTTGCCGCACTCTACCTGAATGGCAATGGCAATTGGTGGGTCTTTGCGGGTTTCAGCATGGTGCTAGGTGTTCTTACCTATGTGTCAAAGGCTCTGCCTCCCTCAACAAGAGACTACTTGTTGAGTTTCAGCTTTGTGGCCCACTGTATCTTGCTGACAGCATCGCTGAGTGGCCATGCTTGGCAGCTAGATGCCCATATGATGTTCTTTGCGGCTCTTGCCATTGTCTCAACCTTAGCAAATCCTAGGGCATTGATCTTTGCAACTGTCTTGATCGCGCTGCACCACATTTCCTTTAGCGTTCTGTTGCCCAAGATGGTGTACCCCAGTGGTGATTTGATGGCGAACCTGCAGCGCACCGTTTTGCACGCAGGTATTGTTTTGCTGGAAGCGGGCGTTTTGTTGCTTAGCATGCTCAAAAGTATCGCGGCCGATGCTGAGCTTAAACACCAGCAAGAAGAAGCAAGCGCGCAGACCCTTGTTGCTGAAGAAGCGCAGGCAAAGGCCACCAAAAGCCAGCAAGATGCTGAACATGTGGTGAAAACTGTAGGGTCACATCTGGGCGAGATGGCACGTGGCCGGTTGGATTGCGCGATCAGTGGGAGTTTTCCGGGTGAATACGAAGAGCTACGCACGAACTTCAACGCAGCGGTGGCCTCGCTGAAAGACACTATGAAACAGGTGGTTGGGGCAAGTGAGAGCATTAAAAACGGGGCCACTGAAGTCAGCCAAGCCTCGGATGATCTGTCGCATCGGACCGAAAGTCAGGCCGCCACGCTGGAAGAGACGGCCGCAGCCTTGGAAGAAATGACAGTCTCGGTGAAATCTGCTGCAGATGGTGCCCGCAATGTTGAAAACACCATGGATGAGGCCCGTAAGGAAGCCGAAAGCAGCGGTGAAATTGTCACCAAGGCGGTTGCAGCGATGTCAACAATTGAGAGTTCCTCTGATAAGATTGCGCAGATCATTGGTGTTATTGATGACATCGCTTTCCAGACCAACCTTTTGGCCTTGAACGCTGGTGTTGAAGCTGCGCGTGCTGGAGAAGCAGGCAAAGGGTTTGCGGTTGTTGCTTCCGAAGTACGCGGATTGGCGCAGCGCTCTGCCGATGCAGCGACTGAGATTAAGGTGCTAATCACCGAGAGTTCAAAGCAAGTTGAGCAGGGCGTTACCCTGGTTGGCGATGCCGGAAAATCCATCGACACCATTGTCAGAAGGGTGAACGAAATTTCAAAACTGATTTCAGACATTGCCAATGGCGCGGTTGAGCAATCAACGGGCCTAGGGGAAATCAACACCGGTGTTAGCCAGCTGGACAATGTGACCCAACAAAACGCCGCAATGGTGGAACAGGCGACTGCCGCTGGCCACATGTTGCAGGCAGATGCAACCAAACTTTCCGGCTTGATGGCACGGTTTGAATTGGATCAACAAACTTCGGTGACGCCTAGCAGCGCTGCTGCTTAGGGCAGAGAAAAAAACTGCAATAGGGCACCTGGCCTTACTACTAGGTTCCTGATTGTGTTTTTACGGGGATCCGTAGCAAACCATTGCCGCTACGATTTGAATTCACAAAAAGCGGTTACTGCGTATCGCAGCCATTGGTTGGAGGTGCGGCATTTCTTTGGACGGCTATTACCCGTTGAATGGCAGCTTCGGTAAGTTAGGCCAGTTTCGTCGGCCTCTCTGCATAGCCGAAGCTACGCCAAGCACGAATGTCGTGAAAGGGCTGGGAGCTGACATCCAGAGCGTCGACGCAACTCAAACACAAAGCGAATATACCAATCACTTCACACTTCCCTTTTAAGTGAAACGCTTGAGAATTTTTGTGTCACTGGCATTTCACCCTTTCAAAATCGCCAAATTTTCCTTCTCCCTTTGACTTCTAAGCCTTCCCTAACTATTTTAGCTGGATGATCAACGCACTCAACCACAACGCGTCCGAAAGAATATCTGCCTAAGTCAGATATTAACCCACTTTTGTGGGAGGGCGCAGGTGCGGCGGTCGGGTTTATACCCCTTCATTGTCGGCAGCAGATTACTGTGACACGTCAGGGTTCGAATCCCTGCCCTCCTACCATTTTCAATGTAGGAGATTGAAATGACGGACGACGAATCCACCAATTTCTTTTTGGAAACACTGAATTCCAGTGCTTCCTCCAGCATCCGTGAGGAGGATAGCGATGGTACCTCCGCCCCCTCCCCGTCAGACGACCCCAAATGGCAGGCATTGATCAGTCACTGGGCGAACGGCAGCCCTAACGACGCAGGTTGGCTAGGTGAGCTATTCAGTAACACTCCCCATGAGCTTCTCTCTGAGCTACAAACCCGTCTTCTGATCTCGGCCTCCGATCAGCAAATTCTATCGGAGCACACAGCGAGAAAAGCAAGGCGCGAGACCTCTTCCCGACGGGAGGCTGAAAGACTTGTCGGTGTAAAAAATGATCCGCATTCAGAGACCTTGGCCATCGAAGTGACTGGTTGGATTTCCTCCTCACATAGCACAGAGGCCTTCTATGAAACCGTCCAACAACTTTTAAGAAAACTGCCTGTTGAAGATCTTCGCCAGGGGATTGTCGGTCGCCAACCCAGAGATGAATCCGAGGCCGAAGAGATCAAGCACGAATGGCAGGTAATCCATGCAACGCAAGAGCCGAAAAATGTCACTCACAGCAGTAGCACCCGCTATCTGCTGAAACACAGAAAGTCACTGCCGCGAACCACCCAAAACAATATCAAAGGAAAGCTAGAGAACATTCTCAAGCCTCTTGATTTCTCAAGGGTAACACAAGCACAGCTCCAAGCCGTTGCTAAGCTGGGTGAGAAATTTCCAAACGCTGAAAATGCAATCGAACTGATTGGCCGTAATCTACGTCGCCGATGGCAATATGGTGACGACCGGGTCCATCTTCGCCCAATGATCTTAACGGGCGAACCTGGTACAGGAAAAACTAGGCTGTGCCGAGAGATTGGCAAAATTCTTAATGTGCATGTAGCCATCACTACCGTTGCTGGTCATTCTGACTCTCAGATTTTTGGCGTTTCTGGGGGATGGAGCTCAGCATCTCCGTCCATCATGACTACAGCAATCTCAGACTCTGTCTCCATGAATCCTCTGATCATGGTAGACGAAGTCGACAAAGTGAGGCCATCGCACAATGGAGATGTCTGGGCGGAGTTTTTGGGCTTGCTAGAACCGATTGAAGCGCAGACATATTACGAACGCTTCTTGGCGACGAACGTAGATGCTAGTGGCATCTCTTGGGTGTTCACCGCAAATGATGTCACCTTGATTCCCCAGCCATTTCTATCTCGTTGTACTGTTTGCCGGATCGACCCCCCGCTTCCTACTCAGATTCGTGTCATCATTAGGAGCTTAATCTCAGACTATGCGCAGGATCTTGGCATCGACCAACGCTTCCTCCCCGTGATGTCAGAAGATTTTGAGCAGCTTGAAGAAAGTTGGCCAAGACATCGCTCAGTCCGAATCCTTTCTGAGCTCTTGAAGCTGCTGCTGGATGACCGTCAAAGTTTTTTCGGGAAAGCTTAACCAATTGATAGAGAAAAACGTCGCTCACTTTTTTGATGGAGAAAACCTATAGAAGGTCAGCGAAACAAAAATCACTCACCTCAAATGCGCTTCTCAATACGGTACACCCGTGCGATAACTCTTCAAAACAACACAAACCCTATCATTAGGGTCAATTTAAAATTGATATACACCTTTATCATTTACATTCAAGCCCAAATCATAAGGGAAGATAAAAGTGGCAAAACTTGGATATAGACGGGTCTCAACAAAAAGCCAATCCACAGAACGTCAAGAACTACCAAGCGACATATCCCCGAAAAATATCTACGAAGAGAAGGTATCAGGAGGAAGCAGGTATGATCGCCCAGAGCTAACAGAACTGCTAAGGCGGATCGAACCTGGAGACGAGGTCTATGTATACAGCATCGACCGCCTCGCTAGATCCCTTACAGACCTGAGCAACATCGTAGATGAAATCGTTGATAAATCCTCTTCTGTGCATTTTCTGAAAGAAAAATTGACTTTCTCTGCGGGCACTGACGATTTCGCTGGCCGCCTCATGATGCAAGTGCTCGGTGCAATCGCTGAATTTGAACGGAACTTGATCCGCCAACGGCAACGCGAAGGGATCGAAAAAGCCAAAACCGCTGGAAAATACAAAGGTAAGCCTAGAACCATTGATCGGGAAGCCATTGCACAAATGCTAACAGCGGGAGTAACTCCAACACAGATAGCAAAACTGGCCAAAGTTGGGGTCGCTTCTGTGTACCGTATCCGCAAAGAGTTGGCCGAGGCGCCTTCGTAACACTCTCTCTGCTTGACGTTCACTACATTTAGGGACGAACCTACCAACGCCGGACGTGCCAGATCTTCAGCAGAACGTGAACGGCCCTGACCGGCCTTTGGGCGACTGGCCAGGTTCTGCGTTGCAGCTTCCCCGAAGCAGCCGTTCGACACATTGTGCAGCATTTTTGTTGGCCTGAGGTCGGCTGAGCGGGACTTTTCTGCCGTTCGCTGCGAACGCAATATCTCGGGTGTTGCTGAGGCAGCAATATATGAGGATGTTGGCTCTCAGATTTACACTGAGTAATCAGCCAGGAAATCTGGCGATAATTTCTCCGCCGTTTTTCGTCTCGAAATGCCCGTCGCTGCGCTCAATCAGAAGTTCGTTGCCACGGCTCGCCAGCCATCGCGTCTGACGTCGTCCGTCGATCAATCGCATCTGCTTGGTAACGTCGATGATTTCACCACGCTCACCCAAGCACTCAACAGTTTCAATATTTTCCCACACGCAATTGTCTCCTTTATATTTCCTTGGCACCACCTCGATGGAGGCTATAGAATGATTTAGCAAGTCAAGTCCTTTGATCGCTATCGCGGATTAGCGTCCATCTCCACAAGAGCGTCGTTGCAACCACTCAGCTTGAGCGCCAAAATAGAGGAGCCGCATTGCAGCAAGAAATAGGGCTGATTTGCTGTCTTGCCTGTTCGCTTCGACTGAGGCTTCTGGGCGAGCAAAATGCTGCGGAGCGGCGTCTGGCAAAGAGGGCTCGAAGCGGCGGTGCGGCAGCAGGGTCGCAGCGTTTTCGCTCCAGTTCCCAGCCGCTAGATGACCGCAGCCAGCCCAAAGCAGACCCACCGATCTGTTACAAGGACCGGGTAATGGACCTTCGTTGTAGTCTACGCCAACGGCAGCTTTGCGTGGATAGGCTCCCATGCGAAGTCGGATCATCGCTTCGAAATGACTCACAATGTTGAACGGTTTCGAGCCCTACGTACCCGACATCGAACCTGCATCCATCGCGTTCAATTCTGGAAAACCTGCCTTCAATTTGAAGCTGACTGTTTGCGTGAAGACTTTTCTCCAGCGGATACCAGTAGTGCCAGTTATGCAAGCGTCGAAGAGATGGACTGAAGGCGGGCGTCCGTACAGAAACCATTTTTTGCAATTGGAGTGGTCCGTCACATTGACTTGAGGCGACTCATTTAGTCGTTGATTCTCAGATACTTCTGGTGTCGACCCATGTTCCAGCGCTGGAGGGTTTATGCGTATGACAGGAGCCTGCCAGAAAATGTTGGGCGAAATCCTAGACATACAAATTTGTACTGGCCATGTATCAATCGTGTCTTGACGCCGACAGCTCCGCCCGTAAGAAATGTTGCTATGACATGTTTGGCATCCACACTTCGGCTGATTAGAGTTACTGCTGCATTTGCAGTTATTCTTGTACTAGGTCTGTCTTTGCCATCCGCTGCGCATGCGCTTTCTGGCCATCACGATACTGGAACCATGGTGATGACAGGCGTCGATTTGAACGATGCCCCCCATGCCTCTCATCACAGCGGTGAGGGCAGTAATCAAAACCCCGCCGAACCTGGAAGCTGTTGTGCTGGCGCCTGTGTGGCGTTGGATGTGCTGTCGCTGCAACCGAGCCAAGCTTCCCTGCAGTATGAGATCCGTTGGGCTTTAGTGGACGCCAGGCTTCCTTCGTTGGACCTGATAACGCTCCTGCGCCCTCCAAAAGCCTGAAATGTTGAACCGCTCTTGCGGTCCTTGAAGCAATCCTGCGCCTCCGCGCTGGATTCTCGCTGACATTTCTTAGGAAAAACACATGAAAATTCCATTTCTGGCCGGGGCAAGCGCCCTGTTGCTGGGTGCATGCGCGACCACTCCCGCTGCACTTCCCGAAACCGAGGCATTGGAACGTGCCGCGGCCCAGTCCGGCCCTTACCGGGCACTGGGATATCAATCGCCATTTGCCGGTTTTGAGCCCCACGAGCCCACAGGGCCAGCGCCCTGGCGTGGGGTCAATGATGCGCAAGTGGGAGACAATTGATGAAACGTAGAATTTGGCCAGTCATGCTGGCAGGGCCAGTCGTTCTGGCCGCTTGTTCAACAGTTGTGCCGGACAAATACACAAATGAGGCCGTCGGGTTTCAAACCATTGCAGATCAGACATCAAACGCGATTGGCAAGCGCACCGCTTTTACCCGAACCCAGGCGCAGAACGAAGCCCTGAGCCAAGAAGTGCGTGACCTGGTGCTGGGGAAAACAATCTCGGCGGAAACGGCCGTTCAGGCTGCCCTTTTGAACAACAAGGGGCTCCAAGCTGCCTATGTTAGCGCCGGGTTGTCGGCAGCAGAGGTCTGGCAGCAGATGACGCCAGAAAACCCAGTCGTGTCGATTGGCCTGTTGGGCATCGGTGCGCCAGAACTTGGCCTGTATCGGGCGCTGGAATCCACCATCGCGCTCAACCTGCTGGATACGAAGACCAGAAAGCAACGCATAGCTGTTGCCGAAGCGCAGTATCAACAGGCGCAACTGACTGCGGTTCAAGAGACATTGGCACTGGCAGGCGAAACCCGTCAGGCTTGGATCAACGCTGTAGCTGCCTTTGAACGGTTCAGCTATCTGCGCAGAGCCAGTGAAGCCGCAGGTGCAGGTGCCGAACTGGCCAGCCAATTGGGCAGAACCGGTGCCTTGAACAAGGCCGGTCAGGCACGCGAATTCGCGTTTCAGGCCGAGCTGGCTGGTCAGGTCGCGCGGGCGCGGCTTGAAGCCTCACTGGCCAAAGAAGAGCTGACCCGCCTGATGGGGCTTTGGGGCGGGGATGCACGATACTACGTGCCGGATGCTTTGCCGACATTGCCTCGTTCCTTGTCCAGGGTTGCGTCGATTGAAGCCGCCGCTTTGAAGAACCGTGTAGACCTGAAGGTTGCGAAAATCGGTCTTGAGGCACAGGCGCGCGCCTTTGGGCTGACAGATCAGACCCGATTGGTGACAGATCTGGAGCTGATTGCCGGTTTTGAATCCGAGCGCGAACGCGAGGACGGGGCCACCACTACGG
>CAJXIL010000004.1 GCA_913054455.1 uncultured Roseobacter sp.
TCTCTTCAGTTATCATCAATGTCAAAGAGCAACACCTAAAGGCCAAAAACAAGACAGAGGCGCCAATTCCTTAGCGCTACCGCCTCACATCATACCAAAAGATGCCCCAGTCTATCCTGAGCGTCTCAACCGTCTTTCCGATCCGTCAGAACTGTCTTTCCAGTCTGTCCGCAGCGTCTCCGCCGCACCCCGTAGCGCCTCAGCGCCGCCGGTAGAGGGGGTTCTAGTGTTAACTCCAAATACCCGCAACCCAAAAACCAATCAAATCCCACTTTTCTGCAAAAGAAATGTAACAACTCAATAAAAACAATAATTTAAACAACCAAAACGCGCACCACACCCCCGCTACCCCAGCCCAAAATCACACCCAAAATCCAACAATCAACACAACAAAACACTTACACACAGAGATAACCACAGACTCACTACAACAATGGGGGGAATCCAAAAGCGAATCCATCTATGTCACAGTGTCAGGGCCCAGGCCCGACCTTCATAGATGGCCTGAACCGCCAAACGCGGGGCATTGGCATCTCCGATCAAAGTTGGGGTGACACCCCGAACATGCAACTCATCCCTGAGGGACATGTCGCTGACATTCACCGTAGCCATCACTAGGTCCGTTGCCGCGAGCTGTTCTATGGCGCCCGTCAAAAGTGACAGCACTTCTGCTCCCTTTGGCCCCCAGTTGCCTATGGCCGCATCCGTGATAAAACGCACCCCATTGCTGGCCAGAGCTCGGCGTAGCGCCAAATCCGTCGAGGAGCGTTGCAGTTCTTTGCCCACCAGGCCATCCGGTGTCACCAGGGTGACGCGATACCCCTGTTCAGTCAAATGCCAGGCGGTCCCGCATCCGCGCCAATTGCCGCCTTCATCCAGAACCACAACATGGTCTCCCAGACGCGCACGGTTCGACAATACGTCCTCTGCGGACCAGACGCGGCCCCGCCGCAGGCCGGGGAGCTCAGCCAGATGGGGGAGCGCCTTTTGGAAACCAGTTTCTTGCGGCAATGATCCGGTGGCAAGCACCACTTCATCGGCCCCATGCCTTTGAACATCCTCAGCATCCATATAACGGTTAAAACAGACCTCGACCCCGAGCTGGTCAAGCTGTCGCGCATACCATTGGATCAAGTCGGTGATCTGGGCGCGGCGTGGCTGCAGCCCTGCCAGGCGGAATTGCCCGCCCAATTCCGGACTGGCTTCGGCCAGGGTCACGCGATGGCCACGTTCGGCCGCCACTCGTGCGGCCTCCAGCCCAGCCGGGCCACCGCCCACCACCAGAACCGATTTGCGCTGCACGGCCCGGGAAAACCGGTCACCGCCCCAGTCGGCCTCGCGGCCAACCGATGGGTTGATTAGGCAAGAGATCCAATAGTCGCGCCCGCGCCGTCCCCAGCATTGCTGGTTACAGGAGAGGCAGCCGCGAATATCCGCCGCACGATCCGCTGCCGCCTTGGCTACCAGATGCGGATCGGCAATCTGCCCCCGCACGATCGAGACCATATCGGCCTGCTCTGCCCCCAGCACCGTATTGGCATTCTCCGGCGTGCGGATATGGCTTTCGGCAGTGACCAACGCGTTGGTCACTGCCTGTTTGAGGCTCTGGGACAAATCCACCCCCAGCATCTCTCCCTCTTGGAAGCTGGGGATGAGGCGGGCGAAGTCGAAATAGGATCCGGAGCCAACGGTGACATAGTCCATTAGCTCCTGACTATCATGCAGCGCGACAATCTCGGCCATGCTTTCGCGGCTCAGCGCCACCTCAACACCGGGCTCATCATTCACTGCAAGGCCGATGATGAAGTCCTCGCCGCAGGCCCGGCGGATGCGGGACAGGATCTCGCGCGAGAACCGGGTGCGGTTCTCCAACGAGCCGCCCCATTTGTCGTCGCGGGTGTTGGAGAATGGTGTCCAGAACTGGTCCAGCAGACAGTGATAAGCGGCCCAGACCTCAACCCCGTCAAAGCCAGCCTGCTGGCAACGACGTGCCGCCTGCACAAAACCCGCAATCACCTCTTCGATCTCAGCCTCAGACATGGCATGGCTGCCATCACTGTCGTGATAGCTCGGCCCACCCGAGGGCGACCAGGCCGCGTGCCAGGAATTGTCCTGATCGCCGTGCGCCCCCACATGATAGAGCTGTTGGATCATCACAGCCCCGGCCTCCTGGCAGGGTTCCACCAGTTTGCGGAAATGCGGGATCACCGTGTCAGATGAATGTAAGAAATTGCCACGGGTAAGGATGGCAGAGGCATGTACAGGCATCGGCTCCACCACAATCATCGCCGCACCGCCCAAAGCGCGTTCCAGATAATAGGCGGCATGGGCAGCGCCCGGCAGGCCACCCCGCGCCATATTGGTGGTATGAGCACCAAAGACCACACGGTTGCGCAGAGTTTTGTGGCGCAGTTTAAGAGGCTGGAAAAGATGGGGGAACGATTGCATTCTCAACCCTCCAGGGTGTTCAGGCCAGCCGCAAGATCCGCCCCCATACCCGCATCCTCCATATGTTGGCGCAGGCGTTGATTATAGCCACCGGGAGTATTCAACGCCTCCACCAGATCAGCCGCAGAGCTGCCCGCCAAAGAGCTGGAAATCAGCTGCCGTAAGAAGGCCTCTCCCTGCGCCGGATCTGAGACCCGTGCCGCAAGCCAGTTGCTGGCATCAGAGGTCATGCGCGCAACAGGCGACAAAACGGCCTGAGCACAGAGATAGGCCTCAAGCTCGCCCGCGTCGCGCAACATGAAGACGGAGTTTTGCGGGGCAAAGATCCGCTCCAGTAATTCCTCATCGCCCAGCGCCATGATGGCAGAACCGCTCTGTGCAATGCCCGGAAAAGGCATCATCACCGCCGAGGCATGAGCTGGTGCAACCAAACCCGCGACCCGGTCCAGATCCGCGCCTGCCATAAAGGAGACAACCCGCAAATCCTGCCGGAAGGTCAGCGCAGCCAGGATGGCAGGGGCGGCCTGTAGTATCAGGCCCAAGAAAACCACATCACTGTGATCCAGGATATCTTGCAGCTCAGCGACCTGTACCTCTGCAATGTTGGCTTCCAGGACCTCCGAACTCACTTTGCTGCGTGCAGAAATGCGGATTTCATGACCGCGCCCAGCCAGGCCCTGCACAACGGCGGAGGCAATGGTTCCGGTGCCAATAAACCCCAAACGCATGTCAGATATCCTTTAGCAGGCGCAGGGCATCATAGATGGCTGCATGGGTATTGCGCGCTGCGACCGCATCGCCGATGCGAAACAGCTGGAACTGTCCTTCTGGGTTGCTGGCAATGGACTGCGGTTTGCCTTCTATCAGGGCGCTTTGATCCACTTCTCCCCGGTTTGAGGACAGGTCTTTGAGTTCAAAATACAGCTCATCCAGCGGCAGGGTGCCGTAGTTCACCACAACCTGATCATACTGCGCCTCGGATGTGTGACTGCTGTAATCGGTACCGATATTGGCGGTCAGCTGGTTGCCACTGGGGGTGACCGACAGCAGGCGGCGGGTGACCGTGAATGTCACATCCTTATCCTGCAGTGCCCGCATATAGGGCACCAGGTTCATCGCCATGATATCTGGCGCAAAGGTTCGATCCGGCGTCATAACCTCGACTTTTGCCCCGAAATTGGCAGCGACTTCGGCGGCCATGACGCCAGGATGATCACCGCTTTCGTCATAGATCAGAACATTGGACCCCGGCTTTACGTCGCCCGATATGATATCCCAGCTGGTCACCACATTAGCGGCCTCCTGCGCGGTTTCATGTAGCATGGTATTGGGCATGCCGCCGGTGGCCACGATCACCACATCCGGCTGCAAGGCTGTCACATCCGCCGCCTCGGCCCAGGTGTTAAACCGAAACTCCACATCGCGTGCCGCACATTGCGCCATGCGCCAATCGATGATCGAGATCATCTCGGCGCGGCGCGGGTTTTGCACTGTCAAACGGATCTGGCCACCGGGATCCGGCTGCGCCTCAAAGACCGTCACCGCATGACCGCGCTCTGCTGCCACCCGTGCCGCCTCCAGCCCGCCCGGTCCGGCCCCGATGACCACAACCTTCTTTTTCTCCACTGCTGGCGGAATATCATGGGGCATGGTCACTTCGCGCCCCGTGGCCGGGTTGTGAATGCACAATGCCTCACCCGCCTGATAGATCCGATCCAGACAATAGGTAGCGCCGACACAGGGGCGGATGTCATCTTCGCGCCCCTCGATGATTTTGCGCACCACATGGGGATCCGCCATATGAGCGCGCGTCATACCCACCATATCCAACAAACCGGAGGCCACCGCATGACGCGCTGTGGCCACATCCGGAATCTTAGACGCATGGAAGGTCGGCATGCCCGTGGCCGCACGCACGGAGCCGGCAAAATCCAGATGCGGCGCGTTCTTCATCCCCTGCACCGGGATCATATCGGTCATCGCTGGATCGGTATGGATACGCCCACGGTTGACGTTGAGATAGTCAATCTGGCCCGTCGCCTTGAGGATCTTGGCGATCTCCACGCCCATCTCTGGCGTAATACCGCCCTCTTGAGCCTCATCCGGGGCAAAGCGCACGCCAAGAACGAAGTTTTCGCCAACGCGCTGGCGCACAGCAGCAATAATATCTGTGGTCAGCCGCATCCGGCTTTCCAGATGTTCCCGTCCATAGGGTCCATCCAGATCATTGGTCAGCGGCGAAATGAACTGGTCCAGCAGATGGCCATGGGTCATGATCTCGACCCCGTCCATACCACCAGCCTTCATCCGTTCCGCCGCATCGGCAAAATCCGAGATAATACGCGAGATATCCCAATCCTCAGCCAGTTTAGGAAAGGCGTGATGCGCTGGTTCGCGGTGCCGGGTCGAGGAAACCGCCGGCAGCCAGTCCCCCTTGTTCCAATGGGTGCGCCGCCCAAGGTGCGTAAGCTGGATCATCACTGCAGCCCCGTGTTCATGCACCTGATCGGTCATATTGCGGATCCACGGCACCACCTCGTCCTTATAGGCAAGGATATTGTTGAACACAGGCGGGCTGTTGCGCGACACCGCCGCCGAACCCGCCGTCATGGTCAGTGCGACCCCGGCCTTGGCCCGTTCGGCGTGATAGGCCGCGTAACGCTGTTTTGGCATGCCATCTTCGGGATAGGCCGGTTCATGGCTCGTCGTCATGATCCGATTGCGCAGGGTCAGGTGTTTTAATGTGTAGGGCTGCAAAAGTGGATCGTTGGACATCGGTTTTTCTTTCCTAGGAAGCGGCCTTGGGGTCGGTGTTAGAGAGCAGTCTCAGTGAAACGCCCCCCGGTGGCTAAGTACAGCCCCCCGGGGGGGCATCGGCGCGATTAATACCAGGCATCTGGCATCGCGGTTTTGGTTTTGGTGATGAACTCTTGCAGCGCCTCATCTGTGCCAGGATCCATATAGGGGGTTTGATAGCTGGCCAGCTGTGCTTTCCAGCGACCATTGGCGCGGGTGGCAGCATCGATCCCGCCCTGTTCATCCCAGCTTTCCCAGGGCTGGTGATCGTCCAGGGCGCTGTCCCAATAGGCGCTCTGATAATGGCGCAGGGTATGCTGCGTGGCAAAGAGATGTTGCCCAGGCCCACCTTCTGCCAGCGCATCGAATCCCAAAGTATCCTCATTGACCTCAAAGCCTTTGAGATATGAATGCAGCGCGCCGCAGAGATCGGCGTCCAGCATAAATTTCTCGTAGGACATGGACAACAGCCCATCGAGGAAGCCTGCAGAGTGCAGAATGAAATTGGCACCACAGTGCACCGCAGACATCATCGACATCATCGATTGCTGCATCGCCTGTGCATCCGGCAGTTTAGATGTGGAGAAATTACCAGCGCAGCGCAGGGGCAGCTTCAATCGCCGCGCCAATTGCCCCATGGCCAGCGAACCCAGTGCGGGTTCTGGCGTCCCAAAGGTCGGTGAGCCGGTGCGCAGCGACATGGAGCTAATGAAGGAGCCCAAGACCGCGGGAGATCCCGGGCGCACCAATTGTGTGATCGCACAGGACACCATGCTTTCAGCCAGGCACTGCGCCACTGATCCGGCAATGGTCAGCGGCGACACGGCGCCGCCCAGCAAAAACGGCAGATGGATCGAACCCTGCCCGGCTGCCGCATAGGCACGAATGCCCTGGGTGGTGACGCCATCCAGCACCATCGGCGAGGTGGTGTTAAAGTTCCCCATGATCACGCAGTTCCGATCAACAAACTCAGCACCAAACAGAATGCGACACATTTCAATACTGTCTTCAGCCCGTTCTGGCGCAGTGATCGAGCCGAGAAAGGCCCGATCAGAATAGCGCATATGGGCGTAGACCATATCGAGGTGACGTTTGTTCACCGCCACATCCGTAGGTTCGCAGATGGTACCGCCCGAGTGATGCAGATTGGGACTCATCTGCGCCAGCTTCACGAAATTCTCAAAATCCGCGATGGTGCCGTAACGCCGCCCGTTGTCGAGATCCATCACGAAGGGCGACCCGTAAGAGGGGGCAAAGACCATAGCGTCGCCGCCAATCTCGACCGTATTGGCCGGATTGCGCGCCACCTGAGTAAAACGCGATGGTGCCGTCGACAGGATTTGGCGGATCATGCCTGGCGCAAACTTCAGGTTCCAACTGTCGGCCGTCAAATCAGTGACCTCAGCCCCAGCTGTGCGAAACAGCTCCACCACCTCGGGGTCTTCGCGAAACTCAATGCCAATCTCTGCCATGATCCTCTCAGCGGTGGCCTCGATCCGATCTAGGCTTTCCTCGGACAAGAGATCATATGTCGGAATGTTGCGCGTGATGAAGGCCGTCTTCAAATGCACATTCTGCCCCGGCTCTGCAATGCGGCCTTCGCCGCGGCGGGACCTGCGGCCCCGTGTTTTCAACTGCGTGTCACTCATGCCATTTGCCTCCCCGGACGATTGCCTCTCGACACATGTGTCGAGCAAGTAATCACATCCGTCAACTCCATTGCGACCCCAGGGTGTCGGTGTTAGGACATCGGCATGAATATTCAGAACCCTTCCCGCCCGCCGACCTCAGAAGAGGCCTGGCTGGCAGCCGCCTATGATGAGCTGACCAATACTGGCGTGGAAGCGGTGAAAATCATGACGCTCGCCAAACGGCTTGGGGTCTCGCGCACCAGCTTTTACTGGCACTTTAAGGATCGCGACGCGCTGCTAGAGGCAATGATCCGCCATTGGGAAGACAAGAATACCGGCAATCTGGTTGCCCGCACCGAAGCCTATGCGGCCAATGTATCGGAGGCGCTTTTCAATCTGTTTGATTGTTGGCTGGATGCGGAGCTCTTCGATTCGGCGCTGGATCTGGCGATCCGTAACTGGGCCCGCAATGATGCGGCCTTACAACTGCGTTTGGACCGGGCCGATGCCCGCCGAGAGACGGCAATGGCGGCCATGCTCGAACGGTTTGGCTATAGCAGAGACTCAGCTTTGGTGCGGGCGCGGACCATGATCTACACTCAGATCGGCTATATCTCGATGCAAATCCAACAGCCCGAGGACCGGCGTCTGGCACGCATGCCCGACTATATCGAAGTCTTTACCGGTCAGCGACCGGCACAGGATGATATTGATCGTTTTAAAGCCCGCCACCAATCCCGCGAAGCAGCTGCTACAACTGGGTAAAGTCATCGCGCCGGGTGCGAAAGAAACGCTTCAAAGCCGCCTTCAAGGCCCGAACCTTGGCTGATTGCAACAGATCCTGATGGCTCAACACCCAGATCGGCGCATAGTCCTGCGGCTCCAATCCAGGCAATGGCTTCAGCTCAGGATCATTGCGGCCCAAATACACCGGCATTCGTGTGACCCCCAACCCGGCCTTTGCTGCCGCAATCAGCGAGGTCATATCGTCAAACCGCGCTCGGATGCGATAGTTGGGGTATAGCGCCAAAGCAGATTTTGGTGGGGTAGAATGGCCCGTGTAGATGACCCAGTCCAATGTCGCACTGGGATCTGAAATCGCCCCTGCCACGATCTCGGGGAGGGCCACACAGGTGGTTTTTTGATCCGCCAAATGCAAACCAACCAGATTGTCGCCAGGGGATTTGCTGATCCGGATCGCCAGATCCGCCTCACGGCGCGTCAGATCCAGCACTTCGTTTGTGGCCCGTACCGTCAGCTCGATTTCCGGGTTGTCGCGACAGAACCCGGCCAGAAAGGGCGCGAGATGGGTCTGAATCAACAATTGCGGCGCCGTCAAGGTCAGGGGACCAGAAAGCCCTTGGTCGCGGCCGGACAAATGGCGAAGTGCCGCCTGCTCCTGCGCCTCCATCCGCGCCGCAGCTCTGGCCAGCTCTTCTGCTTCGGGACTGGCCAGATACCCCTCGGGACGGCGATCAAACAGGGGTCGGTCCAGCATGTCCTCAGCCCGCTGCACCCGGCGGGCCACGGTGGTGTAGCTCACTGACAGCGCCTCAGCCGCACCCGCCAGCGTTCCGGCCCGGACCAAGGCCAAGATTGTACGCATGTCATCCCAGTTGATCTGCATGACATGCATTTTTGCATGCATGAAACACAAAAGCATGTGTTTTCTTGCGCCCACAGCTCCCCCATCTCTTTGCCATCCCAAAGGAAGGAAAAAAGATGGCTTATGTATATGTGAACCTGGTGCTGGACGACGCCGACAAGATGGCAGCCTACCGCGAAAAAGCCGGGGCGGCCCTGCAAAAACACGGTGCCAAGCCCCTGGTCTCGACTCCGCAGCAAACGGTGATTGAGGGAACCCGTGACGAAACGGGCATTGGTGTGATTTTGCAATTCCCGGATGTCGCAGCCGCCAAGGCCTGGATTGAGGATCCCGAGCTGCAAGAGACCCACGCCCTGCGCCGCGCCGCAGGTCAGTCGGCCATTACGCTTCTGGCCTAGTCTGGCGCGCGTAGAACAAATAAGGAGGCGACATCCACAGGATGCCGCCTCCGAAGTACCGTTATGGCCAAAAGGCTATTCTGCTGCCAACTGACTCTGCGCTTTTTCGATCTTCACGGCAGCAAATTTGAATTCAGGGATCTTGCCATACGGATCCAGCGCTGGGTTAGTCAGGATATTGGCCGCAGCCTCTACATAGGCAAAAGGCACAAAGACCATATCCTCTGCGATCGCACGATCCGCACGGGCCATGATCTCAATCGCGCCGCGCCGTGTTGACAACCGCACCATTTCGCCCGGCTCTACGCCCAGTGCGCGCAGGGTTTTGGGGTGCAGCGAGCAGTTGGCTTCGGGCTCGACCGCATCCAGCACCAGTGAGCGGCGTGTCATCGAGCCGGTGTGCCAGTGTTCCAGCTGACGCCCTGTAGTCATAATCATCGGGTACTCCGCATCAGGGGCCTCATCCGGGGCAATGACACTGGCCGGGGTGAAGCGAGCGCGGCCCTCAGCCCGTGGGAAACCGTCGCCAAACACAATCGCCTGACCAGGATCCGTCTCATGCAGCGACGGGTAGGTAATGGTTTCAGTTTCCAATCGATCCCAGGTGATATTGTCCAATGACTTCATGTTGAGCTTCATCTCAGCAAAGACCTCGGAGACATCAGAATAGTCCCAAGGCAGGCCAGTGCGCTGTGCCAGCTCGACGGTAATCTTCCAATCTTCACGCGCCTCACCGGGAGGTGCCACGGCGGGACGGACACGCTGCACCTGGCGGTTGGTATTGGAGACGGTGCCGTTCTTTTCATAAAGCGCCGAGGCGGGCAGGATGATATCGGCAAAATTTGCCGTCTCGGTCAGGAAGATATCCTGCACGATCATCAGGTCCAGCTTGGCAAAGGCCTCCCGTGCGTGATCGGCATCAGGGTCCGACATCGCCGGGTTTTCCCCCTGGATATACATGCCCTTGATATTGCCCGCATAGGCTTGATCGACGATCTCGGTCACGGTGAGGCCTTTCTCGTTCGAGAAATCACCACCGCCCCAGACATCGGTAAAACTTTTACGGATGCCGTCATCCATGACCGACTGATAATCCGGCAGGAACATCGGAATCAGACCCGCATCGGACGCGCCCTGCACGTTGTTTTGTCCGCGCAGCGGATGCAGACCAGCGCCGGGTTTGCCGACATTGCCGGTCATCAGCGCCAGGCTGATCAGGCAGCGTGAATTGTCGGTGCCATGGATGTGCTGAGAGATACCCATGCCCCAGAAGATCAGCCCCGCCTTGCCCTTGGCAAAGGTCCGCGCGGTGCGGCGCAGCTGTTCGGGCGAGATACCACAGATCTCTGACATTGCTTCGGGCGTGAACTGCGCCAGATGCTGCTTCTCGGCCTCCCAGTTCTCGGTGAACTTTTCGATGTAAGAGCGATCATAGAGCTCTTCTTCAACGATCACATGCATCAGTGCGTTCAGCATCGACACATCGGCGCCGGGACGGAACTGCAGCATCTCGGTAGCAAAGCGGCGCATGCCGACACCGCGCGGATCCATCACGATCAGCTTACCTCCGCGTTTAGTGAACTGTTTGAAATAGGTTGCAGCAACGGGGTGGTTTTCGATCGGGTTGGAGCCGATGATGATCGCTACATCCGCGTTTTCGATCTCGTTAAAGGTCGCAGTCACCGCACCGGAGCCGACGTTTTCGATTAGCGCCGCAACAGAGGAAGCATGGCATAGACGGGTACAGTGGTCGACGTTGTTGTGCTTGAACCCCTGGCGGATGAACTTCTGGAAGAGATAGGCCTCTTCGTTGGTGCATTTTGCCGAGCCAAAGCCGGCAACCGATTTGGGATCTTCATCGCGCAGCGCCTTCAGACGTGTGCCCGCCAGCTCCATCGCCTCTTCCCAGCTGGCTTCGCGGAAATGAGTCGTAAGATCGCCAGGATCGACGTTGAGCCCCTTGGCTGGCGCATCATCACGACGGATTAGCGGTTTGGTTAGACGATGCGGGTGGTGGATATAGTCAAAGCCAAAGCGGCCTTTGACGCAAAGGCGGCCTTCATTGGCGGGGCCATTGATGCCCTCGACATGTTTGACCTTACCGTCCTTGACCTTGAGGCTGACCTTGCAGCCAACCCCGCAGAAGGGGCAGACGCTTTCGGTCTCGGAATCATAATCTTTGAGATCCCCCACGCCCTGGTCATCCAGAACAGCGGCTGGCATGAGCGCACCGGTAGGGCAGGCCTGCACGCATTCGCCACAGGCCACACAAGAGGAAGCCCCCATGTCGTCAGCGATATCAAACACTGGATAGGCATCATGGCCACGACCGGCCATGCCGATCACGTCATTGACCTGAACTTCGCGGCAGGCGCGCACACAGAGACCACAAGAGATACAGGCGTCCAGATTGACCGACATCGCAACATGGCTGTCATCGAGCAGCGGAATCCGGCCTTCTTCCAGCTTGGGGAAACGTGACTCCGAAATCCCGTTGAGTTCGGCCATATCCCACAGGTGCGAGGACTTATCATGCGCCTCTTCCTGTTTGGGCTGGTCTGCTACCAGAAGCTCCATCACCATTTTGCGGGCAGCTTCCGCACGCGCGTTATTGGTGGTGACAACCATGCCCTCAGAGGGTTCGCGAATACAGGAGGCGGCCAGGGTGCGCTCGCCTTCGATCTCGACCATACAGGCGCGGCAGTTGCCATCGGGACGATAGCCGGGCTGCGGCTTGTGGCACAGATGCGGGATCTTGAGACCCCGGCCATTGGCGACTTCCCAAATGGTCAGGCCTGCCTCGGTGGTGACGGTTTCACCATCAAGGGTAAAGGTTACTTCAGTGCTCATGGCTCACACCTCATCCGGGAAATGTTTGATGGTCAGACGGATCGGGTTTGGCGCGGCCTGACCCAAACCACAAATCGAGGTATCAATCATGGCAGCGCTCAGCTCTTCCAGCAGGTCCTGATCCCACTTCTTTTCACTCATCAGTTTGACGGCCTTCTCGCAGCCCACCCGGCAGGGAGTGCACTGCCCACAGCTTTCATCCTCGAAAAAGCGCAGCATGTTCAGCGCCGCATCGCGGGCCGAGTCATGATCGGACAGCACTACAACGGCGGCGGAGCCAATAAAGGTTCCATGGGGTTGCAGGGTGTCAAAATCAAGCGGCACATCATGCATGGACGCAGGCAGCAGACCTGAGGAAGGACCACCGGGCTGATAGGCCTTGAAGAGATGCCCCTCCAGCATACCGCCGCAGGCCTCGATAATGTCGGTGATGGTGGAGCCCGCAGGCAGCAGATGCACGCCGGGGTTTTTGACGCGACCAGACACGGAATAGCTGCGCAGACCTTTGCGGCCGTTCTTTTCAACCGAATTGAGGCACTCAGGGCCTTCGCGGTTGATCTTGCAAACCCAATAAAGCGTCTCGACATTGTGCACCAGCGTTGGGCGGCCAAAGATGCCCACCTGCGCCACAAAGGGCGGACGGTGACGCGGCTCGCCACGCTTACCCTCGATGGACTCGATCATGGCGCTTTCTTCACCGCAGATATAGGCACCCGCGCCACGACGCAGGTCGATATAGCCAGGCTCAACAATACCTGCTTGTTCCAGCGCTGTGATCTCGGTGGCGAGGATCTTCAGCACGGCAGGATATTCGTCGCGCATGTAGATAAAGCACTTTTCGGCCTCAACCGCCCAGGCCGCCATCAACATACCCTCGAGGAAGACATGTGGGGTGCGCTCTAGGTAGTAGCGGTCCTTGAAGGTGCCGGGCTCGCCTTCATCGCCGTTTACGGCGAGATAGCGCGTGCCTTCATTGGCGCGCACAAAGCCCCATTTGGTGCCCGATGGGAAACCAGCGCCGCCCAGACCACGCAGGCCGGCCTCTTTGATCTTGGCCTGAACAGCTTCCCATTCGCCGTTGGCACGCAGGTCTTTCAGAACAGCATAACCGCCGTCGGCCGCATAGGCTGCCAGAGCCTCATAGTCGGGCACATGCGCATGGGTGTCATCACCTGCAATCGCCGCTTCGACCTTTTCAAGCGTGGCGTGGTCGATGTGGTTGTGGCCAATTTCCAGCACCGGCGCCGTGTCGCAACGGCCCATGCAGGGCGCCCGCAGCACACGCACTTGTGAAGCGTCCAACCCGTCTTCCAGCGCCTTTTGCAGCTGTTCGGCGCCGGCCAATTCGCAGGACAGGGAATCACAGACCCGGATGGTCAGCGCAGGCGGCGGTGTCTCGCCTTCCTTCACCACATCAAAATGCGCATAGAAGGACGCGACTTCGTAGATCTCGGCCTGGCCGGTGCGCATCTCTTCTGCCAGCGCACGGATATGCGGGGCGCTCAGATTACCATAAGCATCCTGAATCAGGTGCAGAAATTCGATCAGCATATCCCGGCTACGGGGCTGCTCGCCCAGAAGTTCCAGAACCTCGCTATGCGCCTGATCCTCCAGCTGGCGGCCCTTGGGCGTTTTACGCCCTTTGCCTTTGCCGGATTTCCAGACGCCCTTGCTATTGTCCAATGGTGCCACGCTGACCTCCAAAAATTCGCACGTGCCTTTTCTCGGCACATGTCATCAGGAAATCATATCGTCAAATCGAATGTGGGAAATGCGCAATAACGAAAATTTATGATGCAAAGGCGGCAACCACTCGCCGCAATGAGGCAACGGTCGTCAGTTCCGGATTGCGCTGAAGGCAGGCCAGACAGATTGGGCGCGCCTGCGATTCCATTTCCCCCGCACTCACCAACCCCAGCGCGCGGGTCCCGCCAATCTCTCCCAGAGCATCCACCAAAGCGCGGGGCAGGATAGTCGCGACTGCGCCTGCGCGGGCCATGATAATTGCCGACATAAATCCACTGGATTCAGACATCACCTCGGGTTTCAGTTCCAGACCCGCAAAGATACGGTCCAGAATGCGCCGGTTCTGCATGCCCGGCTCCAACAAGCTGAGAGGGAGATCAGCGGCGTCCTGCCAGCTGATACTATCGCCAAGATGGGCAACCATGGCCTCAGGCGCCAGCAACACATAGCTTTCTTCGTACAAATCCGTGATCGTCACCAATCCGGGCGGCACGCTATCGCTATAGGTCACGCCCGCATCAATGGTCCCATCCAAAAGCCGCTGCTGGATGGCCATAGAGGTGGTCACATCAATATGAACCAGAACGCGCGGGTGCACCTCGTGCAAGCGGTTCACCAGTTGTGCTGCAAAAGCCGTCGCTGTGGGCACCACCCCCATCACCAGAGTGCCGGTCACCTCCCCGCGTGAGGCGGCGATCTCTTGATCCAGGGCCTTGGCATCGTCGAGAATACCGCGCGCACGGCGCACAATCATCTCTCCCTCGCCAGTCAGCCCCTGGAAGCGGTTGCCACGCCGCACGATTGAGAGCCCCAACTTCTCCTCTAGATTGCGAATGCGCATCGAAAAGGCGGGCTGCGACATACCACAGTCTTTGGCCGCTTTGGCAAAATGCTGGTGCCGGGCAAGCGCGGTCAACAATTGGAGATCTCTGAGTTCTATCATCCGGCGACCATAGTGCGGGAAGCCGCCAAGACGCAATCAATGCGATGCCCTTTCCCCACAGGCTCGGAAGACAAGAAAGCCTGGGGCGCGAACAATCCCCACAAGCGCCCACAAAACCGAAGTCTGAAAATCGGGTTTAAGGCCTGGGCGAATTTGAGCCTCAAGCGAAGAGCAGCGGGACAAGCCGATTCTAAACTTCTTGGGTCCTGTCAAATAGAAATACACTCGTAGGCTGCACTATTTTTGGCTCAGATACTGACTCCTGGCCCCGTAAAAGCCCAAAGTACAGAGAACTGTATCTAATATTCGTGCGAAACCCGCACCGGGCCGTTGCCGAGAAACAGCCCAAAAATCATCTTTTTTATGGCCAAAAACACATTACAATCAGTATCTTGGTGATAAAGTATCGTATTGATATTACGTTAAGGTCACCTATCCCGAGCCCGCCATCCAGCCCTAAGATCAAGTCTGCAGCCCCGCTCCCAGCCTGCCTAAAACTTGACCAGTTAAGACCTCGGTAAGTCGCCAACCATACCCTTGAACGACCCAAATTGGACGGACACTGCTGAGGAGCATCTAATGCGTACCCTAACGATTGCATCTATTTTTGCCCTATCAACCCTGCCTGCTTTTGCCTCTGACTATCAGGCTGCAATGGCAGGATATCTTGAAACCAATATCCGCAGCTGGGCTCAATCCCAGGTTCTGGTCGAGGCCATTTCTAACCGAAATGGTGAAACAAATGCCCTGGCCCAAGCCGATGTAGATGCCCTGGATCTCCAGTGGCGCGCTGAAGTCGGCACAGGCGACTCCGCTTTGATCAACGACGTGCTGAACAACGCAGCGGCAGACTTTCTGCGCGCTCAGGTTGAAGCCTCAGGTGGCCGGATCACCGAGGTCTTTATCATGGATGCGCAGGGTCTGAATGTTGCAGCCTCTGGCACCACATCAGACATGTGGCAAGGAGACGAAGCCAAGTTTCAGAAGACCTATAGCGTTGGCTCGGATGCCGTCCATTTTGGAGAAGTTGAATTGGATGAATCCAGCCGCCGATATCAAGCCCAGATTTCCTTGACGATCGTCGATGCGGAGTCTGGTGCTGCAATCGGTGCAATGACTGTAGGCGTCGACGCTGACTCCCTAATGTAAAACTCAACCAGCAAACAGCTCACCGCAGATAACGAATGAAGGTTAGAAAATGAAAACCCGCATACCCTCGATTACACTATTCAAAGGCATGTCAGTCTTCATGAAGTGCTGTTTGCTGATCGCCGCAACCACCATGGTTGTGGCTGGCGCTCTCGTGGTCAGAACTAATGCCACGTTTAATGACGCCGTTGAAAAGGGTGTGCATACCCTTGGCAATGGCGTCACCATCACGGTGGCGGCCCGAAGCGGTGGCTCTATTCGTTTCGGCGACTCAGAGCGCCTCTCGAATGATATCTTGAAAATCCTGGAGCTTTCCGACGGGCGGGCCAAGTTTGGTATTGCCGTGAATGCAAAAGGCAAAGTCGTCGCCACCGCCGGGGAAGCAAGTGAAGCAGATATTGAGGCACTGACCGTTTTGGGCAATACTTCAGCGGAATCCGGACTGTTGGAAACCAGCCCAGACGGTTACTTCATCGCTGCGCCTGCAATGGCTGGTGCGAATGCTGACGTATTGGTTGGATCGATTGCAATGATCTGGTCGCCGGAACGCGCCTTTGCCGAGGCAGCCCCAGGTCAGATGATGACGCATATCTTTGCAGGCGCCGCCTTTGTGATCATGTGCCTGCTGTCCGTCATCGCCCTGCGCAGCATTCTATCGCGACCTCTGAAAACAGTTGGGGAAACCATCGATGTGATCGCGGATGGCGACTATTCACAGCCCGTGCCTTTGTTGGATCGCCGGGACGAAATGGGTGCCATCGCCCGTACCATCGACCACTTGAAAACACAGCTCACAGCCGCTCAAGAGGTCGAAGAAGAACGCCAAAAGGCACAGGAAGCGCAGAAACATGTGGTGGATCGGTTGAACCGCGCTTTGCACAGCATGTCCGAAGGCGACCTTACGCAGGTAATCAACACGCCTTTCAAGGGCGAATACGAAAGCCTTCGCGCCAATTACAACACCACTCTGTCGACTCTGGTTGGGATTATGAATGCGGTTGTCGAAAGCACCACGCGGATCCGCGCCAACGCAGAGGAGATCAGCCAGTCCTCCAGCGACCTGTCGCAGCGAACCGAAAGCCAGGCTGCCACATTGGAAGAAACCGCCGCCGCGATGGAACAGCTCACAGTGAGCGTGAAATCCGCCGCCGAGGGCGCCAAGCAGGTCGAAGTCATCGTTGAAGAGGCCCAAAACGGTGCCAAGCAAAGCGGTCAAGTTGTCACGGATGCGGTCAACGCTATGTCCGAGATCGAGACCTCTTCTAATCAGATTTCGCAGATCATCTCGGTGATTGACGATATCTCCTTCCAGACCAACCTTCTGGCGCTCAACGCCGGGGTTGAGGCCGCCCGTGCAGGCGAAGCCGGACGTGGCTTTGCCGTGGTTGCCTCCGAAGTTAGGGCCCTAGCACAACGGTCTTCTGACGCTGCTCAGGAAATCAAGCAGCTGATCTCTGAGAGTTCACAGCACGTTGCCAAGGGTGTGGATTTGGTTGGCAAGGCTGGCAGTGAACTGGAGAACATCATCGGTCGTGTGGGCACCATCTCCAATCACGTGGCCGAGATTGCCCAGGGCGCCAGCGAACAGTCCACCACATTGCTGGAAATCAACACCGGTGTTTCGCAATTGGATCACGTGACCCAACACAACGCCGCCATGGTCGAAGAAAGCACCGCAGCCAGCCAGATCCTGCGCAATGATGCAACTGAATTGGCCGGCCAAGTTGCAGTCTTTAAGACCGGCGCAGAATCAGCTGCTGCACCAGCCCGGTCCGCAGCACCGGCTCCCGCACCCGCGGCCCATGCCGAATTCCACCAGGCTGAGAATGATTTTTTTGCAGATGATTTTTCAGATGATACTGAGGATTCCTTTGCTCTCCCCAAAGCTGCCGGTTGGGACGATTTCTAAACCAGCCAGCCCCTGCTGGCCAAAATACCGCGCGCGCTCCGGCTCGCGCGGTTTTTTTTCGTGTACGTGCAAAGGAACAAACTTCAATTTCAAGTGACCCTACGGCTCTGGGCATGGAAACTCACGTGTAGCTCCCCTATCTAAGCCACACAATCGCACCAAAACATCTTCAAGGCGTCGTATCTCAGACCCCACGCCAAGAATGGTACCTCAGTTGCCACACGAAAGGATCCACCGCATGAGCCTTCAAGACAGGTCTCCAGCAGACCAAGACGCACCCGCCCCTCTGCGCATCGATGTGGTCTCAGACGTAATGTGCCCCTGGTGTATCATTGGCTATCGACAGCTTGCCTCGGCATTGGAGGCCACAGGGACGGACTATGAGCTGCATTGGCACCCCTTTGAGCTGAACCCGAACATGCCTGCCGAGGGCCAGAACCTGCGCGAGCACCTTGTCGAGAAATACGGAGTCACCCCAGAACAATCCGAACAAAACCGCGCACAGATGACCAAAATTGGCGCAGATCTGGGCTTTGACTTCCGCTTTGATCCTGAAATGCGGATGCACAATACCTTTGCCGCCCATCAATTGCTGCACTGGGCAGAGACCCAAGACCGCAAGGATGACCTGAAACAGGCGCTATTCACCGCCCATTTCACCCACCACCGTGATTTGTCAGACACCCGCGTTCTGGCAGAGATCGCCGGTGAAATTGGTCTGGACCGAGACGAGGCCCTGGCGGTACTAGAGGATCAGCGCTTTGCAGATACAGTGCGGGAAGCACAGCATTTTTGGCACAGCCAGGGCATTCAGAGCGTACCAGCGGTTGTGTTTGACCAGAAACACCTAGTCAGCGGTGCACAGGGGATTGAGAATTTCACCGGGATACTGGGACAGCTGGCACAGATGCGTCAGGCCTGACCTCGGCTATCAACTGGTCAATTGCCAAAATGGCGGAGGTAGGGCCAACAAAACCTGCCGACCTCACTGTGGCAATTGACTGAATGTCACCCCCTTTGGGATCAGGTTCCCCTTGTTCTCCAGCGCCGTTTGCTCAAAAATCGACCCGGATTTGACTGGAGGATTTTTGATGCACCTTGCAAAAACGCTAACTGCAGCCATCGCGGCACTCGCCCTTTCCGCCCCCTTGGCTTTGGCCGATGAGCTTCTGGCAGACTACGTGGCCTTTATCGGGCGCGATGATCTGTACAATTCCAAAGGCGCGCGGCTTAGCGAGCCATGGCAAATCCTGCGCCAGGACCGGGCGAACTATCACCGCTTTGGCATTTCGCAGCCCGGTGACGAATGGGATCCGATTTTCAAGGACAAGGGTAACCGCGCCATTATGGAGCGCATGGTGCAACACGGAAACATCGAAGCATCCGCTGGGCGCGGCATCGTGCAAGGCGGAGTCATGGTGCGGGTCAAAGTTTATGACAGCGGCAGCCGCGACTATGTGCGTGTCACCGTCACCCGCTAGACTGTTTGTCAAGGCGCCTAAGGCGCCACCAGTAGTAGACCAGTGCAGGCACTTCCCGCAGCCAGGACCTCACCACCCTGAACCCTGAGGTGCCGCTTTGGCGCGGGCAGGAGGCCTGGGCCTGAAAACCAAAATGGCGCGCCACAAGCAGCGCGCGCCATTTGTGGTAGCGATCCGTCACGATAACGATATTCGGTTGTTCGAGCCTCGCTAGGAGCGCGCGGATATTAGCCAGGTTTTCAAGGGTCGTCCTGGACTGATCCTCCAGCAGAATTACACTGTCCGGCACCCCGGCCTCACGACAAACATGCTGCATGACCTCGGCCTCGCTGGGGGAATGTTGCCCCAGCCCCCCGCAACAAATCACATGGCTGACCCTGCCCTGACGAAACAGCTCTGCCGCATGCAGGCTGCGCCGCCGAAGGGTCGGCGAAGGTTTCCCCCCAGGCCAGACAGCTGCCCCCAAAACAACGGCTACGCTCACCCCCCGAACTTCTTTTGTGACTTCCCGCGATAGGCCCGTGTCCCGGCCTTGCCCGCGCTGGAACGCCCACGCGATTTCACTGCCGCTTCAGAGGCTTTTTCCACCGCATATTGCCGGGCCATCGGATCGTCCGAAACCGCCAGGTCCACTGCTTCCAGACGCTTGACCTCATCGCGCAGCCGTGCGGCTTCTTCGAACTCGAGATTTTCGGCAGCCTTACGCATTTCGTCACGCAGCCCGTTTAGATGGGCCTCAAGGTTGGCGCCGTGCATCGGCTTGTCGATATTGGCGGTGACCCGATTCATATCCACATCACCCTGATAGAGCCCCGCAAGAACATCCTCGACGTTCTTTTTCACCGTGGCAGGTGTGATGTCATGCTCCAGATTATAGGCGATTTGTTTTTCACGGCGACGGTTGGTCTCTCCCAACGCGCGTTCCATCGATCCGGTAATTTTGTCAGCATACATGATCACCCGGCCTTCGGCGTTTCGCGCGGCGCGGCCAATGGTCTGCACCAGCGAGGTTTCCGAGCGCAAGAAACCTTCCTTATCGGCGTCCAAAATAGCCACCAGCCCGCATTCCGGGATATCCAGACCCTCGCGCAGCAGGTTGATGCCAATCAGCACGTCAAAGGCTCCGAGGCGCAGGTCGCGCAGGATTTCGATCCGCTCAAGGGTATCGATATCCGAATGCATATAGCGCACCTTGATGCCCTGTTCGTGCAGGTATTCGGTCAGATCCTCGGCCATGCGTTTGGTCAGGGTGGTGACCAGCGTCCGCATGCCGTTCTCAGTCACCTTGCGCACCTCGTCCAACAGGTCATCCACCTGCATCTTGACCGGGCGGATCTCGATCTCTGGCTCTAGCAGGCCCGTTGGACGGATCACCTGTTCGGTGAACACACCGCCTGCCTGATCCATCTCCCAGGATGCAGGCGTTGCCGAAACAAAGACCGATTGCGGGCGCATCGCGTCCCATTCCTCGAACTTGAGCGGTCGGTTGTCCATACAGGACGGCAGTCGAAACCCGTGTTCCGCCAGCGTGGATTTGCGCCGGAAATCGCCTTTGTACATGCCGCCAATCTGCGGCACCGAGACATGGCTTTCATCAGCAAAAACAATGGCATTGTCGGGGATGAATTCAAACAGCGTTGGCGGCGGCTCGCCCGGCCCGCGCCCGGTCAGATAGCGGGAGTAGTTTTCAATCCCGTTGCAATGGCCCGTGGCCTCCAGCATCTCGATATCAAAGTTACAGCGCTGTTCCAGGCGCTGCGCCTCCAGTAGCTTGCCCTCACCGTTGAATTGATCCAGACGCCGTTTCAGCTCTTGCTTGATCGAAATAACCGCCTGATTTAGCGTTGGTTTTGGCGTCACATAGTGCGAGTTTGCATAGACGCGGATCTGTTCAAAGGCCCCGGTGCGCTCGCCGGTCAGCGGGTCAAACTCGGTGATCGCCTCCAGCTCCTCGCCGAAGAAGGACAGTTTCCATGCGCGGTCCTCCAGGTGGGCCGGGAAGATTTCCAACGTGTCGCCGCGCACCCGGAAAGAGCCGCGCTGAAACGCCTGATCGTTGCGCTTGTACTGCTGCGCCACCAGATCGGCCATGACTTGGCGCTGGTCATATTCTTCGCCAACCTTCAGATCCTGAGTCATCGCCGAATAGGTCTCAACCGAGCCGATACCATAGATGCAAGACACCGAGGCGATAATGATCACATCGTCCCGCTCCAACAGCGCCCGCGTCGCAGAGTGGCGCATCCGGTCGATCTGTTCGTTGATCTGGCTTTCCTTCTCGATGAAGGTATCCGAGCGCGCCACATAGGCCTCGGGCTGGTAGTAGTCATAAAACGAGACAAAATACTCGACGGCATTATCCGGAAAGAAGCCTTTGAACTCCCCATAGAGTTGCGCCGCCAGGGTCTTGTTTGGGGCGAGAATGATCGCCGGACGCTGGGTTTCAGCAATGACCTTGGCCATGGTGAAGGTCTTGCCGGTGCCTGTCGCGCCCAGCAGGACCTGATTGCGCTCGCCCTCTTTCACCCCTTCGCTGAGCTCTGCAATCGCCGTAGGCTGATCGCCGGCCGGTGAAAACTCCGTATGCATGACAAAGGCCTTGCCGCCTTCCAATTTGGGGCGCTGCACGGCGTCACGCTCAACCATGTGGTCAGACTGCTGGTCTGGTGTCTTGGCAGCGGATTTATCTGAATGGGCGTAGGGCATCCGGCTCTCCTGTGAGTCGCACTGATTTTGGTCTGTTTTTGTTCTTGTTCAAGGGGCATTCGTCGCAATTCTAACCGCCTCCCTGTTGCAGCCCTGCAAAACCTGTTGAATGCGCCGGATTTGTCACCTTGTAGCAAAGGCCTATTCAGCGCATATATGGGCTAAGACGAGTCACGAGGAGAGCCCACATGCGAGCGCGGATTTACCGGCCAGCCCGAAATGCCATGACCTCTGGAATGGCCAAGACCCGTAAATGGGTGTTGGACTACGCCCAGGCAAGCGCCCGTGAAGTTGACCCCTTGATGGGCTGGACCTCTTCGTCAGATACGCAAAGCCAAGTCCGCCTTCGTTTTGACAGCAAGGAAGCCGCGTTGGAATATGCCCAGGACCATGGCATTGAGGCCGAAGTGGTTGAGCCAAAGGCCCGCAAAGCGAATATCCGCAATGGTGGCTATGGTGAGAACTTCGCCACCAACCGTCGCGTGCCCTGGACCCATTGAGCCAGGCCCCTTCGATACTAATCCGCCGCGCCGACCCAGCCTGCCCCAAGATTCTGCCCCTCATTGAGGGCAACCAGAGCCATGGGGCTGTGGCAACGGATGCCAGTAGCGACCACACCTTTGGTGTTGAAGCGCTTTGCCATCCAGAAGTGCGTTTCTTTGCGGCCTTTGAGGGTGAAAGAGCATTGGGTTGTGGCGCCTTCAAAGCGCTAGGCAATGGCAGCGCTGAGGTGAAATCAGTCTATGTCGCTCAAACAGCACGTGGGCGGGGCGTTGCCCGAATCCTGATGGATCATCTCGCAAACCAAGCGCAACAGGAGGGGTTTTCGGCACTGGTTCTGGAAACCGGTTCTGCCCTTTGCCCAGAGTATGACGCCGCCCGCAGCCTCTATGAAAATCTCGGCTACACCTATTGCCCCCCGATTGAGGGCTATGACGCCGATCCAATGAGTGTATTTATGCGACTTTCTTTCACAAATCAGACATAAGCACACACAGCTTTTCCAAATGCCCCCCCCGCGAGCCGGCAAAACCAAGTTTGGTCGAAATGAGCTTGGTGCACAAATGGTCTGATGGGATGCACTTTATGAATCCAGCGTGATAGCTAAAGGCGATGAGCAGCTGGGCCCCGACGCATGCCATTCAGACTTGTTTTCCCCTAAAGATCCTGTCCGTCATGCTGCTTCGCCAGACAACTGGGACTGTCCAGAGCCAGCTGTGGTTGGTAGGGTTAGACTGGGCTGTACCCGATTTTCAGTACGTTATGTCGTCGCCAACGCACTTTGGACGTGAGCTTACTCTTGCGCGGCAGCACTGGTGCCGGCGCTGGGCCGACAGCGGCAAGGTCTATGGAAATCACAAATTGGCAAAGGATCTCAAGGAAGTGGTGGCGGAACAGACGCTTGAACTCCACCTTCTCAAAAAAGGCATGACAGGCCCCTCTCGACAGATTTCTGTGCAATCGCCTGCTGGGCAATGGATGGGGGCGAACACGAATGAGGTACCCCGCATCTGAGAAGTTGGAGATCATACGGCTGGTCGAAGAAAGTCATCTGTCTGCACGCCTGACGCTGGCCAAGCTGGGCATTCCGCGCGCCACGTTCTATCGTTGGTACGACCGGTACCTTCAGGGCGGTGAGGCCGGATTGCAGGATCAATCTCCCAAGCCAAAACACGTCTGGAACCGGGTGCCCGACGAGGTGAAGCGCAAGGTTGTGGACCTCGCCTTGCAGGAGACGGAACTGTCACCGCGCGAGTTGGCGGTGACCTTCACTGATCAGGAGCGTTATTTTGCCTCGGAATCCAAGGTGTACCGGACACTGAAGGCCCATGAGCTGATCACCAGTCCTGCGTTCATCGTGCTTATGGCGGCGAACGAGTTCAATGACAAAACAACTGCGATCAACCAGCTTTGGCAAACAGACTGCACCTACATCATCCGGCTGAGGTCTCTCCAAGCGATCTGGAAGCGGCCCATGAAATCATCGCCAATCGCTGGCGCGCGCTGCATCACAGGCTGTCGGGCAACAAGCAGACGCCGAACAAACTTGGCCTTGCGGACTGTTGCTGTTTGATGATTGCGATCTACTCAGAGCGTTCCAAATCACTGGGACGAGAGGGTGTCGATACGGATGAACTCTCCGCGCTCCAGGGCTGGATCAAAACCGCACGGCGCGAGATGCGCTTTTCTGAGCCACGGTCGCTTTAACCACCGTTGGCGTCGCGCACTACTTTGCGGTTGATGCGGGCTACATCACGATCTCCGATTTTTCGACGACCTTTCGAGCCTCTTTCACCTTCGCAGCGGGCGTGCTTGTGATGATGCTTTGCGGTTTGATATCGGTTCACTGGATCCGTGACGTGCTGGACGAGGAAGGCAAATGGATGGCCTGGGCAAGCTTTTTCAGGCCATCGTTCGTACAATATTTGCTCTTTGCCATGTGGGCGCTATGCTAGGGTAGTATACTCCAGTTCATCCTCATTTTCATTGAGCCCCGCATCGAAGGGTTGCCGGGAAAGTTCGAGATCAAGGAGATGTTTGTAGGCTACAGATGGTCAAAGGCGTTGTTTGTGGCCTTTCCTGGCGTTGTCCTCGCCGTCTTTATCAGTCTGGCCTATGATCAAAGGGAACAGTCCCCCCGCGTGCGATTGTGGCTATCGATACTACTGATTCTGAGCGGTTTTTTCATGTATGTTGCCCTGTCGTTCAACGAGGATTATCTTATTTTGGTTGAACCCGCGACATGGGCGAAGCGCCCGTAGGAGTTAATGCGTGCGCGATGGCAGGCTGGACTGATCATCGCTGCGGGGGGGTGATACAGGTTATGATCAGCTTCAATCTGATGCGGGGAAGCAAGCAAAAATGAATTCCACATGGCACCGCCTCACCATTTTCGCGTGCTGCCTGCTCATCGCGCAGACGGCTGTTGCAGACACGGATGCGTCGGCTGAACGACTGCGAGTGGGCATTCGGATGGATGCAAAACCCTTTGTCTATGAATAAGGTGGCGAAGCTAAGGGGTTCCTTTTTGAGATGTGCGATTTCGCTTTCAAACGCTCCGGGCTTGATTACATTTACGTCCCCGTAAAGTCTGGTGACAGGGCTGATTGGCTGGGCGAGAACGCGTGGGCAAGATGGAAACCGTAATCAGCCATAACGGACAAGAACTGGCACGGGGCCCTGGCGGTGTGTATGTTCAAGCGTCAGACGGCGAAGCTGTCCCGTGGCAACGGCAACCGCTAGCCTGCGACAGCTTGGCACCGGACCAGGTTGGTGCGGTCAGGGTCGGGGTGATCAAAGGCAGCACAGCACTTGAGATCGTCGCTAATGCGTTGGAGCTGGAGGATCCGGTTGTGACTGCCTATGCCTACGAGACGATCTGCTACACCGAATTCGACAACCATAAATCAGGAATCGGCGCGCTGTGTAGTCGCGCAGGTGCCGACGAGGGCAAGGTGCTCAGCTACTACTTCGGCGATCGTGACATCATTGTCGCTTACCTCGAATATCTCAAGGAGGACGGCAAGGCCTGTGCCCATGCCTCCGCTGGGAAAGGCGATGAAATAACTGTGTCAGACAGGTTTTTCTCTTTCGAACCCTATGGCATCGCTTTTTCGCCGCGTGTGGACCCCACAAAGGTGGTCAAGTTTCAGGCAGCACTTTTGGATACGTTCTCAGATCTCGAAAACGACCCCGATGATCCCAGCATCGCGACCACCAAGCCCTTTCAGTAGTTCAAGAAATACTTCCCCAACAAGCAGCCGTCGCAACCTGTCAAGTCCGCGTTCTCAACCTTGATTGTACCAGCGAAGTAGCGCTCCGGTCAAAGTTTGTCTATCCAGTCTGAAGCGGTGAGCGCCTATGCGCCAACGAACTGGTTGCCGCCGCAACGCGGCGTCATGAACTAAGCAAATGCAACGATTTTGGCTCTCCGTGCGCTCGCAGCCCAGCTTCATTACTTCCGCTGTGGGTTCCAAGCCGACTTGTGGCAGTGCGGTGGGCGACTGTTCACCCAAGATGCATTTCACTGGTCTGAAACACGACACCGGACGACCGGTGTAAGCCCGAAGCGGTTATCGACAGGGAGTGCCACGCCATCAATGCCGCAGTAGCGAGATCTGCGGGGCAGTTTCCTGAAAGCGGTCTAACCTACCCTGGCGTTAGATCGCCAATGCTGTGGTCAGGGTGAGGAAAGAGGACTGGCTTGCAATCGCACACCACCAGAGACTGCACCTTCGGCCGAAAACCAAAGATCGTGTTCATAAACTTTGGTCCTATTTCACCAGATTGCCCTGATATTGTGACTCCAGTCCAATGGATTTTGTCACATTGGCAAGGACATCTCCAGAAAACGAGGCCTGAGCAGCCTACCTTTGTGGAGAACGATTGATGCGAACGATTATTGCCGTGGACGGCGTTCCGGCCACTCAGCCTATCTTTGAACGGGCCTTACAACATATTGCCCGCAGTTACCTAAACACCTTCTCCGCGAACACCCGCATCCGACCCTCCCGCCTCGCGATCGCGACGGCAAGAAGCGGCGAGGTGGTTTGCGCAATCAGCATCCGCTGTCATGAAGAGACCTTCTTCTCGCAGCGATATCTCGACCTACCGGTTGGCGAGCTGTTGTCTCGGCGAACTGGATTGAAGGTAAGGCCCAACGCGATTCTCGAGGTCGGGGGTCTTGCTTGCAGCACACCCTTTGCGGCCTATCCCACACTGCAAACTGTATTCCAGTGGGGGCGCGAGCGCGGCATCACCTGGGGGCTTTTCACCGCCACGGCCGAGGTACGGCGGCTCATACAGCGCGTGAAGATCACACCGCACATGCTCGCGCGAGCCGAGGCAAGCCGGGTAGAGAACCCCGAGCAATGGGGCAACTATTATGATCATGACCCTTGGGTCTGTGCCTTTCGGGACCGGGTTCAGCCGGGCGACGTTGTTGCGGCTCGGGGGAGGACGGCCTGATGACCCAAAGCATCTTTCGGGCTCTGGCCCAGCATGCCCTTCGGACACCGGAAAAGACCGCTTTGCGCATTGGCGCGCGGTGCATCGACTACCTTGGCCTCGCCTCCTTTCTTGCCGAGAACGCGAAGACACTGGCTGGATCACCCCGCGTCGTCGGGATCACCGCCACCGATCCGTTTGAAGCCGCCCTGGCCGATCTGTCCTTGACCTATAGCGGACATACTTCAGTGCACCTGCCGCCGTTCTTCTCACAGGCGCAAAGGGCCCATATCGTCCAAGCAGCCGGGATCCAAAGCGTCATCGGCCCCAGCGACAAATGCATGGCAGCAGAACATCTTTTGCGTCCCAAAGATTGCCCGCCTCTGCAAAGACCTTTGGATCCCGCTGTGCCCGGTGCGCGGCGCATCATCTTCACCTCAGGTTCATCTGGGACCCCAAAGGGGGTGCTGATTGGCGAGACACAGATGGCGGCAGCGATTGCTGGGCTTGAGAAGGTGATCGCACCGAGCCCGGACGACCGGCACCTCTCGCTTCTTCCCATGGCGCAACTTCTCGAGCAGGTGGCGGGCCTCTATCTTCCGCTTCTGGCAGGCGCTGAAGTTTGTTTCTGCCCCGAAGCACTGCCTGCACTCTTTGGTGGCCCCATGGAGCCAGTCCTTGCTGCGATGTTGGCAACGCAGCCGACGACGAGCATCCTCGTTCCAGCCCTCCTTGCGCGCTTGGTATCCGCGTTGAAGGCCACGGATCGCACTGCCCCTGAAAGCCTGCGCCTGATTGCAGTGGGCGGTGCTGTGGCAGCGCCCGCCTTGCTAGCCGATGCGCGGACGCAGGGATTGCCTGTCTTTGAGGGGTACGGGCTGTCGGAATGTTGTTCTGTCGTGGCGCTGAACACGCCGGGAAAGGCGCAACCGGGCACGGTTGGCAAGGTTCTCGAGGGGATCAAGGTGCACATCGACGATGGCGAAATCGTCATATCCGGTCCGACTGTCATGGAAGGGTATATTGGGCAAGCGCGCGTAACCGGAGAGTGGCGCACCGGTGATCTGGGGCGGCTTGAGGGCGGCTATCTGATCCTGGAAGGCCGCAAGGATTGGCTGATCGTCACGCCGCAGGGGCGAAACATCAATCCCGAATGGGTCGAATCCTGCCTGTGTGCTGACCACCGCATTCCCGCTGCCGGGCTTCACCTCGCGCAGGACGGGCAGCTCGAGATCATCGCGGTCGTCACCGCGCCGGTCGATCTGGTCCAGATAGAACACCTGCTCGCTGGCCTGCCGCAATACGCAAGGCCGGTTCGGGTGAGCTTTGCGCCCGCGTCACAGGAAGGGCTGCTGAAGCCCGGAGGCGGGATTGATCGCAGCCAGCTTTCGCATTTATCGCGAGAGCTTCCGCAGTATTCGCTTTCAGAAGACCATAAGGAGTGTATCGCATGAAACACCATTCGCCCGTCGCCCTTATCACCGGGGCCGGTTCCGGTATCGGCCGTGCGCTGGCCATCCAAGCGGCCCAGTCAGGATATGCCCTCGTCCTTGTCGGCCGCAGACGAACGCAACTTGAGAAAACGGCGACGCTTCTGGAAGCAAGCAAGGTGAGGCTTGTCGCAGCGGATATCACCACGAAAGAAGGGCGCGCAGCTGTCGTCGCGGCCGCCGGAAACCGGCTGGACATCCTGGTGAACAATGCCGGGAGGCTGGCGGTGGGGAGACTGACAGACCTGGGCGACGAGGAGATCGCCGAGACGGTGGGCACCAATGTGACCGCCGCCGTCCAGTTGACGCGCGACCTTGTGCCGGTCCTCTCCGCTGCGCAGGGACGGCTCGTCAATATCGGCTCGATGTTCGGGATGATCGCCTTCCCCTATTTCGCGACCTATTCGGCCACGAAATTCGCCATGCGCGGTTTGTCAGACGGGCTGCGCCGCGAGCTGTCGGAGTTCGAGATCGGTGTCACCTATGTCGCGCCACGGGCCACGCAAACTCCGGCGCAAAGCGCCTTTGCCCATCTTGTCGAGCCGTTTGGGATGGTGTTGGACACGCCTGAACGCGTCGCAACGCGAGCGTGGGCGGGTATCATGGCGGGGCGAAACACAATTTACCCTGGTTTCGGTGAGCACATCTTCGCCCTGATTCAGGCGCTTGTGCCGTCGCTGATAGACGCCGTGCTGAAACACAAAATGGGGAGCGCCCAGGCGCAGGCGGCTCTCAATTCCTACAGCCTACAGAAAGAGTCTTGATCCATGAGCTATAACATCATTCGCCCCACCGCAGAGGGGCAGCCATTGACCGAAGCCCCGGTCGTGGCGCAAATTCGGTCTAACCTCAACGAGGACGGCTGGACCCTGCTCCGCGGTTTTCGCCCCGACATGGCGCAGTTCAGTGCGCTGACCACGGCGCTCTGCCGCAAGATCACCTTCGATCCGGCCCGAGACTACAGTGACGCAAACACGCAGAAGGTCGATGCAGGGACTGGTCCGGTCGGCTTACATACCGAGAACGGCAATACGCCCGTCTGCCCCGATATCGTAGCCTTCTACAGCCCTGTTGCGGCCTTCGAGGGCTCACAGACAACGATCTGTGACGGGCGGGCCATCTATGACGCGATGAACGAGGCGCAAAAGGCCCGCTGGCAGCGTGACATGATGGTGGAGCGCTACTTGCCTGAGCCGCTTTGGAAACGTTACCTGGCCAATGAGCACCCGGCTATTTCCCACCCCGACGAAGTCACGCCCCGCCATGTCGAGGAATTTCGCGCCGCCGTCCCCAACCAGGACTTCGATATGCTCGATGATGGCGGGATCAACTATCGTCTGAAGGTTACCCCAGTACGCGGATCGGCGCTATCGGGAGGACAGGCGTTTGCAAATGCGGTGCTGGGTCCGTCGCATAACTACGCCCCGCCAAGATATCGCTTCAACGATGATGATATCGTCAGCGGGGACGAGATCGAGGAGATGCGCGCGCTTGCCGAGACCTGCACGCACGAGATCAACTGGCAGGATGGCGATATCGCGGTTCTGGACAACACGCGCATCATGCATGGCCGCCGCGCCATCGTCGACACAAACCGCCAGCTTTTCATCGGCATGGGCAACGTCTGACGCAGCTTGGCGTGAGACCAAATCAATTCTGGAAATGGAGATCAAGACCATGAAACATATCGCAACCCTGTTCCTCCTGTCTTTGATGGCATCCGGTCCGGCGCAGGCCGACCCGATAGAGGGTCTGTGGCGAACCGCGCCGGACGATCACGGCGACATTGGCTATATACGCGTCGGCGATTGCGGGGCGGGCTACTGCGGTGTCCTCGAGCGTGCTGAGGACGCGCAAGGCGAAGCGATTCAGCCGGATACGATCGGGCGCAAAATCGTCTGGAACCTGACATCCAGTAAATCAGGCGAATATGAGGGACGGATCTACGCGCCAGACCGCGATAAAGAATATATGTCGCGGCTGGAACTCTCCGGCAATCGCATCTCGGTCAACGGCTGCGTTCTTGGCGGGTTGATCTGCCGGGATGGCGGCCAATGGACACGCGAGCAGTAATGGCGGCACTCCGACGCAATTCGCTGCCGCCGCATGACCCATTCGTGCAGGCTCACTTAGGTGAGCCTGTTCGGCATTTGAGAATACGCGAAATGACGCCGAACGGCACGGCAAGTCGGCCTTGTCCTCGCCGCGATCTTCCCCTTGAATAGATGTTACGATCTTCGAGGATATTCCCCATGCAGACCAGCGCCCTAAGATACGTCACGTTGATCCTCATCCTCAGCGTTATCTTTTTCACCTTCGACGTGGCGAGTGACGTCTATGAGCGCATAATCGCCAGTTCCGCGCCAAGTCTGCTCGACTTGACGCACCTCTTCTTCGAGGTGTTCTCGGCTGGGGCGCTGATCCTCGCGATCCGAATCCTTGTTCGCCAGTTGCGCTGGCTTGAGGAACGCAACACGCAGCAGTCAGAAACTCTGCGTTTCCTGCGCGGCGAGATGGACAGTTACGTGCACTGCAAGTTCGATGAGTGGAATCTTACGTCTGCGGAGCGGGATATTGCGATGTATATGCTAAAGGGGCTTAGCATTGCTGAGATTGCTGCCGCGCGGTCCACCGCCGAAGGGACGGTCAAAGCGCAGACTTCGAACATCTTCCGCAAGACCAGCGTTGCGTCTCGCTTGGAACTGATGAGCCTCTTTATGGACGAGTTCCTCGAGGTAGGGGCGGGAATTGGTGACCAGCAAAGGGAGGTTGGATAGACCCTGATGTGATTCCGTAAACGCGCTCTTCCGTTCACGCTATTTCGTCGCTTGATCAAAAGTCAAAAACAGACGCGTGCAACGCGTAAATGGGCTTTTCGATGGCGGCTCTAAGGTTCGAAGCTGCCATTCCTGAAGTCGCGGCGAACGACCGCTTTCCCCTCTACCTTTCAGGGCTGAGCCGGTTGTACAGCTGTCCTGGCCACGTCCGATTTGGGCTAATTCTGTTGAAAACTCGGTGTCGGGCCGAATCTGAGCATTCTACCTGAACACTTTTCCAGGGATCTGCCATTCTGCGAATACTGCTTGTCAGACAGACCTCCACAAAACAATTGTTCCAGGGCCCGGAAACACAGGGTGAACAATGACAGCGATCACAAGCTCTACACTGCGCCAAACCTACTGGATCGAGACAGCACGGCAGTTCGACCAAACCAAAAAATCCTGCGCCAGAATGGCTTCAGGGCGTCCATGAGCGGCAAAGGCAATTGCTACGACAAGGCCGCCCCTCTCGGCAGCACTCTATGAATGCGCCTGCCGGGCAATGGTCGCGACCTTCTTCAAAACCATCAAGGCCGAGCTGATCTGGCGGCGCTCATAGGAAACGCGGCGGCAGGCTGAGATGGCAATCTTCGAATACATAAGCGGATTCCACAATCCGCGCCGTCGGCACTCAGCACTGAGCTGGAAAAGCCCTGTCACCTTCAAGAGGAAACTGGCCTAAACGAGCACTTGGGGCCGCATCAAACCGCGACAGGTCCAATCTCAGCGAGACCTGCGACCGATACAGCTCGAAGCGGGACGACATCAACCGCGAGGGCCTGGGCACTGAGATCTACGTCCCCTTCCCCCGAACGGGTCCTCCGGGCACTGAACCGGATCACCGAAGGGTATGGCGCACCGAAGGCCATCCGAGGCGACAATGGCCTAGAGTCTAGCAGCGGCACCTTTATGGAATGGATCTACAAGACTGCGCCGCCATATACAGAGTTTGGCGCGGTCAAGCAGAGGGCGGGCCAACAGAAATGAGGCTAGCCGTTTAGCACTCTGATTTCGGCATCCCAACCCATTTCTCGAATGTTCTGCCGGATCTCGTCTTCGTAGTTCGGGTTCATAATGATCACCGTGCCAACCCCACGAGACTTTGCCGTCTCTGGCGAAACGATCATTGTGCCACTGATCGGCATGAAGCATCCCTGTTTGGCGGCATTGAGGTCAATCACACAGTCAATGGGCGTGTCCTCGGCGCTGTTGAACAAGAGCGAAAATGTCACCCCTTTTGAGGCACCGCCCCAAAGTGCAACTGGCGCAATCGCTCTACGGTCTTCAAAGTACGTGGTCCATTCCGCCATCATCTGACGTTTGTTTTCTAGGTAGTGCGAGCCCAATTTCTCCGAGGATGCCACGGGCTTTGCATGACCTGGAGCCTCTGGGAGCCGCGCCACAATCCACATGTATTGACCGTCATAGACCGACTCCACCTCGCACTCCAACCCCTGCTGGGCCAAGAGCAAACGGATGGAGTCTGGCGTGTAGATCGAGCAATGCTCGTAGAAGAAATCCTGAAAGGCAGTATGCTCCAAGATCCAGTTAGCATCGGGTGTTTCGATAAATAGTGTCCGCCCTGGCACCAGAGCCGCCGCCAAGGCTATTCCAAAGGTCTGGACATCTGCCACATGCTCTATCGTGTGCCGAGAGCAGACCACATTTGCCTCGGCAGGGATCTGATCCGTGTTGTCAGGCGAGAAAAAGTTTCGATGGACTTTGGCTCCCTCCGGCAACTTGTCTTCCCCGGTAAAGGAAGGATCAAACCCCGTGGCAGATTTCACCCGTCCTGCGGCCCGCTGATGAACAAGGCTGAGAAAATCGCCTTCGCCGCATCCGATTTCTACATAATGGATATCCGTATCCTCAGGCACGGAGGCAATGACACGATCGGCCATCGCATCCAGATGTGCCAAGTAATAGGCTGAGGAAGTGACGTCATTGTTATAGGTTTCATCGTAGGAGATCTTGGCAAGGTCAAAAGAGGCGTTCCACACAAAGCTGCAACTGGCACAACGCACCATTGTGATCGTCCCCTGCGGAAATGCCAGCGCTTCGGCCTGGGTAAGGAGTGCCACATTTTGCAAAGATGGTACCTTGGGGCGTTCATCCAGTAACAGATTGCCAACAGTATTATTGCAAATGGGGCATGGACAGGCACTAGCTGATGTCATTTTGTCCTCTTGTTTTCCTGATCACAGCGCTGTTATTGATGCACAGTCGGTGAACTTACTACGAGTATTTTCTGGGCTTGAAACCGTTGACCTGAGCAATTTTTGTATCACGTTCGCGCGTTCCAGTTGCCCCTACTTATGCGAAAAATGAGAAATGTAAAATATGACGAAAGCAGTAATTTTGGCCGGCGGTTTGGGCACACGGATCAGCGAAGAATCCCACATGCGCCCCAAGCCTATGATCGAAATCGGTGGACGCCCCATACTGTGGCACATCATGAAGATCTATTCGCACTTTGGCATCAATGAATTTGTCATCTGCTGCGGGTATCGCGGCTATATGATTAAAGAGTATTTCGCCAACTACTTCTTGCACATGTCGGATATTACCTTTGATATGTCCAACAATGAAATGCACGTGCATAACCAACGCTCAGAACCCTGGAAAGTCACATTGGTTGACACCGGCGAGATGACGCAGACCGGGGGGCGCGTGAAGCGGATCCGCGACCATTTGGATGAGACCTTCTGCCTGACCTACGGCGATGGGCTAAGCAATATCGATATTGCCGATCTGCTGGCCTTTCACAAACGTGAAGGGCGCGTTGCCACGATCTCTGCCGTGCAACCCGAAGGCCGCTTTGGGTCCCTGGAGATCGAAGGCACAAAAATCAGCCGCTTCCTCGAGAAACCCAAAGGCGATGGCCGCTGGGTTAGCGGTGGCTTTATGGTCTGCGAGCCAGAACTCTTGGATCATATCGATGGGGATGCAACCATACTGGAGCAAGAACCCCTGATGGGTCTTGCCGACGAAGGCAAGCTCTCGGTCCGCAAACACGAAGGGTTTTGGGCCGCCATGGACACGCTACGCGATCGAAACGCGCTTGAGGCAATGTGGGCTGACGAGAAAAACGCGCCCTGGCGGGTCTGGGGCTAACATGTCTGACTTTTGGCAGGGCAAGCGCGTTTTTCTAACCGGCCACACTGGTTTCAAGGGCAGCTGGATGGCGCTGTGGCTCTCCCAGATGGGGGCGCAGGTCACAGGCTACGCACTGCCGCCTGACACCGAACTAGCTTTGTTCGACCAATTTGATATTGCCAGCCGCACAAACAGTCAGTTCGGCGATATCAATTCTTACGAGGCCCTGCTTTCTTCGTTGGACGAGGCAAAGCCCGATATCGTCTTCCACTTGGCGGCCCAGTCGCTGGTTCTGCGCGGCTATAGCGACACGCTGACCACATGGCAGACAAATGTCATGGGAACAGCCAACCTGTTCGAAGCCCTGCGCGTTCTAAAACAGCCAGCAACTGTTGTCGCCGTTACGACAGACAAAGTGTATCGCAACGATGAGGCCAATCATGCCTTCGTTGAAGATGACCCCCTAGGCGGAATTGACCCATACAGCGCCTCCAAGGCAGGCACAGAGCTGGTGGTTAACAGCTACAGATCTGTATTATTGCAAGAAAAATTCCCTATTCGAGTGGCGTCTGCACGGGCTGGCAACGTTATAGGAGGGGGGGATTGGTGTGAAAACCGCCTGGTCCCTGACATTGTCCGCGCCTTGATTGCAAAAGAGCCATTGTTGACCCGCAATCCCCATGCCGTACGCCCTTGGCAACATGTCCTCGAGCCCTTGGCGGGCTACATGCAGCTGGCGGAACTGCTGCATAGTGATCCGCAGTTTGCGGATGCCTACAACTTTGGCCCAGACATCACGGACAACCGCACCGTTCAAGATGTCATCATTGAGGCGCTTAAGTCCTGGCCCGGCACATATGCCCCTACGGATAACAGCAACATGCCGCATGAAGCCAATCTGCTGATGCTAAACATCGACAAAGCAAAAACGAAATTGGGCTGGGCGCCACGTTGGGATTTTGAAACAGCCATCTCCAAGACCATGCAGTGGTATCGCCAAACCCATGAAGGTGCAGACCCTGTAGCACTGTCTTTGGCCCAGATTGCAGAGTTCACCCGCTCATGAAAATCACTCCCCTACCGATCGCGGGCGCCTACCACATTGCTCCCAAAAAACTGGGGGACAACCGCGGCGCCTTTGCCAGGCTGTTTTGCACTGACCACTTTGCAGAGCTGGGGCTGAATACCGAATGGGCGCAGATGAATCTGTCCCGCAGCTCCCAGCAAGGCACCCTGCGCGGCCTGCACTTTCAGCGCCCCCCTTTCGCCGAGACAAAGCTGGTGCGCGCGGTTACGGGCAAAGTCTACGATGTGCTGGTTGACCTGCGTGAGGGGTCAAAGACTTATGGGGCCCATTGTGGGGTGACTTTGGATAGCGATCAGCTGGAAGCGCTCTATATCCCCCAGGGGTGCGCCCATGGATTTCAAACTCTGACCGATGATGTAGAATTGCACTACATGCATTCGGCCCCCTATGCTCCTGACCACGAAGGCGGTATTCGTTTTGATGACCCGACACTTGCTATTCGCTGGCCGCTTGGCGTCACCGAAACATCGCCGCGCGACCGCGCGCTTCCTCTTCTCTCAGATATCAAGCCGATAACCCTATGAAATGTCGCCATTGCCAAACAGATTTGTCGCTGAAATTCTTGGATCTGGGCTATGCTCCCCCGTCCAATGATTATCTTTCTGCCGATGACTTGAACAAGCCAGAGGTCACCTACCCTCTGCGTGTCTTGACATGCACTAATTGCTGGCTGGTTCAGACCGAAGACTATGCCGCACATGATGCCCTGTTTCGCGAGGATTATGCCTATTTTTCTTCGACCTCAAAGGGGTGGCTTGCGCACGCAGAACGCTACTGCGCGCAGATGACCAATCGATTGGGGCTGAATGAGACGAGTTTTGTGGTCGAACTGGCATCAAACGATGGCTACTTGCTGAAAAACTTCGTGGCCAAAGGTGTGCCCTGTCTCGGTGTCGAGCCGACCCGTTCGACCGCAGAGGCGGCGAAAGCGCTGGGGATCCCGGTCGTTGAAGATTTTTTTGGTGCCCAACTGGGGCGTAAACTCGCCCAGGAAGGGCCCAAGGCGGATTTGATCTTGGGGAACAATGTCTATGCACATGTGCCCGATATCAACGATTTCACGCAGGGCGTTGCTGAGCTATTGGCCGATGAAGGCGTGGTTACGTTTGAATTCCCGCATCTCGGACAGCTGGTAAAACACAACCAGTTCGATACCGTCTATCACGAACATTTCTCCTATCTCGCTTTGCATCCTGTGATCAGCATTTTCGAAGCGGCAGGTCTAAGGGTCTTTGATGTCGAAGAACTGCCAACCCACGGCGGAAGCCTGCGCGTCTTTGGTTGCCTGTCCAGCGCATCGCATTTGGCAACTGAAAATGTCGCGAGAGTTATGTCCGAAGAGATCGAAGCCGGCCTTTTGAAGGAAGACACCTATCGCGGTTTTCAAGATAGGGCCGAGAAGGTCAAGAACGGCCTGCTGCGGTTTTTGCTGGATGCCAAAGCAGAGGGTAAAACTGTCGTCGGCTACGGCGCTGCGGCGAAGGGCAATACGCTGCTGAATTTCTGTGGTGTGGGGCCGGATTTGCTCCCCATTATCAGTGATGCGGCCCCCTCCAAAATCGGCAAGTTCATGCCCGGAAGCCATATTCCGATCAAGGCTCCGGCCGCATTAACGGCAGCGCAGCCTGACTATGTTTTGATCCTGCCCTGGAATATCGCGGATGAAGTAATGTCGCAAAACAAAGACCTGGCCCAAAACGGCAGCACCTTTGTAATTGCGGTGCCTGAACTCAAGTTCATATGACACCGCGCGTTCTCATAACCGGGGCGACTGGCTTTGTTGGTCGCCAGATTCTGGCCGCCTGTATTGCGCGCAATGTGAGCATGCGTTTGGTGGTCAGGGCGGGGTGGCAGGAAAAACTGGGCGACCTGCCAGAGACCTGCGAAATTGTCGAAGTCGAGGATATGTTTGCCCAGAGTGCCGAATGGTGGGCAGAACACCTCGCAGGCATCGACACCCTCATTCATTCCGCCTGGTATACCGAACCGGGGAAGTATCTTACCTCTCCCAAGAATACCGATTGCCTGATCGGAACCCTCGAAATGGCGCGCGGTGCCGTGCAGGCAGAGCTGCATCGGTTTGTGGGGGTTGGCACCTGTATCGAATACCAATTGGGCCCCAAGATTCTCACGCCAGATACTGTCTTGGCACCCAGCACGCCCTATGGTCAAGCCAAGGCTGCCGCGTTCTACGCGCTCAGCGGTTTGTTTGGCGAAACCAAGACCGATTTCCTGTGGTGTCGGCTGTTCCAACCCTATGGCGAGGGCGAGCATTCACAACGACTGTACCCCTATTTGCACAGCTGTTTGTCACAAGGCAAAACCGTAACCTTGGGATCAGGCAGAGAGGTTCGTGACTTTATCGATGTCAAAACTGCCGGAGCAAATATCTTTGATGCGGCTCTGGGCAAGGATGTCGGCGCAATCAATATCTGCACAGGCATCCCAAAATCAGTGCGCGAGTTTGCAACTGAAATCGCCGAAACATATGGCCGATCCGACCTGTTGAAATTTGGCACTTTGGACAACAGTGCCAGCGACTGGGATTATATAGTCGGCCAGCCCTGGGCCTGATCCTGCCCCCCCGTTCAGAGGAGATCGCTGTCAGAATGCACGGTCATCCCATTTTGAAGCTGAAATTCTGGATGCTGCTTCCGCAATTTTTGATCTCACCCACTTATGCGGTGCTGAAACATGCGTGCGCGCTGTCCAATAGAGGTCGATTGAGAGCTCTGCCGGAAAGGGACAGGGCACCGAAACCACCCTGTCGTCGAACATCTGACTGATGCGAAAGGGAACCGTTGCGATCATATCGGTTTGCGACAGAAGGTCGGGCAGGTTTGCCGGGCTTGGCACTTCCATCACAGTGTTGGGGACATGGCCAGCAGCCTCCATAACCACCAGAAACCGCGATCTAAACCCCCCTCCATAGTTTATCACCACTTGCGGCGCCTTGACGAAGTCCGCGATACTTAGCGGCCCCTTTGCGAGCGGGTTTGAACGATCCATTATGCAGGTGTATTCTTCCCGGAGCAGCGATCTTCGGTAGTACCCGCTGTCCTCAATCTTGATCGGCCCAATCAAGATATCGCTTTCTGAACGCAACAACTGCTGTTTGCCCTGTGCAGATGACGAAATCACCTTGAGCTTGATGCCTGGTGCTTCGCGCCGCAGAATGCGGGTCACATGAGGCAGGATCGTAACGCGCTCGTAAAAGTTGCAGCTAAGCCCAATTTCTACAGAGGCTTCAGCCGGGTCGAACTGTCTTTGTGCGGTCAAGGTTTCAAACCGGTCAATCAACTCCCCCACTTTGGCGACGATTTCACCGCAACGCTCAGTTGGTACCATACCGGTGCCTTGCCGGACAAAAAGAGGATCGCTGAACACCTCGCGCAGGCGTGTCATCGTGTAGCTGATCGTCGATTGAGTAACGCCCAATGTCTCCGCCGCACGTGAAAAGCTTCCGTGAGCATAGACCAAGCGCAGAGTGCGCAAAGATGCAAAATCCAAGGCAAAGGGATCTGGGTTCATCGGTCAATCCTATCGAAATTCTCGAACCAGCGTATCAAATGCATCGGATTGCCCAATACTAAATCGATGGCTACCGTCTTAGAACTGTCGATTTGTTAGGACCAACCATGACCCCAACTGCAATACCGGCACTCCCTGTGGATGATCAGATAACGATCGCACAGCTGACGGCAAACCCCTATGCGATCTACAAGCGGTTACGCACAGAAACGCCCGTCGTGCGCATTCCCAGCATTCACAGGATCTTGCTGACCAAAGCCGCAGATACCAAGCATGTAAAAGAAAACTGGGAGCTTTTCAGCTCGGATGATCCCCGCACACCAATGACACGCGCATTTCAGGCCCAGACACTGATGCGTAAAGACGGCGACGCCCATAAGCGCGAGCGCAATGCCATGGCGCCTGCCTTTGCGCCCCGTAACATCACCGGATGCTGGCAGACGGCATATACCAAAGTCGCAGAAGACTATGTTGGGCAGCTGCAACGCGGCGAAACCGTTGATTTGTTTGCCGAGCTGGCCGCGCCATTTGCTGCACGCTGCTTGACCCATCTTTTGGGTATTCCCGAAGCCACAGATCCTGAGATGATCCGCTGGTCGCAGGCTCTGATAGATGGGGCGGGAAATTTCGGCAATGTGCCTGAGCTTTATGAACGCTCAGACGCAGCCAACGCCGAAATGAACGCGCTTTTTGACAGATGCGTAGGCCGAGTTAAAACAGCCCCGGATCCCTCTGCCCTCTCCGCCATGGTCAACGCAGAAGATCCCATTGAGAAAAGTCAGATCTATTCCAATATCAAGATCGCGATTGGCGGTGGCATCAACGAGCCCAGGGATGCGCTGCTCACCATCCTTTACGGGTTGTTGACGAATCCTGAGCAGTTGGAGGCATGCAAGGCCGATGCTCTTTGGAATGCCGCTTTTGAAGAGGGTGTACGCTGGGTCGCTCCTATTCAGGCCAGTTCGCGGCTTGTGATGGAAGACACCGAAATTCGTGGTCACACGATCGCCAAAGGCGAAGTGGTAATGACGGCGCAGGCCTCTGCCTGTCACGACGAAGACCTGTATGACAGGCCTGAAGAGTTCAATATTTTCCGCCCCAAAGCCCCTCATCAGGCTTTTGGAAACGGCCCACATTTCTGCCAAGGCACCCATATCGCCCGGCGGATGTTGGCACAGATTATTCTGCCGATGCTGTTCGACCGCTTCCCCCAGATGCACCTACCAGACCCAGAGACGGTCAAATTTTGGGGGTTCGGCTTTCGTGGGCCACTCAGCCTACCGGTCACATTAAACTAGCATAAACACGACATGAAAAACGAGGGAGGTACTTCATGAAGCGTCGCACTATTTTCAAATCTGCCGCAGCAGTTGCTCTGGCAATTGGCCTTTTGCCCAGTTCAGCGCTGGCACAAGAGGTCACATTGCGCCTGCACCAGTTTTTGCCTGCTCCGGCAACCGTACCAAAACACATCCTCAAACCCTGGGCCGCAGCTGTGGAGGAGCGTGCGGGGGGGCGAATTAAGATCGAACATTTCGATTCCATGGCGTTGGGTGGCAAACCGCCGGGCTTGATGGATCAGGCAGTTGATGGTGTCGCCGATATCATCATGACCGTGGTTGGCTATACACCAGGGCGATTCCCAAAGACCGAAGTCTTTGAGTTGCCGTTCATGATGACCAACCCTGTCGCCACGTCCAAAGCCTTCCAGCACCTGGTTGAAACGGACCTGCAAGAGGGGGAGTACAAAGACGTAAAAGTTCTAGGCGCCTGGGTTCATGGCCCCGGCGTTATTCATTCTACGGATGGTGTAACAAAGCCCGAAGACCTGGAAGGGGTCAAGATGCGGGGTCCAACACGTGTGATCAACGACCTGCTTCAGGAACTGGGCGCAATCCCCGTAGGGCTACCGCTGCCCGCCATTCCAGAGGCCCTGTCCAAGGGAGTGGTCTCCGGCACGGTGATCCCCTGGGAGGTCACTCCGGCGATCAAGCTTTCTGAGCTGGTAAGAAATCACACAGAGTTTGTTGGGGATGAGGCGCTATACACCGCAACGATTGTCTTGGTGATGAACAGGGAAAAATATGAAAGCCTACCCGAGGATCTCCGCACTGCTATCGACGCCGAATCCGGGCAGAAACTGTCCGAAATGGCAGCCAAGGTGATGTGGGCCAAGGATGCCCGAGGTCGAGAAATTGCCGAAGATGCAGGCAATTCCATCGTCCAGTTGTCAGAGGCAGAAGTTGCCCGGTTCAAGGAAAAATCTCAGCCGGTTATCGCCCGCTGGGTCAGCGAAATGGAAGGTCAAGGCATTGATGGCCAGGCGCTTATCGAAACGGCAAAGGCCCTGATCAAGGACTTCGGGGGCTGACCGCTGAAAAAGAAACAGTGAAGGCCCAAGGGCCTTCACAAGGCATAGGGAACCACCTCAAGATCAATGCGCAGTCGCTGATCTGCCTGTCACCGGAGGCCAGTGTGGTTTCGCAACACTTCGCCAAACCAAGAACAAAACCTATGCAAGAAATGCCGCAGAGGCCTAGATCCAGCGCATCGGACATTTCGTCCCAGTCGCAACACCAATTCAGGAGGGCATCACATGATCAGTCAAATCGCTTCCCTCACAGGACACATCACAGCCTAAGTCGGGTATCTGACGCGGCGTGATCATTTTGGCCTATTGGCCGCTCCACCGATTACGAACATGGGACCATTTCAACATGGGCCATCCTTATATAGATGGCCGTTTGTCTGTAACGCAGACAAGCGCAGTCATCACCCATTTCTATACGGCCAAGGCATGGATTGAAGATCCCGCAGAAGATCAGCTGCAACAGGTGGCTTCTTGGCCTGATCACCTCCAAGTCGCCCCTCCTGAAGTGGCCGGCGCAGACAGTGAGGCAATGGTGGCTCAACGGTGGGGATTAATAATTACACTCAATGAGTTAAACAGAACGATTAGGAATATCGTTTGATCAAGAGGTCCACAATGTGACCCGCGACATCTACAGAGCGCCCATCCCGCGAATGGTGGAAAAAGGAAAACGTTGGGCTGGCGTTCAATTCCAGCAGCCAATAATTGTCTGGATTGGCCGGGACGGAATAATCCTCCACAACCATATCTACACCTGAGAACACCAATCCGGGTGTCGCCAGACAGGCCTGCTCAACGATCTCGCGATAGCTCGGGTGTACCTCTTCCCAGATCACATCACTATCGGACCCACGCGCAGACCCCCCAACACCACGCAGAAAAACACGCTCTCCTTGGGCCGGGACTTCACTCAGGCTACGACCAGTGCGTTCGAGGAAATCGCGCATATCCTGATCGATTTCTAACGGCGGTTCAGACGGTAGGGCCAGCTGCTTACGGGCCTCATTCTTGGCATGGATAAGATCCAGCACAGAGGAGGCACCGTCTCCCGTCACATTTGCAGGGCGAACATTGCGAATGCCGACGACCTTTGGTTCCACATACATAAACCGGAGATGCTCTCCTGAGACGCTCTCCTCCACCAGAATATTAGGAAAATCTTTGGCGACTTCATCCAGAGCGACTTTGAACCACTTTTCATCGGTGATCGAAGTAAACACCCCTCTGCCTCCCAAGCCATTGTTAGGCTTTACGCAGATCGGACCCGAAAAGGTATCAAAGGCCGCATAGGCTTGTTCGATTTTACGACGCCGAAAGAACTGGCCTTTGGGGACAGAAAAACCTTTTTCTGCGAGGTGCTCTTTCGCCGCGTGTTTGTCCGCAATCAGCAAGGCTGCCCCATGGTTGATATTCGGACCCACCCGCTCCTGGTCGCCCTCGGTACGCAACTTCAGCGCACTATTGGTGTAGAAAAACTCTTGGGTGCCAATTTTGAAAGTCGTCCAAACATGAAGTACCCTCCCTTTTTGTGAGATCTTGGTGATCGTCGGGATATTGCGCGCTTCGGCCGCCTCTTTAATGTGTTGTGCTGTTGGGTCGAGCTGGGCCTCAGGAGCTTCGAATATATGCATCTTTGGGTCCTTGAAATTCCACCTTGCCCACAAGTAGTTGGAATTGCCATCCTTCGTCAATGCATCAGTGATCGAATTTTTCTCAACTTAGCAATGCTTTAGCGGATAGCGCCAACCTCTTCCTACACACTAAGACGTCATTGAAACCGTGCTATAGGCTCGCCTATGAATTGAGACCCGGCAGGGGGGAATAAGCTGTAACTGAGCCAAATCAAAAGGGGGGCTCAGCCTCTCGCAAACACATCTATCGGGGCTATCAAGGCGTGATTGACAGACTCCTGGGAAAAACACTGTCGCAGCGTTGTTCTTCTCCCCCTAGGAAAGCGAAGCCATTGATGTTGTGGGTGATGTTGTGAATCTGCCGCTCAAGAACTACGGTCCGCACCAAAGCAGTTTTTGACGTCAAAACTCAACCTCTTACCCGCAAAAACAGAATCCTACACCCGACTTGGAATATGAACATGGCCGAAACCATCACCCTAGATATCGAAACGCTTCAACGATGGATGACGATTTATCTAGCAACTATTATTGGCGATCCGGTCGAAAGTCTGGATGTGTTAGACCCGATCTCTGAATATGATTTGGATTCCATCGACGCTATCAACATGGCCATCACAATGGAGAAGAAGTTCAGTATTCAGGTTCATCCCGAAACATTCTTGCAAAGCCATATGTCAATCTCAGACATCACGAACAACTTTTGTTGACAGTCCGCTCGAAGTCGCCCCAGTCAGATTAAGGGGATAACGCGGGAGAGACCTTGATGCACCTTGCCTATGGCTACAGGAAGCGGAGTTAAATTCCAAAAGCCCTGGAGCCAACTACAATGTCTTCAAAGGACGCGGCGACTTTCCTGCCTGAAGGATGTCGCAAAGCTCTTGACTGGCAGCGCCCCTTTAGCCGAGCCTGCAACCTGGCCGGGAGAGCACCAAAGGCGCTTTTTCTGAGTGGAGCAAAAGATCGCTCAGGTCGGTTTTAGTCCGGTTCAGGAAACGGCTTGAAGAAGAGAAAATCCCGTTTGGCTGTGGTACAAATCCTCATTACGGTCGGGGAATGGACAGTGCAGAGCCGGGGGCCGATGTGTACCCCCAAACAAACATCACCGAGGATGAGTACAAAACATGAGCTTTGATGAAGATCTATTCCTGAAAGGGCTTGAACAGCGTAAAACGACCCTTGGCGCGGACTATGTTGAAAAAAACCTAGCGGCAGCCGATGATTTCACCCGCCCGTTTCAGGAAGCCATGACCGCCTGGTGTTGGGGGTTTGGCTGGGGGGATGACGTGATCGACGCCAAAACCCGGTCGATGATGAACCTGTCGATGATTGGCGCTCTTGGAAAGATGACAGAGTGGGAAATCCATTGCCGTGGGGCAATCAACAACGGTGTCACTAAAGACGAAATTCGCGCCATCATACATGTTGTTGGCATCTATTGTGGCGTTCCGCAAGCTTTGGAGTGTTTTCGCGTTGCACGCAAAGTTCTTGAAGAAACCTGATAATCTATGGAAACGCTCCTGCGGCGCTATTGCCTGCTTCGTTTTGGACAGTATTGTTGCGCGGACAAAAGGCAAGGAAGCGGCCTTATGAACCCTAGGTTCAGAAGAGCCACCCAGAGACAAAAGGTGAAACGTGATGAGCCAGAATTCAAAAGCCGCTCAAGACAAGACTCGTGAAGTCTGTGAACTGGCCCCGATCATGCCAGTATTGGTGGTACGGGATGCGGCCCATGCTGCCCCCCTTGCCCAGGCCCTGATCGCCGGTGGGTTGTCGGCGCTGGAGGTCACTTTGCGTACTCCAGCTGCATTGGATGTAATTGCTGCCATGGCTGATGTCCCGGGGGGAGTTGTCGGTGCAGGCACTCTGGTCACCCCGCAAGATGTACGTAACGCAAAGGCTGCGGGTGCCGCCTTTGGTGTTTCACCTGGTGCCACGGATGCCCTCATTGAGGCATGCCTTGCCGAGGATCTGCCCCTGTTGCCCGGTGCAGCTACCGCAAGCGAGGCCATGCGCCTACTTGAGCGGGGCTATACAACGCAGAAATTTTTTCCCGCTGAGGCCTCAGGCGGGGCGCCTGCGCTCAAGGCAATTGGCGCGCCGCTACCGCAAATCAGCTTTTGTCCAACCGGAGGGGTAAGCCTGGCGAACGCACAGGACTACCTTTCTCTCTCCAATGTTCTATGCGCTGGCGGCAGCTGGGTAGCCCCAGATGCGCTGGTCTCTGCCCAGGCCTGGGATGACATCGAAGCTTTGGCCCGCGAAGCAAAACAACGCCTTTCCCAATAATCTGAGGTACCTCTCCCTTTTGATAGCCATTTAGCTCCTCCCGGTGTTCCTCTGGGCGGCGGGATGGGAGCGACGTTTTTTTCCAGCTACCCGAGAAAAGGCTGAAGCCCGTGGAGTTCGCTGCTCGGGGAATGTCACCTTTTGTCATGCAAAATGCTTGACCTTTGTGACCCTGTTGTTGGCAGCAGGGCTGTACGTTCGCGCCCAAGTACTCAGCTCAAAATGGTTAATAGAATTTGACTTTGCAGCATTAAGGTGAGCATCTTTTAGGGGATATGAATTCAAGACAACTACCTTTGCGCGATATTTGGACCATTCCAAAGCTCCGGACTTGGGAGGCTCCGATCAATTTGGGGAATTGCTCATGTCCTTTAAGCTTTCAAACCTGAATTCCTGGGTCGCTCAGATAGGCGAATTACTCAACCTGATTTTGATTGACGGAGAGGATGGCGGCCTCAATGCGGATTGGTTTCTCAATCCCTGGGGGAGCGATGTGGCGGGGCAGAACACCAACGGTATCCCCTATCGTCCTCAAGTTTTGTTCACACTGTTGGACCAGATGCTCTCTCCGGCAGCGGATATTCCACCGTCAGCAGTGGGGGTAAGCCCCGCAGGTACCCCGCTGAAATGGTATCCAATCCAGCAGGAGGGGGCCAACACTGGGGTAAATATAGTGCTGTCTGACCCCAGCGCTGACTACTCAGAAACCCCTGGCTATATCGGGATTGGACTTGAGTGGAGCCAGGATTTGGGCGCAGGCTATGCGGTCTCGGTTGCGCTCTATCTGCCTGTCTATGAACTAGACGAGACACAGGGCGGACAAACTGTTCTCTGTTCCGCCGAGGCCCCCGCACAGGCTGTGATTTCGCTGACAAGCGAAGAGGGCTTTGATGATGGGACCACCCCATTCTCGACCGTACAGGTACAGGGGATTCTGGCGCTGTCCGGCGGCAAGACTCCCGGTATTCGTGTGGAATTTCTGGATGAAAACACAACAGTCGTAGCAACGTTTACCGACTGTGCCTCCTTTTACACCCATGCGATTTTGGCGACACTCAATGCGGCTCTGGTGGCGTCGACAGTGAACGATTGGTTGACGGCGGCTATCAATGAGAACACTGCCATCACGCCCGGTCAGATGTTGCAGGCCATTGGGCTCATCTCGCTATCGGCACAGACCGGGTTCTATGAGGTTTCGGATCTGACCGAGACCTTCGCAGACTATTCTGCGTTGAATATTGCGGAAAACATGGTGTTCAACGCTTTGGATCTGGTGGCCGACAACGATACGCCGCTGTTTGAGATTTCCGGTGCCGGGATTTACGTCCTAGCCACCCCTGTGACGGAGAGCGAAACCGAAGACGAGCAGACAGATTATGGCCTGCGTTTTGTTCTGGCGGACTTGGGGCTGGGTAAAGTTCCGGAGGGCGACAGCAACGCGCCCGCCAATGGCGCCAATGCTGGCAAACCAAACCTGACCCTGCAAATCGGCAAATGGTTGACGGGGGAGACAGGGTTTGAAGACAGCTGGCTACAGCGTTCTTTGCCAGAGGGAGCCGAGCTATCCGGGCCAGAGCCCCAACCTGGCGTGACGCTGATGTTTGTGCGCCATAGCAAGGGGCAGCAGCCCAGTTTCCATCTTGGGCTGGGGCTGGTTTCTGTGGGCATCGACTATATCGGTTCGGTTTCCAACCCATTGGTTGAGCTTCAAGGCCTAAGCCTACAAGGGATTGAGCTACGTGGCGAACTCTCGGTTCAATATGACCCTGCCCAGACTGAGGATCTCAGCTGGTCAATGGGCGGCGCGGCGCGGGTGGATCATCTGGGGCTTCCCCTAGGGACCAGCTATGATCGAACCGCAACCGAGGGTAGCAACCCAACCGCCTCGAACTTGGTTGCCTCTGGCGATGGCGGGGGGGGGAATGCAGCCACTGATAAAACCGATCCGGTAAACCCCAATTTCTCTGCTTCTGCCTCCTATTTGCTGGATGGCCAGTTAGGTGTGCAACTCTATGATGAGAACGATGCCCCAACCGACATCGTTTGGTTTCCGGCACAAGCGACATTTGGGCCGCTGTTTTGCCGAACACTGGGCATCGGTTGGGCCCAGGAAGAAGATTTGTTGTCCTTCATTGTTGATGGGGGCGTCAGCATAAAGGCCTTGTCCGCCGAACTGATCAACCTGTCTGTTTCAATTCCCGTTTTAACGCCACTTGATCTATCCAGTTATGATTTGGAGCTGGATGGTATCAATGTAGATTTCAAATCTGGTCCCATCGAAGTCTCTGCTGGACTGCTGGCCAATACGGAGGTCACGCCGACGGATTATGAGGGGCAAGCCTTGCTGCGGGCCTGGCGCCTTTCGATCTCAGCCATGGGAGCCTACAGCACGGTCGATGATGCCTCGTCGCTTTTTATCTTTGCGATGCTCGACTTCCCGATCGGCGGAATTCCCGCCTTTTTTGTCAACGGGCTTTCTGCAGGCTTCGGCTATAATCGCGACCTGATATTGCCAAGCGTAGACCAGGTTTCCGCCTTTCCGCTGGTAGCCGGGATCGACAACCCAGAGATTCTGGGCAGCACACCAACCTCTGCCCTACAGGCGCTGGGTGACTCCGCCCCCCCCTCTCGCGGCGATTACTGGCTTTCGGCTGGGATGAAATGGACCACCTATGATCTGGTCAACACCAATGCCCTGGTCTCAGTAGAATTTGGCAATGCTTTTGAGTTGGGCGTTATCGGCCTCTCGATTGTGTCCCTGCCGCAAAACACTGACAAAAAATTCGCCTATGCCGAACTAGGATTGGAGTTGGTGCTGGATATCGGCGCGAATGAGTTCATTGCGGCCGCCTCATTGAGCCCAAACTCGTTCCTCATCGACAGCAATTTCCGCCTGTCCGGCGGATTTGCCCTGGATGCCTGGTGGGGAGATGACTCCAGGCACAGCGGTGACTTCGTTGTGACTTTGGGAGGCTATTCCGCTGCCTATGAACCACCTGATTACTACCCAGAAGTCGACCGGCTAGGGTTTAGCTTTGCCTTTAACAACAATCTATCGATGGGGGGGGACCTCTATTTTGCGCTGACCACCTCTAACATCATGGCTGGAGGGCAGATTGACGTTTCGGCCAGCGCGCTTGGTGCCGCGCTTTGGTTCACCGGAGAGGCCGATCTGATCTTGTTCTGGCAGCCCTTCTATTTTGACGCCCACATGGCTGTCACGGCTGGTGCCTCCTATACAATTTCGATGTTTGGCGTCTCAACCACGATGAAGCTCGAAGCAGGGGGGACCTTTAATCTGTGGTCGCCAGAGACCGGGGGCAATATCGAGATTGATTTCTGGTTCTTCCATGTCCCCTTTAGCTTTGGTGCAGAACAATCTCCTGACAGTAGCCTGCCGGTAGATTGGGAGGCGTTTTCGACAATGCTACCACCAGCACCTGGAAGCATGGCTGGAGTCTATGTGGCACCAGAAGATGGTAATGACACCGAGGGCGATGACGGCGAGGGGGACAAGAACAGCAGCAGCGATCAGGATGAAGATCAAACTGGTGATGAAGTAGAAAACAACGCGCCATTGCATGAGGAACTGTTCAAAACCACCCTCACCCGCCCGACCGCATCGGCTGTGGAGACTTCCGACCTTTCAGAGGTGAGCGAAGATGCTGAAACTACAGAAACAAGTGCAGAGCCAGACCCAGCCAGCAATCTGTCACTTGTCCAGTTCAATGTCATCTCCGGGCTTATGGGCTATGTCCCTGGCAGCGGCGGGGAGGATGCGCCGCAGGCCTGGCTGGTGCGGCCCGCTCTGTTTGGGATGTCCACAGCTACAGTGATTCCTTCACAGCGGGTGGTGATGGTTGACGATGCGGGAAACACGGAGGTCATGGCGCGTCATTCCGGCGATACTCAGACCGGTATTCTGCCCATGGCAGCAACGATCACTGAGGCGACGCATCAGATCACCTTTACTAATCTGGACAGTGGTCAGGTGCTGAACCCTGATGACTGGAACCTCACGCCGGCGACCCTGGGAATGCCTGCCTCAATGTGGTCGATTGGCGATGGTCAGGTGCCCCCCGATACGCCCGAGCTGATTCCAGATTGCCTGGTTGGGGCAGCGGACCTGCGCCCTAACCTGTCCCAGACACTGACGGGGCCACCTGCTTTTGATATCCTGACGGCGCTAACCTACCACACCGTGGATAGTAGTGACACGCAGGACTGGTTGCCACTGACAACCGATACAGCTCCAGCAGCGACAGGAAGCCCCACTGTGAGCAATTCCTCCTTGCAGGACCTGTATCACGTGAATGATCCCGCACAGACCACTGCCCGCAGCGATATTTTCGCGGCCCTGGCAGAGATGGGGATCGACGCAGGCACCGATGGGCCACTTACAGCCATGGCCGCGCAGCCCTCGGGGGCGCTACGGGCCAACCCAATGCTTGCTGCAGAGAAAGGCCAATAAGATGGGTGACATAGCTTTCCAAAAGCCCGGCCCAAATGCCATCGAACCCGGGCAGATGCGGTTCCTCGACAATTTTGTGCCACATCTGCCTGCGGCCAGATACCAGGTCGCGGTGACCCAGACGCTCAAGGCCAGCACAGAGAGTGACCCTGACGCCGTCAACATCGCGCAGACAAGGGTCCAAGAGCTCTACGTCGATGGACCGCGATTTGCCATCTCACCGCAGGAAATCCATCATCAGTTTCCGCCGCCCAATGCCCAGGGCGTGTTCGAGAGCAGCCTGCCTCAGATCGTGTTAAGTCACCGCGGCCTGCCCTGGGAGCGACAGATCTGGGATGATGCTCCTGAGATCCCGTGGCTGGCATTGGTTGTTTTGGATGCAGATGAAATAGCACCACCTGATAGCGGGAGTGCCGTAGGCGCCAAGGTGCCGGGCACCGGGGCGACGACAATCCCGGCCTCTGACTTATTTGCAGCACCTCCTACCGGGGTCCTACTGCCGGACATCATTCAAGCGCCCTACCAGGACCCGCAGCAGCAGGTACAGGTGGTGGACTTGACGCCCTCGGGGTTTGCGACGGCTGTCCCAAACCAAACCAGTGCAGCTTTGCTTGCCTCGGTGCGGGAAGTGGATCTGGTGCACAAGGGCGCGGGCGGAGCGCAGGACGTCACCGCCACACCTCCCGAACAGGGAATACCGGATTGGGCCCGTTGGTATTCAGTTGTCAGCGCCGCCCGCTTTCCAGCAGCGCCATCTAATCTGCAAGATAGTCAAACACAGGTCGTGCATCTGGTCTCACTTGAGGGCTTTACCGACTATCTAAGGGCAGAAAACCCGATACCATTGCCCTCGGATGTAAGCAGAATTCGAATGATTTCGCTTTGTAGCTGGGCGTTTTCATCCCTGCCACAAGCAGGACAGAACTTTGAACAGCTGATGACGGGGCTTGCCCCAGCCGAAGGTGAAACACTTGGTTTTGCTTTGCCACAAAAGGCACCAGGAGCGGAAATCAAGGCGCAGGTGGCAGCCTTGGCGAACGATGCGATCACCGCAGGTTTCGTGCCGCGCAGCTATCGCACCCGCCAGGGCGAGGCGAGCTATGGCTGGTATCGTGGCCCCTTTGTGCCCAAACTACCCGCGCCCCTGCCTGCCCTCGCCCAAAGCCCGCGCAACAGTGCGCAACTGGCGGTCTATGATCCCGCTACCGGGCTTTTCAACATGTCCTACGCCACCGCGTTTGAGACAGGCAGGATGTTAGCACTGAGCAGTGGCAGCTTCACCAGAGCCCTGATGCGCTGGCAACGTCGGGGGCTGAGGCGATTGTCTGTGGTGATCGAGGCTGCTGCACACGCGGATCTTGACCTCGCTCAAAGCACACCTGCAATGTTGGACGCGTTGGCCCGCCCGCCAAAGCGTGCAGCCTCTGTTTTGCAGAGCCTCGCCGGAGGGGGATTGGAGACGCTGAACGCTGCCTTTGTCGAACCCCAGGTAAGGGCCGCGCCAGAGGTACAAGCCTCGGTTCCTATGCCAATTCTGACCGCGACGGACCTTGCAAGTGCCTTAGCTCTGGAGCCGGTAAAAACATGGCTGCGGCTCTGGGCCCGCAATATTGACGGCCCTGTCGTGGGCTACCTGGCAAAACTCTGGTTGTTTGAAACGGTGCCCTATAGGGCCTTGGTACCGGACAACGCGCTTTTGCCGATCGAAAGTTTCCGTGCCTTCTATGTGGACCGCAACTGGCAACAGGCGCTCATCCAGGGAGCATTGTCGATTGGTGTGACAGGCGGTCGGGAGCAGGCCTTTCAGCAGGTCTTACGTAGCACGCTGCTGGAACAGATCGAAACCCAAGCGCTGGAGCGCCGAAACCGCCTGCTTGGTCGACTTGGTGCTGAGACGGAAACAGGCCTGCAGATGAGCGGCTGTTTGTTGCGCTCGGCTGCCGTGTCAGGGTGGCCAGGGTTAGAGATCAAGGCCTTTCAAGGCGGCGCGACAGCCCCCCTCAAGGCAGATCAGCGCGACCTTGCCCTTGCGCGCACGGTGCCCCTGCCTCCGGCACGTCTTACCAGACTGGGACCCCAGGTGATGCTGGGGTTGTTTCAGGGGGTGGCGGATTGGATCGAAATCGACGAACCACGCGAAGGGTTGCACTTTGGTGTGGATCCCGGAAACAAGGTCTTTTTGCGCAATCTGAGCGGTGCGGAGACAGGCCAGGAAATAGGGGATGATAGCTTTGTAACCGCCACCATTGACACGACCACCCGGGTTTTGGACATCACCGACCTGGCGGGAAAACTGCAAACGGCGCTCGGCGTTGAGAGCTTCGGTCCAGCAGATCTTGCATTGGAGATGATCCAAGTTCCAGAAAACATGGTCTTTACCACAGGCAATACGGGATCAGGGGGAGAGACCACATGAGCTTTGCGGCGCGTAACACGCTATTGGTTCCGATGGGGCTAAAAGCCATGGTGATGCCAGCCCAGGATCAGGATGGCGGGCAGGGCTGGGACAGGCGGCAGCTCGACTATGCAAAGATCAACGCATATCAATCTCCTGTTCCCCCGGTATTTGGCGGTCAAGGGCTGCAAGGCACTGGTACCCCTCCACCAACGGGTGTGCACCTGTACTGGAGCTTACCGCAGGCCTTGACCAAGGCGCTGACGCAGCAAGAGGTGGAGATATTGCGCCGCGCAGACGGGGGCGCCTTGCCTACCGGAGCCCCACCCTATCCCTTGGTGCCCAATCGTTGGATGGTGTTGCGCATTCAGCAAGACACCAATGGTGGTCCTGCGCAGATTGCATCCTGGGTGATCAACAGCGATGAAATGGACCCTGATGAGGGCCAGTCCGCCTATGTTGACCCGTTTAATCTGGACGCCGGAAATGTGGTCAACCCGGTCAATATTGGGGTTGCGCGTCGCATAGAGGATTGGCTCTCGCTGGCGCAGGGGTCTGGCTTTGCCAATGTGCCGCCACGCCCCTTTTTGACCGCCATGGGACCGGGAACCGGGACTTTCAACGCCTTCACACCGGGTGCCAGCAATGTCTTTTCCTTTTGCGACCCGTTGGAGGACGACGGCACATCCATTGAGAGCGCAACACTCAACTATGCGGTGCTTGGCTGGTATAGCGCGGCGAGTGCAGACCCCCTTAATCCAGACAATCCAGTGAACGCAGAGGGGTTTAGTTGGGTGCCCGTGGATGCGGCGGCCTTGCCGCCTGAATTTGCATCTCAGGCAGAGGACCTCTCTTGGGTGCAGCGGCTCGGGTGGGTCGCCAATCTTGCGGGAGATGCAGCGCCAGAACACACAATGGTGCAGGCGATGATTGAGCAGGTTGTCTGGGAGCGAAACGCGCCCCTACCAACGCCACCAGAGTTTCAGAGTTTCTCCAGCACGGCGCAAAATGTGCGGGTTGCCCTGGCGAATACCAGTGCCGAGGGGATATCGGCCATGGTCTATGAGGAGCTGAAACAGAGCGGAACATCCACTAATGAGGCGGCGCAAACCGCTTTGGAAATCGAGGCACTGCAATACCGGGCATTGCGACACCTCGATGATCCCGCTGGTCGGCACGTCCTCGCGGACCGGATCAAGCGCAGTACTTATGCGACAGCACCGGGTGGGTTTGTTTGGGAAGTCCTAGCCACCGAAAGCGACGCGGCTGCCTCCCCATTAAGCGCCAGCCAGGCAGAGAGTCTGGCCAGGCTTAACCAAAACCAGCGGGCATTGGATGAGGCGCGTGCAGTGCTTTCGTCGATGCAGATGCGGCTTTATGATTTGTGGTGGAAACAACAGTCAATCGCACAAAGCCTGTTTGCGCCGCCGCCCAACAATGCCCCCTATTTTGGTCAGTATGTAAATGCCCAAACCAATTTAGAAGTACCCAGAGGGCAGAATTTGTCTGCGCCGGTTGCTGCTTATCAGGCCCAAGTGGAGGCGCAGGTGCAGAGAGTTGCGACCCTGCAGGCCGCACTCCCGCCCACAGATGGCCCCCAAAGCGCCGAAGAGGTTGAGAATTTTGCCGCTGGTTTTCTCGATCCCTCAGAGCAGCGTTTGGTCGCGGTGCCAATGCCCGGTTATTTTGCGCCAACTGATCCGGTGGTCGTGGTGGCTGGTGCAGGGCGTCTGGCAGATCCGCAACCTGCTATTGTTTTATGTGAAACAGCCAGCGCGGTGTGCGCCTCGGCAAAGATCGCTGACCCTATACCAGAGGCTGCCTTGGCTATGCGTGACTTGGCTGAATCGGGCGGTCGCGGCTATTCGAGTTCAGCCTGGCAGCAGCCCTGGGCTCCGCTCTTTCTCGATTGGCAGATCTCCTACAACTATGTCTACACGCCTGGCGCTGCGGTTGATAACACGGCGCTGACGCCAACCGGTCACTACGCAGTTGATCAGCAGGCCTGGGAGTTCGACGGTCGGGACTATCGTTGGGCTGGGGGGGCATTGGGCGCAGCAGGAGGCTCGTTGCAATCTGCCTATGCCAATAGCTACCAGGGGCGGACGTTCTTTTCGCCCCATGGCAAAAGAAATTTTGCAGCGCAGCTCGGCAAGTTGGCGCAGGACTATGGTGCATTGCTTCCTGAAACGCCAAGTCAAAAAATTGAGGCATGGTCCCTGCTGTCACAAAGCACAAGTGGGTTTACCCAGTTGTTGGCAATGCGTGACACCGCGGCCAATGCCAGCCCTGGCTCAGCAGTTTCCAAGGGTATGCCAGATACATTGTCAGGGGTGCCCGCGCCCTGGCTGAATCCCACGCCCTATTTACAGGACAACCAGACGGGAACTCCCTATTTCTTTCCGTTAAGAGCAGGGTTTATCAGTCTCGTGGGGCTACAATTGACGGATAGCTTTGGCCGCACAATGAATTTGATGTCGGCCAACCATGGCAGCACTCAGGACAATCCCATCCTCAAGCCCCTCCTGCCCCCCACCCTTACGCCGCCAAAGTCGGCGCAGTGCAGCGATCAGGGGATGGCTGTTTTGGCACCACGTCTGGTTCAGCCCGCGCGCCTCGCCCTTCGGTTTGTTGACGCCACAGATGACAGTCTCGAGGTTGAGTTGACGCCAGATGGCAACCCGATCTGTGGCTGGCTCCTGCCCAATCACGCAGATGGCAGCCTAGCGGTCTATAATCAGGGTGGAGCGGCACTGGGCGCGCTTCAGCCCTATCTGCTATCAGGGGGAGGGTCCGTTTTGCAGTGGATACCCGCACCAGGAGGTATGGCAGCCCCGGCAAATCCGGCAACAGAACCAGAGATCGAGAACACGCAGCTTGCCGCACTGGTCAATGGGATCTTGGATGCGGCTGACCCTGTAGCGGCCATGCAGGATATTATGCTGACGTTGGACCAGTCGGCCTGGACGCTAGACCCAGGTGAGGAACGCTCTGGTGGCTCTATTGCGGCCTTAATCGGCCATCCCATTGCAGTGGTCCGGGCCAACTTGCAGCTTCAGCTACAGGGGCTGGCCAAAGCGAACCAATCCTATGAACAGATTTTCAAAACAGGCTCTGACCAGCTGAAATTCAATTCTGGCGGCGTTGAAGAGCTCAAATTTGAGGTCAAGCTGGGCGCAATTGAGCTGCGCGGTGACGGTATCGCAGGCTACTACCTGGGGTCAGACTACGGTGCAATGATGGCAGTTCACAGGCCGCCACAGGCAAGCTCCGGCTATATTTCGCAGCAAGGAGAAACCCGGAATGACTGGCCCATAGTGTCGCCAGTCGAGACACCAGAAGCCAGCGATGGCACGATGGACACTCAGGGATCTGTCTATGTCACGCTTTTGGTTGATCCACGTGGTGATCTGCATGCCACCAGTGGACTGCTGCCACGTGTGCGGCGGGGGTTACCAGAAAAAGCGGTGGCGCAAGCGCTCTCCCAGATGGCGATTTCCATGCAGGTTGGACCGCTGTTGCTGAACACTGGCGCAGTAGAGATGCCGTTACCCTCGGTTCAAAGTGGCAAATGGTCCTGGCTGACCGCCACCGGAACCGCTGAGGGAGACTGGCAAACTGATCACGTAAAAAGCAGCGATGCCACTGCCCGCCCAATGGCTGACGCGCCGATTTTGCAGGATGGCTGGCTGTTGTTAACGCCCTCTACCGCTCCCAATGAGGAGGATTGAGGCAGGCGTCCCCCGTTCAGCAGCAGTAACAGCCCAAGCCACAGGCCCACAGAGAGAGAACAATGATATGAGCGTGCAACTAACCTATGCCTTGACCACAGCACCCGACCCTTTGCAGGTGAATGGGGCCAACTCATCAATTACAATCATCGCCTCCACCCGCTATTCCGAGGCGGCGCATATCACCAGTATCTCGGTTACAATTCCTATCGGCTCTGGCACACAATCGCTGGCCAGCACCGCAACGACAATTGTAGCCGCTGGACCGGCTGGCTGGGAGATAAGCGGTAACGCAACGCAGGGGAGCTTTGTCTTTACCCCGCCCGAAGGGGGGGATTCTGGGCTCTCTAGTGGTTTGGTTTTTACCTTCAGCAATATGACTGTGAACAGCTCTGCAGGCTCCGCTCAGGTGACAATTGAAGAAAACAATACGCCCTCTGATACCTACAGTTTTGAGGTCAGCAAATTCCCGGCTGATTTCTACCTCAACCCCATGACCAGCAACCCAGCTCAAATCAATGCGGGCCAGACAACTACGCTCTCCTGGAGTGGCGCGGCGGGATATAGCTATGTGATCACCCCAGCCGAACTCCTGTCGCACCCTGTGGACCCCTCGACCAATGCGGGCAGTGTCGAAACAGTCCCGCTGACTGAAAACACTATCTTCACCCTGACTGTGTCAAACGGGAACAATCAAGGGTCTGCAGTGGCCCAGGAAACGGCGGGTGTCACCGTCAATCCCCCGACCATTTCAACGTTCATGATCAATGGCAGCACCAACCTGACCGGGGTCAATATGGGCGACACGCTCACCCTGTCCTGGACGGTGACCAACGCCGACCACGTTTTGATCCTGGTTGATAATCAGGCGGTCGGTTTTTTTGACGCCGAGGATACCAGCGCGACACTTGAAGCCATTTTGGGGGGCAATTATCGTGCTGTGGCCTATTTTGGGGAGATTTCAGGCGGGATCCATTCGCCGCCATCGGGCGCTGTGAGTGTAAGCCTCAATCCACCAAGCGCCGTGCTTTCTGTCTCACCGACATGGGCCTATGCGGATTACAACTCTATCACGCTGACTTGGACGACGCAGAATGCCACGTCGGCCAAGTTACAATGTGGTGCGAGTGCTGGCGACCAATCCGTCGCCCTCGCGGCAAGCGGCTACCCCGTTTTCCCCCAAGGCACAACGACCTATAAAATCACAGCGATCTATAGCCCAGATGAGGCTACAGGGCTGCTTCCCAACGCGGCGCTGAAGGTGCCCTCCTCGATGTTGGATGCCAGCCAATCGGCCAGCGGTTATCAAGAAACCGAGGTAACCCAGACGCTGACAATGAAGGCCTCTTCTCTGCAGATCGTCACAGATAGCTTCACTCCAGGTGGCAGCAATACGCATACTCTGACCACTCCAGCCATCCAGGCGGTCTCTTATATTGGGGGATTTAAATACACCTTCAGCAAGAACAAAAAACACGACCTGCTGAAGTGGCAAGTTACGGGAACGGCGAGTTTAGACGCCGCCGGGACCTCCCTGTCTACGGGCTGCACAATGATCTTGGAGGACAACTCAGATAACAACATCAGTTCTGACGCAACGCTCGAAACTGTCACGGTCTGTTGGAATGAAGAAGAGACCAGTAGCTTTTTGAAGCTAATTAAAGCGTCCTCTGGCACGTATAACTTTTCCTTGCCAGGCATTGGCTATGAGACAATCGCTGCGGGCATGACCAGTTATGCATTCTGGAGCAGGAATAGTGGCCACGACGGCAAGGTCAGCAAAATGGATATCCAGGTACAGCAGCCTGAAAGCAGTGACATTACGCCAGATACAACGACCAATACGACGAACGCCTATATTTACTTTACCGGACATATGTACGGAAAGCAGAGTTACTACTATTCGCTCTCATTTGCCCCGCTCGCCACGATTGACAATCCCACGGGTAGCGGATTTGCAACAGCAGTTGTGGATGAGGGAACAGCCTCAGTCAGTTTTTCCCAACCGGTGAAAGCCGCCTATACTTTCCTGTGTTATTGGGCCGATGACGGCAGCGGTGATGGCAATGAGCACACCATTCAGCTGCTGCAAAGCGACTATGTGTCTACGATCGTTTCCGGCACCACCGTCACCTTGAACTGGGGAACCTCCAAATGGGAGGACGGGAACTATGGGTCTTGGGCTGCCACGCGTCAGATTATCGTGTTGGCCACGTTTGACGAAATAAGCGCGACAGTGGGGCCAAATTAAGGAGCCCGGACGGGGCGTCTTGGAGGCGGCTGAGTGGGAGATTTTCCTGGCTATCAAGACGCCTGCCGCGATCACTTTCTTTTTGCGAAAGTCAGTTTTCGTGAAGAGAGGTCCCGTGCCTATTAGATGGCCCGCAAAGGTAAGATCTGTAGCGGGTTCCCTGCGTCCTGTGAGACCTGAGCCTCAATTCCGTACATTATCCGGAGGGTCTCTGGAGTGAGCACCTTCGCAGGAGCGCCAGAGGCAATCTTGCGGCCGCCGCCGAGTCCGAGGACGTGATCCGAATACTGCGCAGCAAGGTTGAGATCATGCATGGCCATGCCAATGATCGTACCGTTTTGGCGGGCAATCAGACGCAGCCGTTCCAGGACGAGTAGCTGGTGACGAAGATCAAGGGCCGCAGTTGGCTCGTCCAGCAAAAGCACGCGGGGCTGGCGGAACAGGGCCTGGGCTAGAAACACCAGCTGTCGCTGGCCGCCACTGATTTCATCCAACTGCCGGGTTTGCAAAGATGCCAGACCAAAGGCCTCCAGGGCCTCCAAGGCTTCTTTTGCCAGGCCCTTGGGCAGGCTAAGCCCCAGGCTTTTGAGCCGCCCCAGCAATACCACCTCAAGCACCGTTAGGGACGAATGGGCGCTGGTGTCCTGTGGCATGTAAGCGATCATTTGGCGCCGCTCCTCTGGGGAGAGCAGCTTGCCCGAAAGGGTCGCCTCTCCCTGCATGGAGATCAGACCAGCCAGCGCCTGCAAAAACGTGGATTTTCCAGCGCCATTACACCCAATCAGCGCCGTGACCTGCCCCTCTGGCCAGTGATCCTCCAGCGCGCGCAGGATGGTTTTTTGCCCATAGGCAACGGTCAGGTTTGTAATCTGAAGGCTCACCAGTGTCTCCTTTGTCCACGCAGGATGAGAAAGAACAGGAAAGGCACCCCGATAAGTGCCGTGACAATCCCAATCGGGATCACGCCGCCAGGGGAAATCAGCTTGGATACGACCGAGGCACCGGTCATGGTGATCGCTCCCATCAGGGCGGCCATCGGCAGCAGGAAACGTTGATCTTCCCCCACCAGCATCCGCGCGATATGCGGAGCCACGAGCCCGACAAACCCGATGGTTCCAACAAAAGCGACCGCACCTGCGGTCAACAGGGCCACCAGGGCAAAGAGTTTGATCCTGAGTGCGCTGACCTCCACGCCCACTGCTGCGGCGCGCGCATCCCCAAGGCGCAGGGCCGTGAGCTGCCAAAGGTTGGGCAAGACCGCCAAACTGGTCAGAGCAAAGACAATGGCAACGATGGGCACATTGTTCCAACTTGCTTTAAGCAGGGAGCCAAAAAGCCAAAACACAATGGCCTGCAGTACTTCTGGTGCGGCCAGATATTGCACCAGAGACTGCGCCGATTGGAAGAGAAACAGGGTGGCAATGCCCGCCAGAACCATCACTTCCGGGCGCATCGCGCGCATTCTTGAGAAGGAAAAAACCAATGCCGCGGCCAGCACACACATGACAAAAGCGGCAAGGGGAATGGTCAACCAGGGAAAAACGGGCAAGGTGAAACCAGTCAAAATGGCCAGCGCAGCGCCAAAGCCGGCAGCGGCAGAGAAGCCCAGGGTATAGGGGCTGGCAAGGGGATTCCCCAGGATGGTCTGCATATGCACACCGGCGATGCCCAGTGACATGCCAACAAGAATGGCCATCAGGGACATGGGAAGGCGGATATCGAGAACAATCACCCGCGTCATGGCATCGGCCTGGGCCGGGCTAAACAAGCCGGTTACAACGTCAAACAGGCTCAGCATGGCGGGTCCGGTCAGGATATCGGCCACGGCTAAGGCCACCAGTACCAGGATGGCCCCGGACAGGCGCAACAGGCGTTGGCGCATCAGGACAGTATAGTGTGAAGCGTCGTCGGGGACAGCTCGCGCCGCCCCCGTTTCAGTCGTGAAAGACGCCCCGTCTGGGGGGGGCATCAGTCGCCCGATCCGGGCAGCTGTGTCATGTAGGAGCCATTAAAGGCGACCGGCATATAGGTGGCAAAGAACCGATCAAGCGCGGCCTGAGGATCCATATCGGCAAATTGCTCTGGGTAAATTGCCTTGGCGAGGAACTGCAGGAATGCATAGTCATAAAGCGTGCGGTTACCACCGTGATAGATTCCAAAGACCTTGCCGTCTTTCACCGCATCCAGACCTTCCCAGCCGGGGCGGCCCAGATAGGCCTGCATCCGCTCATGAGTAAGGGCGGCATCAACACCTGGCCCCATAATCACAGCTTGGTCACGTCCGGCCCAACCGGAGCCAGCCAACAGGATCACCTGGGGGTTCTGCGCCAGAACATATTCAGGGCTCAGTTTTCCCCAGTTGCTGATCTGGCCATTGGCGATATTGCTCGCTTTAAGCTGATCAATCACGCTGCCCCATTGGGTGCCCGAATAGGAGTTATCAACGGTGTCCATCCCTTTGCGCGCCAGCTCCACATAGACCTTTGGTGCCAGGCCTTCAGGTACTGTTGCCAGGCGGGCCTCGATTTCTTTCACCGCTGCGGCATATTCATCGGCAAGCCTTTTGGCACGGTCTTCTGCGCCCATCAGCTCCCCAAGAATCTGCGTGGACTGGACATGTTTTTCAACAGTCTGGGCGTTGTAGTCGATGACAACAATCGGCACACCTGCCGCTTCCAGGCGATCGGCAACATCACCAAGCGTCTTATACTGCCAGGCGGCGAGAACGGCGACATCCGGCTTTGCGGCGACTGCAGCTTCCAGTGAGAAGGTCCCGGAATCGATTTCACCAACATCGGTCAGTTCTTCCAGGCGCGGGATCACTGCGGCGTAGGTTTGCCACTGCAGGTTACGCCACCCTTCCCATGTATCCTTAGAAATCGCCACCACACGGTCATAGGCTTCGGGGCCGGCCACGGCCATAAAATCCTCAAAATAGAAGCCCAGCAGAATACGCTGAGGGTCCTCTGGCACCTCGACCTGGCGCCCCATGGTGTCGGTCAGAGTGATATTTTCTGCCCATGCGGGCATAGCAAAGGAGGCCGCAAGCGCGGCTGCGGCAAGGCCGCGGGTAATTCGATTGAACATGGTTTTTCCTTTGGTTCACATATTTCCAAACCAGCCTGCGAAAAGGCGGGTCCAGACGGTCCTGTCAGGTTTTGTGAGAGCTCAAAGGTGTGGGGGCGCGCGACTTCTGTAACCAGCAACAAGGCGCAGGGGTTTGTGAGGTGGCGGTGAGGCTACCAGCTGATACTGAAAACTCTGCGCCAAAACGGCCCAGCCAACATCTCCGCGCAGGTCAGTATCGGTGATCTGACTAAAGGACTGACACCAATCGCAGCCCCTCTCGCCTGCCAAGGGGTCAACTGGCTCACCAGTTTCCAGATCTATTGTGATCTGCTGAATGCCAAAGGGTGAACAGATTTCGATCTGTGTGGCATTGGCCGAAGACCCGAGCATAATCCCAGACATCGTGAACTGAATGAACAGCCACGTCACCGCCGGGAGCAGTAGTCCGAGTTTATGGAAAAACGTACGCCGCAACAGGCCCGCCTCATTCAGATTTTCGCACCCTTGATCGCAGAGACGCGGGGCGGGTTCAAGCATTTGCTGAAGTGGTCCCACTTATTCGGACAGTTTTGCGGCATAGGCTCAGGATCCATTGAGTTCGGGTCGGCGGCATGCTTCACGGTTCGAAAAACCAGCGGAGAACATGTCTGACCCTCCTCATGTCTCAACGCGGCTTGGACGGTGATAACCAATTCACTGTCGCCACAACGCTCCACCCGGATACTTTGTCGATCGCACTGCTTCGTTGCGGGCAATAGCTCCGGGCATTTCAGGCTTCCATAACCTCGTATTCTTGCGCTGTGGGATGGCAGCCTAATGATGCTTTTCACGCTAGCCTGAGCAATCATCCTTTCCATGGATCTTTGCAGCAAGCGACTAAGGGGAGCCAGCGCAATTGGGACAACCGTGGCCAAGGGCATTCAACCAAGCTCAACTTTGGCGGTCAAAAAGCGGAGCTTTGGTGTCCTGGTGGGCTTTGTTGCATAAATCCGATGATTGCCAAGCTTCCCCTTTCCCCGGACGGATT